>CAZZAX010000020.1:0-55281 GCA_964653075.1 uncultured Pirellulales bacterium
TCTCTGCATGAATGGCTGACCTATCCGGCTGTTCAATTACTATAAGACACAAGGGGATTTTTAGAATAGGATTAATTATACGATGAGATATGTATGTATTAGTAATAATGGATACTGATTCACGTTTATCTACATAATACACCATTACACAGATTCATTGAGATAGCAAAAAACCTCGATATGAGGCAGGAAATTCCTATATATATGGCAGCAAAAGGATAATATTGCTGTCTGGATAAGCCGATAACATATTATAAAGGGTTAAGTCTATTTCATTTAGACCCTGGCGAGGAGATGTGGTCTATATGGGGACAGAAGCTCACAGTACAAACTACTTTAGCAAGAGAAAAGTAAAATGTTTGGGACAAAGAAAAAAGCAAAAAAGAGAACAGTATTATTCGTAGAGCATGACGAAGAGATCTTACGCTCCTTAGAAAGAGGTCTCTTAGGTAAATCATATAATAAACTTTTCGCCAAAAGTGGTGAAGAAGCACTTAAAATTACCCAGCAAGAAGAAGTCCATGTAATTGTGGCTGATATGTGTATACCGGAGATGACCGGGCTTGAACTTCTTAGAGCCGTCAGAAAAGAATTCCCCGGCATTATCGGGATAATAATAACAGGATATGGAGAAGATAACGAACTTCAGAAAGCAGTTGAGCATGGAGAGATTTTAAAATTTGTTCCTAAACCGTGGAAATTTGGATTAGTAGAGCTCGAGTCACTTGTTCGACGGGCTATAAGGGATATTAATATTCAGCTCAAGCAATAACCAGGACAGTTTTGCGCAGTATGGCTTGACAGCAGCGCCTATATTGCTTTTTTTTTAATTATATATTGTATCAAACAGACTTGCACAAAGGAGATTAAGATGGGGATTCAAGATTGGTCTGAAAATATCATTCTCGTGGTATTGCCCCGGGAGCCAGAAATGGGAGGTGAAATCAATACAGTTACGGAGATATTGTGTGACAGAGACAACTGTGACGTAGTAGTTGATTTTTCTAACGTTGATATTGTAACTTCCTCCAGCTTATCAAAGCTGCTGAATTTAAGCGAGCTTTTAACTGATTGCGGGCACCGACTTGTTTTTTGTAACGTTGCTATGTCAACAAAACGTATCTTCCTGGTAACCGGCCTCGATCAGATGTCAGAGTTTGCTGATGACAGGGATATTGCCCTGGCAAGTTTACAGGAAGAAACCCAACAGGAAGTGCCAGAAGAATCTCAAGAAACAGCACTCGAAGCGTCTCATGAGGTTCCCTTAGAAAGGTTGTGGGAAAGAAACGCTAAAACCAATTGAGCGGTGGAAACTCAGAAAAATACTCTTAGCAAGAAAAGGACAAATAGATGTTTAATAAGCAGAAAATAGCAAGGAAGAAAACTGTATTATTCATAGACGATGACGAAGCAACTCTACACTCCTTAGAAAGAGGTCTCTTAGATGAGTCATATAATAAACTTTTTGTTAAAAGTGCTAAAGAAGCACTCGAAGCTCTTAAACGCAAAAAAGTACATGTAATCGTAACTGATATGCGGATGCCTGAGATGACCGGACTTGAACTTCTTAGAATCGCCAGAAAAGAATACCCGAACATCATTGGGATTGTACTCACTGGATATGCTCTGGACACCGAACTGCAGAACGCAGTCAGGCAGGGAGAGATTTTCAAGTTAATTCCAAAGCCCCTGTGGAAACTCGGAGGAAAGTTCGAAAGGCTTGTCAGACAGGCTTTAGTTAGTCCCGATCTTCAGAACAAACGCGAGAAGGTTAAGCAGATGAATTAGAGAAAGCAAAGGGTAAAAGAACATTTCTGCCGGAGGGCAGCCTCCGACCCCCGGCAGACAAGCAAGTAAGCTAACACCGAGGGTAAACTATAAAGCAAGTGAGCTAATGTCGGGTGTAAACTTTTCAAATTATTAATGATAGATGATGAATGATTATTTCTGGACTCCTGTCCCTTCGACTACGCTCAGGACATGTTTCACAGGAATGACTGTTTTAAAAAGATTGTCGGTAAAATCAGGGTTTTGTCATGTTCAGGTATTCTTCGAGGTTTGTGTAGCCGTCTTTGTCGGGGTCGTTGTTTCTGTCGGCCGGGTCTTTGGAGTCGAATCCATGTCTTTTCTCCCAGATATCCGGCATGCCATCATTGTCGGAGTCTTTCGGTGGTCTGGCGGATTTCAGGTCGGGCCAGCCTCCGACCTGGTCTTCGTCGTTTATGATTTTTCCTGTTCTGTTTTTTACGCTGTTTACAATTCGGATGTCCACTGCATCCCGTTTTGGCAGGCTCGCGCCACACACGCCTAAAATGCGCTTATAGGCCGTAATTGCATCGTGTGTTTTAACCGGCGGAACGGGTATCGGGCTCGTCTGTTTATAGGTGTTCAGGTCTTGCGGCGAAAAATTACTGAAGGTTACCAGAGACCACGGATTGTCGGGGAACCTATTGTTCATGCAGTTGCCGCTGAAATATGCCTTTGCGGTTTTTGTACTTTCCGAGAAGGCAAGGCTTCCACTTGAATTGGGGCCGGTTTTGTAATAGTTGCCGACGAAGTTCATTTTTGTAATGCTGTTCGCCTTATTCGAACCGTCGGCGTTATAGCCTGCGGCACGGCCGGCCCAATTGTAAATCACATTATTTCTAAAATCGAGTATGAAGCCTTCCGGGTCTTTACTGCGATTATTGTAATTGCCCGGTCGCGGCAGCCGGGCATGATGATGGGCGTAAAGGTTATGATGAAAGGTGTATCCGTTGCCCCAGCCCCCGCGTATTAAGGAGCCGTAGCCGTGAGGGCCTTTGCTGTGGGTAGAATCGTGGAGGCTTTCGGAAATGATACACCACTGGACTGTAACATTGCCCAATTGTCTGCCTGTTGAGGCCGAAAGTGTCTCATCGACGGACCAGCTTGCCGAGCAGTGGTCGACGATAATGTTGTGGCCGGACGATATCGAAAGAGCATCGCTTGCGGACTTTGTATTGTCTCCCGGCCGGCACCGAAGATAGCGGACAATTACATGGTCGGCTGAGATGGTGAGGGCATGGTTTTTGAGACATATGCCGTCACCGGGGGCGGTTTGGCCTGCTATGGTAATGTATGGCCTGGTAACAGATAATCTTGATTTCAAGGCTATTGTGCCGGATACGCGAAATATTACCGTTCCTGGGCCGTCGGATTCCACTGCCGCGCGCAAGCTGCCCGGTCCGCTGTCATTGAGGTTTGTTACGAAAAGGACCTTGCCGCCTCGGCCGCCAACCGACATGGCGCCGAATCCTTCGGCACCCGGAAAGGCCGGGATTGATAATGCCGTTTGTGAGATGAACAATGTCGTAATGACGGCGAGAAGAGCAACTAATGTACGGTGCATAACATATTTCTCCGGTTAATGAGATATTGCCGTTTCAAAGACACAAACTAAATTGCTGTGGCTCCAAATATAACTATAATAAGGAATTTCACGGGCAAACGCAAATACATACACTTGTGGATGCGAATGAAAAAACATTTCGGTTATGTTTTCCTGATAAATTTGGTAATATAAAAATCTAAGAGTCCCGGTTGTAATACTAAGGGACACAAATTTACTTATTTGGAGAGATACCGATGTTAAGAAAGCATATCAACAGGCGCCGGTTTCTTATGACAACTGCAAAAGCCGCTGCAATAACAATTGTTCCGAGGCAGGTTCTCGGGGGACAGGGTCATACTGCCCCGAGTGAGAAACTCAATATCGCCGGTATTGGTATCGGAGGTATGGGCGGCAGTAATCTGCGGCAGCTTGAGGGTGAAAATATCGCGGCCTTGTGCGATGTGGACCGTGAATACGCAGCAAAAACATTCGAGCGCTATCCGAAAGCGAAGATATATACCGATTTCAGGAAGATGCTGGACAAGCAGAAAGACATCGATGCGGTTGTTGTTGCCACACCGGACCATACCCATGCGGTCATCAGCGCCGAAGCGATGCGTAGGAAAAAGCACGTTTATTGCCAGAAGCCGCTTACTCACGATGTATACGAATCACGCATGCTGGCCAGAATGGCACGAAAGTATTCCGTTACCACGCAGATGGGAATACAGGGACATTCGGGCGAGGGCATTCGCCTTATATCCGAGTGGATTTCTGATGGAGCTATTGGCCGGATACGCGAGGTTGATGCCTGGTGCAGTTTGTCCTATTATCCGTTCGGTCATGCGTATTGGAGCTCGAAGTGGAGCCGGCGCCCGAAGGACACGCCGCCTGTGCCCTCTACGCTGGATTGGGACCTTTGGCTGGGGCCGGCACCTGAGCGGCCTTATCATCCGGCGTACCATCCGGGCGTGTGGCGCTGCTGGTGGGATTTCGGGTGCGGAATGATGGGTGACCGCGGGGCCCATACTCTGGACCCTGTTGTCTGGGCATTGAAGCTGGGACATCCGAAAAGTGTGGAGGCGACATCGCTGGATTTGAATCCCGATACACATCCGCTGGCATCTATAGTAACCTATCGATTCGGGGCCCGGGGTGATTTGCCGCCGGTGAAGCTGACGTGGTACGAGGGCGTTCGCCCGCCCAGGCCGATAGAAATCGAAGACGGCAGGCGCATGGGACATAGCGAAGGGGGTGTAATTTTCAAAGGAAGTAAAGGGAAACTCGTTGCGGGAGTTTACGGGGAAGACCCGCGTCTGATACCTGAAAGCAGAATGAAAGCGTATAAGCAGCCCGAAAAAGCCATCCCGAGGATCGAAGGCTCACATGAGCAGGACTGGGTCCGTGCCTGCAAGGCCGGACGACAGGCGGGGGCGGATTTCGAGTATTCCGGCCTTCTGACGGAAATATGTCTGCTTGGAAATGTGGCCAAGCGGGTGGATGCAAGAATCGAATGGGACGCGGACAATATGAAAGTGACAAATTTGCCACAGGCCAATAAGTATATCCGCACTCGATATCGCGAAGGCTGGACTTTGTAAGAAAGTAATTTTTAAGGTTCTTCCGAGAAATGGTTAGGTCAATATGCGATCCTAAAGACCGAGAAAAATCGTTCGGGGCCCCAGATGTCCAAATTACCCCCCTGACTGCCCTAATTCGGCCATCTGCCCAAACGATTTTTCTCTCGGCCCACCTCAAGAACCCAATCTTTTCGGAGCACCTACCCATTAATCGGATGAAGCATTTTTAAACTATTTGGTTTGACGGATGAGAAAAAAGGGCGTTCGAAAAATCTTTTTATTTTTTCTGTTCTTCGTTTGTGCAGGTAATGGTTTTTTCCATGAGAGCTGCCTGGGTGCGGTCTTTGAAATTTATCCGGCGAATGTTGATTCTCAGGAGGAATTCGAAACTGTCGCAAATTCTCTAAAGCCCGGCGATGAATTGATTTTACACGGAGGCGTTTATTCGCAAGGAGCCCGGCGTGCCGTTACGGCTAAAGGCTCGGCCGCAAAACCGATTATTATCCGGGCGGTAAACGGGCAGCAGCCGATGCTGACTCGTCCTGCTTATAATATAGACAAGTATAATAACATCGAATTTATCGATTGCTCGCACCTGATTGTCCGGGGTGTACGGTTCCGGGGCGGCAGCTCCGGTGTGCGGTTTATCCGGGGCCACCATATTACATTTGAAGAATGTGAAATCTTTCAGACCGGAAACAATGCCCTGACAATGAACAGCGGAGACTGTGATGCCTTTATCATAAGAAGGAATCACATTCATCATACCGGCCTGAGCAAATCACGCCGTACAGAAGGAGAGGGGATGTATATCGGCTGTCACGACGGCTCATGCGTTACGACCAATTCACTGTTCGAAGGGAACTATATTCACCACCTGCGAGGTACGAGCAGCGGCGGAAACGATGGTATCGAAATAAAGTTCGGCTCATACGGGAACATTGTCCGGGATAATGTCATTCACGATACCAATATAGGTAAAGAATATCCGGGTATCTTCGTATATGGCAGTGGTAAAGGAGTCAATATCGTCGAAGGTAACGTTATATGGAATGCCGGAGAAGGCATCCAGGTGGTTTCCGATGCAATTATCAGGAATAACATCGTTTTCAATTGCTCCATGACCGGCATCACAGCGGCCCCTCATGTTGCAGTAGCTTATGTAGGTAATGTCAGGATTGTAAATAACACAATTGTTAATCATCCAAGAGGTGTACTGATTCGCTGGAAAAAGGCGAATAAAATGGTCTTTGCTAATAATGCGATTTATTGCCCGGGCACTACCGCCGTTGATGCACAGGTAAATGAAAATGCCGTCTTCAGTTCTAACTTTGTTCAAGGCCGCTTAAATGGCATAAAGATTGACGGCTTTCAGTTTTGTAATGGCGGGACTGTTTACGATGCCTTTGTTGGTCCTGACGAAAAGAACTATTGGCCGAAACCGGACTCAGTGCTGATTAATAAAGCCGAATCTGTTTTTGCTCCGGAGCTGGATTTTAATCATACACAGAGGAAAGCACCATTTGATGTTGGCGCTTATGAGTCTGATGGGAATGCAGAAAATTCCGGCCGGCATATAAAAATGGGATTCAAAGATACTCGCTGAATCGATAAGAAAAGATTCGATTATGAAGGGAGATGAGAAAATGAAGGAGTTACCAAAAACACGACGCCACTTTATGAAAAGCACTGCGGCCGGAGCTGCAGGAATCATTATTGCAAAGTCAGGGCCACTGCCGGCGCAGGCATCCGGCTCTCTGAGGATTGAGGAGCCTTTTCACGGGGCGGTATTAAACCGAAGACACGGAAAGCAGGTAGATGGAGGTTTGAAAATCAAGGTATCAGGACAGGCCCCTCTTAATGGCCGGGTTATTGTGAACGGTTCGCCTGCACAAAGGGACGACGCGAAATTCACTTCGGAAATTATTTTGCGCCAAAAGCAGACGCAAATCACAGCGGTATGCGAGAATAATTTCGGCAGGCAAGAGCATCGTATCCGGGTAATTTGGGACAGGCATTCTGTGCCCCGTTATAGATTTTCTATTGATGATAACAGCTTCTTTTTGCGCGATATTGCGAAGAATAAATATGCCTCTTTGTTCGACTGCTTTTATCTGAGGAATCTCCGGCGGCTCCATTCGAAATACGGCACACGTTTCGTCCTTAACATCTATTATACAACCGAAGACGGATTTGAGTTACCGCAGTTTCCGGACCGTTACAAAGGGCAGTGGCGGGACAATTCCGACTGGCTCAAGCTTGCCTTTCATGCCTATGCAAATAAGCCAGACCGTCCTTACCAGAACGCGCCGGCGGCGAAGCTGACGGCCGATTTTGACAAGGTGGCCGAGCAGATAATTCGCTTTGCTTCCGAGCAGGCGTATTCGCCGCCAACGGTCATACACTGGGGAATGGTTCAGCCTGAGGCCCTGAAGCCTCTATATGAACGAGGGGTACGTGTGCTGAGCGGTTATTTCCGCCGGCAGGGCGGCGTATGGGATGTCAACTATCTTATAGATGATGTCCGCTCGGAGTATCTGTCGCGCCATGATGCTCTTATGGATTTCGGAAGCGGCATAGTTTTTTCCAAAGTTGACATCGTCTGTAACAGCACACCCGTCGAGCGAATTATACCGACTCTCGCACCGCTCACCGAAGACCCAAACCAGGCGGAGATTATGGACATCTTTACCCATGAGCAGTACTTCTGGCCGTTTTACTCCAACTATCTTCCCGACCACTTCGAAAGGCTCGATGTGGCCATCCGCTGGTTAACTGAAAATGGTTACAAGCCGGTCTTTTTTCACGAGGGTTTCCTCGGCGGCCCGGAGTAGCCGGGCATGAGCATCAAACAACAAATCGGCCTTGAGAAGCCACAGGCTGTTTGGCTGACTACTTGCTTCTTTGATGTTGGAAGCGGCGATAATCTTCCATAGCTTGCCTGTAGTATGGCGTGACAAGAGGCCCTTCGAGAATAGGATCGCCCACTTCCTCCATCCAGCGCCAAAGCCGATTTGACAAGTCCCTGACGATATTTGCGTATTCCGGCGAGGCGGCGAGGTCATTACGTTCGTGCGGGTCTTGCTTCAAGTCGAATAATTGAACAACAGGTCTTTTGCCCATAGGTCTTTTTGGCCGCTCTGTATGTTCGGCCACCCGTTGCGGCACGGCGTCCGTAGGAAACTCAATTGTCCTGCCCGGCTCGAAGTAGCGGATTAGCTTATAGCGGGTCGTTCGCACGGTTCTGGAAGTGTTGTCACGAAGTGCGTGACTTGTACGCTGGGCGAATATTTCGTTTCGTGGCGAGTCCGTTTGCGTGCCTTCTATCACGTCCCTGAAGCTGTGACCCTGAAGGTTGTGCGGAATCTCAACGCCGAGAATATCAAGCAGTGTCGGTAGAAAGTCAACGTTACTCATTAACTGCTTAAAAACCTTACCGCCTTCGAGGACAGTTGCCGGATGATACATAATCAAAGGTGTCTCGATACCGGGATCGTAAAGACACCATTTCGCACCGGGGTAAGGAATCCCGTGGTCCGCAGTAAATATCACCAGTGTATTATCTGCTACACGGCTTTTTCTCAGTGCCTCCAAGATTTCACCGACACATTTATCGAAAAAGCGGATTGTCCCCTGAAACTTCGCAAGGTCCTCACGGATTTGGGGAGTGTCTTTGAGGAAGTGCGGTATGAATATCCCTTTTTCTGTATCTTTGCCGACGGTAAACGGACGATGTACCTCGAAAAAGCCCACTTTCATGAAGAAAGGACGATTTTGTTTCCTTGCTTTTCGGAGCAGCACTTTTGTGGCCTGAACGGTTTGTTCGGCCTTGCGTTCCCTCGACAATACGCGCTGATAGCCGAGCGAAGCGGGATCTTTGCTTGTAACGTGCTGGAGACCTACTAATATAGTTTCGTAACCGGCCTGGTTAAGAATGGCCGCTATGTGCTTTTCGTCTTTATTTAAGCTCCATCCCCATGGCTGATGCGTCAATCCCATCAGCCCGTTGGCCTGGGGATATCTTCCGGTAAGAATACCTCCTCTGCTCGGACTGCATACACAATCTGTTGCGAAGTAGTTTTGGAAACGAATCCCTTTTTTTGCCAGTCCGTTGAGGTTGTCCGTGTGAACTGTCCTTACACCGTAACAGCCTAAATGCCGCCCAATGTCGTGACAGGTTATCATCAGTACGTTCGCATTTCGACATTTAGCCAGACCGTCCGTATTTATTGCGGCTCTTCTTGCGTGCAATACCTGTGAAATGCCTAAGCTTGTTACTCCAATTGCTGAGCCTGTTAAAAATTCCCTCCTATTCATATTTACTCCTTATCAAAAACCTGGTGACATTTATTCTTAGCACTTCTCATTTAAAACTATTTTTTAGAAAATCTTCTGGATTAATCAATTCCGTATGAATTCGATGCATGAAATTGACCTGTTCGGCAAGGTTATTTTTAGCCTGCTGTCATCGTAGAATATATCTCTTCGAGTTATCAGGCCGATCTGTCTGTCTTCATTTGCTTTTGGTGTATCGTTAAGTCGTCCTTCCAAAATATGATGTACGGCACGACCCTCGAAGCGGCCTAAAGCGGAAATATCGACTGTTACATCTATCGATTTTTCAAAGCTTCGGTTGATGGCATGAAAATAGACACTTTTGTCATCCGCTGTAGCTAATGCGTCAATATAGGCGACCTTTTCTTGAGGTCTGATACCGCCCATCCGATACGGCTGTTTATATGTCGGCACGTTTTTGCTTTCCAGAGCAAGCAGGTTCTCTCCGTGGTGCTGAGAATAGAACATAGTGACCTGGCCGGTAGGCATATAGAAAGGGGGAATCTTAGCTTCGACATCGGCTTTGATTGCGTGAATTCCCCATGAGTTGCCCACGAGCATAGACTGGCAGCCCAGCTCGATTACATCCGCCGCCCGCATAAAGGCGTGAAGATATCCGGCAGCGCCAAGCCCCTTGGCAAAGCTCGAATTCAAGGCGGGATCGGGGCCGCTGAGTCTCCACCAGCCGTTCCAGTTCCATTCGGTTACGGCTGATTTGTAGCCGCCTCTTCGCGCAGCATTTATGCCGGGATGGTTAATAATCGACCGGCCGTTATCATCGAACCATGTCACTGCAACCCATGCTCGCCAGATTTCGTCGGCTGAAAGTTCGCTTATTGGTACGTCTTGTCTTTCTTCCTGAACTTTTGTAATGGCCCATGGGGTATAAAAATGTGTGGCAAAATATGATACTTTGTCTGCTGTTTGTTTATAAACCTGCTTGAAGATGCCTGATAGATTACCGTCGTGTCCATCTGCAATAATTTCGATAGAAGGGTCTACCGACCGCATTGCTTCGATGTAAGAAGTCAAGCACTCAGCATAAAACTCAGGCGCCTCATCGGGCAACATCTGCTTTAATTCTCTTATGAAGGCCCAGGTTTCATTACCGATTTGAAAATATTTTACCTTATAGGGTTTGGCTCTCCCATTTTTCGCTCGCAGGGCGGGCCAGTCATACATACCCTGCGGCAATTGTGCTCCAACCGGCGCATTGCAGTAGGCAACCAATGCTGCCGCATGCATGGCGGCTTGTCTCAGGGTCTTCTTCTTGAGCAGGCCATCCCGAAAATTCACAACTACGATAGCCTCTGCGCCGGCATCTTCGCAAAATTGAAGGAACTGGTCATAACCGAAGTTATTGGTTACCTTGTGTCCGCGATGGCCGGTGCTGACAGGTCGCTGAGATGTTCGGTTCGGCACGTTATCAACCATATCGCGCCAATCCATGAAGTCCACATCGGTCCCACCGGGAAATCTGATTATTGGTATTTCCATTTCCGTCAGCAGTTTTAGCACACCTGGCTGCAGCTTGCGTGTCCCGGGAATCAGTCCTCCCTCAACACCGATCTCACCCCAGCTCGGTCTTTCCATAAACTGACCGAAAATACGCGGATTAATTTTGTGGATGACCTTTCTCTTTATACTAAACGAAATGTCGGCTGAATCTTTCTTTTGTTCTCTGGACGCGATTACCAGTGATTGGCATAAAGCAAGGACAAAATATATAGTGACTAACTTTGCTGCGTGAAATCTTATTTTGCCGTTTAGTAGCATAGTTTATTCCTTTTCTAAAGTTGACTTTTCCCGCTCATACTATTATTTGTCCGGATTGCTCAAAGTCGGCGGGGGGGTTATTTCCCGCCTATTCTTTGATGAACAAAATGAAAAGCCTTTTTATAAGCCTCGTCAATTTTTTCAGGGTCACCGCCGCCTAATCCGTGTTCTCCTCCGGCTATCGTAATCAATTCATGGTCGATATTAAACTTCCTGAATTGTTCAGCCATCATTACCGACTGCTCGTAAGGCACATCCGTATCTTTCGTGCCGTGTATTAACAGCGTTGGCGGATATTTTTTACTGACGTTTTTGACCGGCATGTACGGATAAAACTTTTTCGCTTCTTTGTGCGGGTCCCAGCCGGAAACTTCCCCGGGCCAGATTCCACGCTGCCGGCAAAATTGATAGAACGCTCCGCCGTCACCGTTTCGGTCTTTAGAGTTTGCAATAGCCGGGCCGCTTACCTGTCTGCGGACCTGGTCTTCGGTCATCTTCGATCTCTGATGGCGCCGATGAGGGCTGGGTTTGCTGTACCAGTCGCCAATCAAATCACCATAACCCCAAAATGCAACAAGCACGGCAGGGCGGGGCTTCACACGATGCCCCGCAGCGAGAGTCAGATAACCGCCTGCCGAGCCGCCCAAAACGGCTATCTTACTGCTGTCGATGGAAAACAACTCCGGCCCCTTTTCCCGTATCCATTCGAAGGCGTCCTCGACGTCTTCTATAATCGCCGGCAGTTTTGTTTCGGGAGCGAGGCGATAATCAATCGAAACGATTGCATAGCCGGCGTCCAGAAACATCTTTTTAACGCGCCGGTTGACACCATCTCGTCCCCCCATGATTAATGCGCCGCCGTGTATCCAGACAACGACGGGACGAACCTTCTGGTCATCAGCGCGATAAACGTTCGCTTTTATTTCAAGCTCTCCGACGTGCTTGTAGGTATAAGTCTGCGTTCGCGCCTCGGCGGCGGCAGTATTGACCGCCAGTGCCGACAAAAAAATACAACCGATAATGCCGAAAAAGATTTGTCTCACTTTATTTGCAGGTTTCATGTCTTTCACAACTATCACTTTTACCGGTGATAATAATCCTTTCAACAAAGCTACGGGTCCGGCAGGTTTATCATCCATTCAGGCCATTCCGGCAGCGGGTCCACCATAAGGTATTCTTTGTGCCACTTCAAATCCCACAGGCTTTTTAATCTCATCCTGCTCACGGATGCATCCATCATGCAGACGTTGATTGTGTACGCATGTCGGTTCAAGCAATAACGGCCAAATCCCGTATTATGTCGTACGGCCTCGTCAGGCGGTGCCGGGTCGCTTCGGAGCACCGGACCACCTCCCCAGCGCCAGCACTCTAAAAACATGGGAATCCGAGCGGCCTGACTTTGGTCAATCCTTCGCCAGGCCCTCCTGTCCGCATTCGGCAGTCCCCATATAGTGGTTACTCCCGGGCGTAAATCATAGCACCAGTTATTGATTCCATAGCTGTTCTTGTTGATTTTCCCGTCGATTTCACAGCTCCACGCCATTTTGGCGGGAACCGTTTCGCCTTCGGCTTCGGTTTTGCGGGTATTGGGGCAAAGGCGGGTCTTCTCACCGCCTTTTTCGTAGTAGGGCATCAATGGGATGATCCATGTACCGCCGCCGGGCGTGGATGATTGCTTCCACACCATGAACTTGCTTTCGTTGTCATGGGCATACAGATAAAATATCTTTCCCCATTGGTTGAGGTTCGACTTGCATACGACGCCCCGGGCCTGGTCTCTGGCTCTACTCAGGGCCGGCATAAGTATCGCCATCAGCAAAGCGATAATGGCGATTACCACCAGAAGCTCAATTAAAGTAAAACCCTTTCCTCTGTGCATGATACCACACTTTCAAAACTTTTTTTCATCTGAAATTTCTTATACACTTCATAGAAAAATTCCCAAATACTGCAAATTCTATAATATCATAACGTCCTTTAAGTTTCAATAACTCTTGTATTAGCAATTCTTCGCCGGATTATGTATAATTTGGTGGATTGTAGATGATTTAATAGTTTAAGGAAATTTTGCCAACAGGCAGAACATTTCCCTGTTTTCGGAGTAATAAAGGTAATGTTAGGTAATCAAGCTTTGACATTTTTGTTTACTCTTCCGATTTTCCTTATCTCTCTGACAATTCATGAATATGCCCATGGCTGGATGGCCTATAGATATGGCGATGACACAGCGGCAAGAATGGGGCGATTAACGCTGAATCCCCTGGCCCATATCAGTTTGTTTGGTACGATTATCCTTCCGCTTCTGGTGCGTTTTGGGTGGGCAAAGCCTGTACCGGTCAACTTTTCAATCCTGAGCAAAAGGCAAATCTTTATGGTGGCTGCTGCCGGTCCTCTTGCAAATATATCGATGGCTGTTATTCTGGCCGCTGCTTTCCATTTACTTCAATTGTCGGCGATGCCGCTCTTAGGCAATTTTGTTTTGCTGGCCATATTTTTCAATATTATTCTGGCGGTTTTCAACCTGATTCCGATACCCCCTCTCGACGGCTCAAGAATGGTTTATGCCAGGCTGCAATCCCCCGAAGCAATCAGGATGTATCAGAATTTTGCTCAATATGGCATGTTTATTCTTATAGCATTTCTGTTTCTTGGAGGATTTCGGCTCATTGTATTTCCTTTTATTAGTTTGTTTTTCACCTTATTTGGATTACCTCTTTTCTGGCTTGACTATTAAGGATATCACAGCCGGCGACAAGAATAAATAAAGCAAGTATAAGAAAAAAATAAAAGGGGGCAGTTATGACAAATTCAAGAAGAAAATTTTGCGAAAAAGCTCATTTCAAAAAGCCCATAAACTCTCATAGTTCGGATTTACAAGGTGGTACGATTATTAACCTCCTCTTTGCTTTGATTTTTTTTGGGCTCATAGGTTTGGGCGTTTGGTGGGTTATCAAGAGCTTTGGACAGGCGGGACAGCAATATACTCAGACAATGATAGATACCAAATACACCGCCGAAACGGTCAAGTGCCAGACAAACCTGCGGGCAATCGCCCAGAATATACAAATATATGCTCTCAGCAATGAAGGTTTTCCACCCACACTTGAAGATTTAGTCCAATGGAGCGGAAGTACGCAGTTGTTCAAATGTCCGGCCCCCGATGGGGGGGGATATGTTTATATTCCCGGTCAACATGGCGGTATGTCACCTGCGAATGTTCTTCTATACGAGACCAAGCCGGTTCATGACGGCCGATGCAATGTATTACGGCTGGGTGGGCAGATTGAATTGCTCACTCCTGAAGAGCTTCAGCAAGCCCTGGCCCAGACACAGGCCGCCCTGAGATAATCCGATAGTGTGAGAAATTTGCCCCTGTTTTCTTTACTGCTGTTTATTTTGTCCGGCCGGGGATTTTTTTTGATTTAGGGGGTGAAAAACGGATTTTCAGGATTTTTTCCGAACAAGTCCCTGGAAACGTCCGGTATTGGCTTGTCTCAGTGACAAAGATTTGATATACTGGCGCTCATACAGAAGCATATTAGGAGGATGCGGCTATGTCCGGCATAACAAGACGAACCATATATTTGGCAATGTCTATATTGCTATTAGTGTCGGTTTGCACGACTGCTGTTGGAAAAACCGAAGAGCTGAACCGGGACACCACATGGAGCGGAACATATATTATTGAGGATACGGTTGTCGTTCCGGCCGGTATAGTCTTGAATATTGAGCCCGGGACGGAGATTTTGATGAAGGACGCAGCGGTGCTGGTCGTCTATGGACAACTCCTCGCTGAGGGAGATGAAAACCAGCCGATACGCTTTACACGATTCGAAGAAGGTACAACGTGGAAGCACATTATGTTCGTTGAGGCGGCGGACAGCCGTCTTGTTCACTGCTTTATCGAGTATGCCGACAGTGAGGGGGCACACCAGGACTACTACGAGCCCGGGCCAAGGACGTACCATGAGGCGGTGGTTGTTCTGGCAAGTCATGTCGATTTCGAGAAGTGTACTTTTCAGAAACTACCCGACGAAAGCGCGAATGCCGATGGAGATGCTATAGCCGTGATATCGGACGACCAGGACCATCCCGGAGTTGCGACGGCAAATATCAGGGGCTGTCAATTCCTTTCAATTGGGCAGGGAGTGCATACGAGATATTCCCATGTTCTCGTTGAGGACTGCTACTTCACCGGCAAGCGCGGAGATAACGACGATGTTGATTTGTATGGGGAGAGCCTTCCGGCACCTATTATTAGAAACAACCTGTTTTTGAATCCTGCACATGACGACATGATTAATCCCACCAAATGTTCGGCTGTCATTGTCGGCAATATCATCGGCGGATGTGACGACCACGGTATCGTGCTGAGGGACAAATGCTATCCTGTTTTAATGAATAACGTAATCTATGATTGTAGAAATGCCGGCATTGCGATTGAAAATTCGTGTGAGGTCCTGCTGGTGAACAATACGATTTTCGACTGCGGCCGGGGCCTTAGGCTTTTTGACCTGGGCAGGTGGGGCCCTCCGTACCGCCTGAATCCGGGCGGCGGAACGGCAACAGTGATTAATTGTATTATCTGGGATTGTCCGCAGCCTGTAACTCTGTCAGACAGCTCGAATCAACAAATCGAAGATCGCGGCTCTCACATAACAATCGAATACTGTGACATCGAAGGCGGCAAGGACAGCGTATCGATATCGGGGCGCTATTCAACCCTTACGTGGGGCGAGGGGAATATAAATGCCGGCCCTTTATTTGTGGATTCGGCTGCGGGTGATTTTCATCTGAAATCCGAGGCGGGCCGCTGGGACCCGAACAGCGAAAGCTGGATAACAGATGATATAACCAGCCCGTGCATAGATGCAGGCGATCCGAATTCGGACTGGACATCCGAGATATGGCCGCACGGTGAACGGATTAATATGGGAGCTTACGGCGGCACCCAGGAGGCGGGAATGTCCACGAAGCCGCAGACGATGTTACTTCCGCTTGTCGCATATATCTATAGTTCCGATGTGGAAGCGGCCCGAAACTTTCGGTCTTTACTCGTTGCCTATGGCTGCTCGACTACTTTAGTTGGCTTGGACGAAATCCCAGTGACGACGCTGGATTCATATGATCTTATAATTATAGGAAATGACACCGGTTTTACGGAGAATTGGGGTGATATCGAATCTGTAACTGCAATAGAAAGCTCGGGCAAGCCTGTTATTGGATTGGGTGAGGGCGGATATGCATTCTTTGGGCAACTCGGGCTATCAATCGGCCGGCCTAATGGCACGCACGGCAGCTATAACAGCGTCGAGGTAATAGATCCAAATAATTCACTTTTCATCACACCGTATGCGATCGATGTTCCGGAAGACTTAGTACTTCAACTCTACACGGAAAGCGAATATGTGACCCTGTATCTATATCCTGTGCCGGAAACGGTAACTGCAATCAGCCGGGAAGCGGACAATCCCGGTTACTATCCTTTGGCCCTGGAGCATAATCGATATCTGTTCTGGGGTTTCGCCGGCTCACCAGAGAGTATGACAGAGGTTGGGAAACGCCTGTTTATCAATGTAGTGATTTGGAGCGCAAACGCCGGCTGGGACTTAGAAGAACGAGAGCCTTAATCGTGATATTTTATGGAGTTATGGAGCACCGGGCCTAAACAACAACTCGGAAATGGACTGCAATGAAGCTGCTATCGATAAGGTCATACCGGTCTTGTGTTCTATTTTTTGTTTCCCACGAGCGGCCAGATTTCATCTATCTGGAAATGCACGAGATATTTATTCGAATCATCATCGGCCCGACATATCTCCGGCTGTTTCTGTCTGAACATCTCCACTACGGATGTGTTGGTTTCTTCCCGGAGTTTGGTCAGATACAGCCTCTTGCCGACGTACCCTTGGCCTTTCTCCACGAACATGTAAGCGGCGTGCGGGTTGGATTTAAGATTTTGGTGGCTAAGACGTTCCCGCATAATAAAAGCTATGGTTTTTTCGTCAATAACATGCGGCTTGGCGTAAATAGCAAGATCAACCATTCCGTCCGAGTCGGCGGTGGCCAAAATACCAAGCCCGTGGGTATGTTCGAAATAACAGGACAAACTCATAACTGACAGCTCCTTCGAATTATCTAATCTTTAAAAATAATATTTATGTAACGACTCTGCGCCAAGATACTTTAGTTCCACTCCGCGGGCAATAGTCTTTTCAGTATTAAGGCCCTTGAATCTTTGAGAAACAATCGGAAGAATTGACCTTCCGGAGCAGAGTTGATATTGTACGGGAAATAAGTTTCTATTTCAGGTGTTTTGATATAACCGGGTAAAGATACTTGTAAATTTAATTTGGGGTCAAAGATGTTTCGATATTCAATTATAATTTACAAACGAGCCCTTTTCGTTATTTTGTTTTTGGTCCTTTCGCTGACCTTAGGCTGCCAAAAAAGCAATCGAAACTCTCAGGCTGATATGTTGGACCTGTTATTTCACTGCGGCAATATGGAACTCATACGTCAAGTTCCGCTTGAGTTTTCAACTTATCATGTTCAGGGGCTCGATACCACAGGGCGATTTTATTTTGTGACCTCGGTGGACACTAAGCAAAATCGTGCGTGGCTGTTTAAGATTGATAGCAAAACGGCCGGCCTGATTTCGAAAGTAGAACTGACTGACGGTGCATTTATTCATCCCGGGGGGCTGCAGTATGACGGCCGTTACCTTTGGGTCCCCAACGCTGAATATAAAAGGCAAAGCAGAACAATAATCAGCGGCCTCGACCCTGATACTTTGGAAATACGCACTTCGTTTCCGGTTGATGACCACATCGGCGCTGTTGCATCTGACGGAAAAAACCTTCTTTACGGAGTTAATTGGGACGCCCTTCATTTCTATAGATGGGACATTGACGGACGAAAGTTAAATAAAGTCGCTTCCCCAACCTCAATGGCCTATCAGGACATCAAATATTTTGCCGGTAAACTTTTATGCAGCGGCCATAAGGACGGAGTTTGCGCCGTAGATATTATCGACCCTGAAAGCTGGACTTTGATAAGACGCATCGATTTGCCCAAAGGTAAATGGAAGAGCACTCTGACTCGTGAAGGGATGGCTTTCGATGGAGACTTGTACTTTCTTCCGGACGACGGGCCCGATTCTCGAATTTTGATATTCACTTTGCACTAACAATGCCGGCTAACAATTCCTGCCCGACTTAAAACCTCATAAATTCCAGACTTAAATATCAGCCAATAACTTGCATTACTCTGACTGAATGTGTTATAATTATAGCTGAAACACATATCAGCAAAACTCATTATATTCTCTGTGAAGGAGATGGATCAACGTGATGCGCAAAGAAAAAGGCTTTACGTTAATAGAGCTTCTGGTGGTAGTTGCCATCATTGCATTACTGATGGCGATATTGATGCCGGCTTTACAGCGGGTAAGGAGACAGGCTAAAGGCGTAGCGTGCCTGAACAGGCTCAAGCAATGGGGCTTGTATTTTTCGATGTACGCCGAAGACAACGATGGCCGGTTCATGGCCGGCCATACGGCCCAGCCTCAAGCCAATCGGTGGGTCAGCGCAATGGGAGACTACTATAAATGGGATGACGAATTTACGTGTTGCCCGAACGCAATGAAACCCTGGATAGATGAGAATGGTGTCAGTGAGGGCGCACAGGGAACGGCTGTGGGTGTGGCCATGGCCTGGGGCTACATGCAACCAGAGGATCACTGGATAAAGCCAATGAAAGGTAGTTACGGCATCAACGGCTATTGTGTCGATATCCAGCAAGGCGGGGAGCCGCGCGGGCAGGCATCCTGGTACTGGCGCGGTCCGGCTGTTGCGGGGGCAGCATACGTGCCCTTGTTTGTGGGGGCCCAGCGCTATAATGGCGTAGTGGACTCAATAGATGACCCTCCATTATTTGACGGCCAGGGCTGGGATGAGGGTGGCGGCGGGCGTATGTTACGTTACTGCCTGAACCGGCACGATGGTTTTGTGAACGGTCTTTTTCTGGATTTTTCCACCAGGAAAATAGGGCTCAAGGAGTTATGGACGTTTAAGTGGCATCGAAAGTACGACACCAGCGGCCTGTGGACAACGGCAGGCGGGTGCCGGCCGGGTGACTGGCCGGAGTGGATGAGCACTTTTAAGGACTATTGAGAAAATCTACCGTTACTTTCTTTCTGCTTTATCGTTTTAATTCGATTACTCCAGGGATAGAATATGAAGAATCTTATAGAAAGTTCCTTCCTGCTCGCAGGATTGCTTTCAATGGTCCTCGCTACGACGGTACGGGCGGAAGGGTTGAAACAGCTTGCTTTTCCAGGCGCCGAAGGATTTGGTAAATACGCCAAAGGGGGCCGGGGCGGCGATGTATACCACGTCACTAATCTTCATGACGATGGTCCCGGATCTCTCCGTTTCGGGATTAACTCTGTGGATAAACCGAGGACGATCATATTCGACGTTGCAGGGACCATCCGGTTAGCGACGCCTATCAGGATAGAGGACAAATCACGTCTGACCATCGCAGGTCAGACGGCCCCCGGGAAGGGGATAACAGTTCGTGACCATGCCATGGTCATTACGAAATGCAGCGATATTGTGGTAAGGTATCTGAGGCTGCGACTCGGTGACAAGAACAAGGGAGACACGTCCGCGGAAGACGTCATGACCGTCGATTATTGTGATCAAATCATTTTGGATCACCTGTCCCTGAGCTGGGGCATCGACGGCAATTCGGACTACCGCGGCAACAGCAACATGACCCTGCAATGGCTGCTGTACGCTGAAGCTCTCAACAATTCGATTCATCACAAGGGTGGCCATGCCATGTGTACGTCACTGCGTGACTGCCATGGAAACACAACGCTGCATCACAACATTTATTCCACGTCAAGGAACAGGCATCCGACGATTGGTGGCGGGTCGGGCCGCAAAGGCTTTGCGCATGTGGTTGTGGATTATCGAAACTGCGTCAACTACAACTGGCAGGGCCCGACGAATTTCGGCGGCATGAGGCTCAACGTGGTGAATAACTATTACAAGCCGGGCCCCTGTTCCGATCGACAAAATCCGCCAATGCAGATGAAGGACGGAGACACGACGAAGGCCAGAGGGTTTATGCTCGGCAATCACTTCGAAGGGATGCCCGAACGTTTCAACCGGGACAATTATTGTGCCGTGATATACACCAACAGCGGAAGCTATATGTCAACGTCCCGGAAACAGTGGGCTTCCAAAGCTTTCTTCGAGCTGGGCGATTTCAAGCCGTACACTGAGAGCGCCGGGGATGCTTACGAGACAAATCTTCGATACGCCGGCTGCTCACTCGTTCGTGATCGAGTGGATGAGAGAATCATCGAGAATATCGTTACGGGTAAAAGTGAACTGATCGATTCGCAGGACGAAGTGGGTGGATGGGACCGTTATCCTATTGTTCATCGGCCTGATGACTGGGACATAGATAGCGACGGCATTCCCAATACATGGGAGAAGATGCACGGCCTTGATCCCGGAGATAGGGCTGATCGCAATGAGGATATGGACGGCGACGGATACACGAACCTCGAGGAATACATGAACAGCCTCGTACCGGACATGATTAAAGTAATGGGCAAACGTCGCAATTAGCCCACTCCACCACCTAACCACCCCACGACCCAACGAATTACCTTTGCCCAAATCCACCCATAATTCACCCCCAATTTTTTCTGTCGGGGATTCATCCTTTTTCCAATCTATTAAGCAATAGCAAATATTGAAGCACGGTGCAAATCCCAATTTCTCAGGTATCAATCATCGTTAATCACAAAAAAGGGCCGGCAGTTCCTCAAACCACCGGCCCTTTGGGAAGCGAGATTGTGTGTGGATATTCCTGGTTATTTTATCTCTTTATAAATTGTCCTATTGCGCCGGCGCCTCGATGAATGTCAGCGTTTCCTGGGTAGCGTCACCGGGCAGCGCCCAGGGCCAGGGCGCCCAGGGCCAGGAGCCACCATGCGTAGAGGCCAATAACTGATGCTGGGGATTACCGTCGGCATCGACGTCGAAGTCGATCGCAATGATGTTAAAGCCGATTTTGTCCAGCAGGTCCGGCGGGAACACGCTCTTGCCGTCGTTGTCTTCGTCGCCCTTGAAGTCCGCTTGCATGGCCGCCCAGGGAATCTTCACCTCGACCATCCAGTTTTGGGTCTCTTCGTCCACGGAGCCGGCATACCGGGTCATCTCATGGGCAAACAGGTCAGTCTGAATGAATGGACCGGAGAAGTTGTTCTTGGCCAAGGGTTGGCCGGACGCATCTTTCGGTGCAATCGTCGGGATGTACAGATAGCCATAGTCTTTCTCATAGGGCGTCTCGGTTATGGTAAACTGCAGGGCATCGCCGTCGTTCGGGTTGGGGCCCTCGAACTGGTAGCTGTCGTCCTGGCATGATACGGCCACATAGAGATACTCATCGTCCCACATTACGTAGTATGCGGCACTGAAGTCCTCGACCGGGGTAGCGTTCCACTGGTTCGCCCAGAGGTTCTGCATGCCATGTAAATACCTTGGCATATGTGGATCCTCCACATTAACGGTCTCGGCATTGATCACCATCGTCCGGGCACCGTGGTATTCCTCGGGGGTCACAACACCGTCAATGACTATCTCCTGACCCTCTGTCAGCTTGACAGCGTTGACGGGCCAGCCTGTAATCTTCGGCGGTGCGATTGCATTGACAAAGACGGTATCGAGATACACGGCCTTCTCGGCGGGGGAGGTGACCAGTATCTCGACCACCACATCCGTTCGCGCCACGGGCTCGGCCTGCAGCTTGATCGCATCAGACGTAAAATCGACCCATTCATTCGCAGCCGTGACGTCCACATCGAAATCGGTCACTTGCTCATCGTCCGCGGTTTTCTCGCGAACCCGAACGGTCAATTTGCTGTCGGCATCCCAGGCGTCGGCGGGGATGTTGATGGCACCCATGACAATGATGCTCGTGTCTAATTCCATGTCTGCGCCGCCTTTGACGGACTGGCTCAGACCCTGCTCACTTGCGCTTCCGGTCAAGGCCAGGGACCAATTCAGGGAATCGACGACCTGCTGTTCTTCGAAATTGAATTTAGCTTCATCGCCGATAAGGTCCCAGGACGCGATCTTATCGTTGACGTTATCCCAATACTCAAAACTTTCGTTTGTGATGTAGAGACTTTCGGGCCTGACCCAATCGATCTCTACGGTATAGGGTTCGGATATATTGCTGAAATCAAAACGGATTTGAATGATTTGGCCCTGCCATCGTTCGGGAGGCTCGGTCCACAGATCGACATATACGACGCCATCTTTGGGATCAGGGGACGGTGGGTCCCAACCGATAGTTTGGTGTGTGGCGCCCTGGGGGAACATGAAAAACTCCCTGCCCCCAGTGCCCGTAGGATCGGCCGAATGACGCATCTTGGCCAAAAAGCCCGTTACGGCATCCGCTTCATAAGGACCGGCCGGGCAGTTGATGAACGGGTCACCGGCGTTTGTGACTATATGGACGATGAGTTTACCGTCCTTAGCCTCAAGGCTTTCAATTTGGCCGTTGCCGGTAGGTACCCAGCCTTCGGTATCTCCGTTAACATTAAACTCCCACATGGGCCATGTCGTCACGGCCTGCGCCTGGGTTGTAATAAGAATGATGGAAAGAAACAAAAGAGTTCGTACAATATTTTTCATGATAATACTCCTCCAAAAAATTTTCCAATCTCTAATTCTCTAATCTTCTATGCAAAAACTTTTTTGCATCGTTACCGGAATAGTCGGAAACGACCTGCCCGCTGCCGATAAGTTTCCATTTATAGATAACAAGCCCTTCAAGTCCTACCGGCCCGCGTGCGTGTATCTTATTGGTACTGATACCCACCTCTGCCCCAAGCCCATAACGGAAACCATCGCTGAACCGCGTGCTGCAGTTCCAGAACACGTTTGCAGAATCAACCAGCGCCATAAATTTGTCGGCTTTATCCTTATCATTGGTAACGATTGCGTCGGTATGTCCCGAGCCGCATTGGTTGATATGCTCAATGGCCGCATCGAGGCCATCGACAATTTTGATAGAGAGGATATAATCCAGATACTCTTTTGACCAGTCCTCTTCGGTCGCCGGTTTTACATCTATTATTGACGCCGTTCGTTTACATCCGCGCAGCTCAACGTCCTTTTCCTCTAAGGCGGTTTTGACTTTAGGAAGCAGCTTTTCGGCAATTTTATTATCTACCAGCAGGGTCTCGGCGGCATTGCAGACCGCGACGTACTGGCACTTGGAATCGACGGTTATATTCACGGCCATATCCAAATCAACATCGCCGTCAATATATACATGGCATATCCCGTCGGCGTGTCCGAGTACGGGTATATTGGTATTATCCATAATATAGCGAACGAAATCATTTGAGCCGCGAGGTATGACCAGGTCGATATATTCATCCAGTGCCAGCATTTGGGCAACCTCCTGACGCGTTTGAAGGAGTTGAATCCATCCTTTGGGAAGTCCCGCTTTTTCGCTCGCTTCGGATATTATATCGGCCAGGATTCTGTTGGTTTTTTCCGCCTCGCTTCCGCCTTTGAGCAGTACGGCGTTTCCACTTTTTAGACAAAGCGTTGAAATTTGCACAAGGGCATCTGGCCGGGACTCAAAAACCACACCAATAACGCCAATCGGACAACTGACTTTGTAAAGTTCCAGACCTTTATCGAGTTCAGTGGATGAGATTGTCTTACTGACAGGGTCATCGAGGTTAATCAGACTTTCGATCCCCGCACAAACACCGTTTATTTTACTTTCATCGAACTTCAGCCGTTTCAGCAACGGCCCGGCCAGATTATCATTTTTGGCTATGACCAGGTCTTCTTTATTGGCCGAGACTATTTCACCGCTGTATCGCTTCAGTGCACGGGCAATCTCAGCTAATGCATTGTTCTTTATATCAGTTTGAGCCGCGGCTAAATGTAAAGAGGCTAACTTGGCAGCTTGCGCTGTTTCTGAAATATTCATTTTACTTTTCCATTGACTATCGATTTTTTAATATTTATTATCCCAGTATAAGTAATCGATATTTGATAATCAATAATATTGCGGGTGTAGCTTAATGGTAAAGCCCCAGCCTTCCAAGCTGGTCATGTGGGTTCGATTCCCATCACCCGCTTTCGCTATTTAATCCATTTTTATTGGTTCTTCGGAGAAATGGGTAGGTCAATATGTGATCCCAACGACCGAGAAAAATCGTTCGGGGCCCCAGATGTCCAAATTACCTCCCTGACTGCCCTAATTTGGCCATCTGCTCAAACGATTTTTCCCTCGGGCCAACCTCAAGGCCCCTATCTTTTCGGAGCACCTACCCATTAATCGGATGAAGCTAATTTACTTTAATGTCTCTTTCGATTTAGCTTGGATTTTGCTGTTGATTTTGGGTCGAATGTATTGAAATTGAAAGGGCTGTGTGAAAAACAATAAAAAAGGCCAAAAAAATTATTAGTTTTGTTCAAGTATTATATTTTCATAAGCACTTTTGACTGCTTGAATTAGGTTCTCTCAGGCATCGTCCTATAATAAAATTTCTCGAAATTTTAGAAAAATATAAATTTGCTTGTTGACAAAGTGGTAGTAAGTGGTAAAGTTTCCCATATTGGTTTTATTAAGTGGGGCTAATGCCATGCTGTTGTTAACAGGTGAATATCAGCACGTTGTAGATAGCAAAAGCAGGGTCCTCATCTCAAACAAGCTGAGAAATCAGATTGATGTTGATGAGCACGGCAGTAATTTCTATCTTCACCTCGGCGCCAACGGCATACTTTGCCTGTACCCCGAAAAATATTTCGAGCAGATCGCTCTTGCGGTCAGGCCGGGCACAACGGCCCCGGATGAAGCCGTAGCGTTCGAGCGAATCAGCTTTGCTTTAGCCAGTAAGGTGGAGCTTGACAACCAGGGGCGGTTACTTTTGAACGAAAGACTGCGAAAGAGGGCGGGCCTGAAGGACCAAATTACCCTTATAGGCGTCCGGGACCATATTGAGCTGTGGAACACAGAAAACTGGGAACAATATCTTTCAGATCATATGTCTCAATATCAAAAACAGGTTTCACAGGCCCGGCAGGTTGTCCTGCACGAGCATAACGAAGATGGTTAATTTTTTAATGGAGGCAGAATGATTGGAACGGATTCAAATCATTGTCGGATTGTTGCCGGGAGTCTCGTCGGTGAAAGAGAGGTGGATGAACGGACCTTCTCCTCCCTGTCAATTCTACGTGAACGTCTTGAACGATTGAAAAAAATCGGCGGGACTTTCTCCGGCATTGAGTTTTCGCCTGCAGTTGAAGAGCTTCAGGAACGGAAGAACAAAGTGACCGTAGGCTGATTCGAGAAGAATAGCAGCTACTTTTGAAATTCGGCGAGTTTATTGAGCATTGCATCCGAATCAACGGCAATGCAAAACAATATACAAGAAAAGGTATAAGGATATACGCGATACGATAGAAGTGAACGGCTCGATAACAGAGCATATTCCGGTTCTGGCTGAGACATTAGCCGAGCAGATAAAATTGCCACCGGACGGCATAATGGTCGATGCGACCACAGGACAAGGAGGTCATAGTTTTCTGTTCGGCAGGACTTTGGGCCCTGAGGGAGTAATCTTAGGTCTGGATGTCGATAAAAATTCTATCCAAAGGGCCCAATTTATCCTAAAAACCCTTGCCTGCAAGGTCATTTTGCTTCAATCGAATTTTTCCCGAATAAGCGAGGAGGTCCACGAGCAGGGTATAGAGAAAGTAGATTTCATATTGGCGGATTTGGGGCTCTGTTCGGCCCAATTGGCTGACAGCCGGATGGGGCTAAGTTTTCTTCAGGATATGCCTCTCGATATGAGAATTGATAAAAGAATAAAGCGGACTGCTGCCGATATAGTAAATAAGGCAGATGAAAAAACTCTGGCCGATTTGATATACGAATTCGGTCAGGACAGGGCCTCACGGCGAATTGCACGTTTTATAGTGCGTGAACGTAAAAGCGGGCCGATAACGACAACGGGCCAACTGGCAAAGATAGTATGCCGGGCGCTTGGAAAAGCAGGCCATGGCCGCAGAAGCAGGATACACCCGGCAACGAGGACTTTTCAGGCCCTGAGAATCGCTGTAAACGACGAATTAGAGAATTTGAAGAGGCTGCTTGATTCATCGGCGGGACTGCTGAGCGACAAAGGTCATATAGCGGTCATTAGTTATCACAGTCTCGAAGACAGGTTAGTTAAGAACAATTTCAAGCAAAATGAAAAGGAAAGTATTTACAGGGTCATTACCAAGAAACCGATTGTGCCAACTCGAGAAGAAATTGCCGGAAATCGACGAGCAAGAAGTGCAAAACTAAGAATTGCACAGAAACAATAATATTGTTGAGCGTATTGTGTACTACGCAGCTTTGCAATACGCAAAAGAAAATGGAGTTTCATTATGACTTCTGACGCCAAAGTCGGGTTGCTTTTAGGATTGTTTTTTATATTTGTCATTGCGTTTATAATAAACGGTCTGCCGCGTTTTCGCAGTGACACGAACAGTAATGAACTGACAACTATGGCCAACTCTCCCAATGACTCTTATATCGGATCCAATGAACGTAAAGCTCGGGAAGCTATTCGTCGAGAAAGGCCTGTACGAAACAGAAGCCAAAGCGCCGCAGAAGCTCAAGAGGCCACGGGGGACGAAGGTAAATTTCGATACAAGAGGCCATTGTCTGAAGACAACGTGGCTGCAAAGGACGAGCAGGTAACAGCAACTACGGAAAATAAAGTCAAGTCAACGGCACCGGATGCCAACAAGGAGACAAAAGTCAACGTACCGAAGCAAGTCAAGCCGGATTTGCCGAAAGTCTATATTGTTCAAGATGGCGATAGCCTGGCGAAAATAGCACAAACATTTTACGGCGCGGTGAAGGGTAATAAAACATTAAACGTTGTCCGGATATTCGAGGCCAACCGCAAGCTGTTAAAATCGCCCGATGATATTAGTGTCGGACAAAAACTTATCATACCACTTCTGAAAGATGAGGCCAAGAGTGTATTTGCTGGCGGTCTGTTTGAGAGAATAAAATCAATAGGCAGAACACGTTCATCGACTACTGCACCGACAAAGACACCGTCCAAGCCACGGCCCAAGCCACCTGCGGCACAGCCGAGCAAACAGTACGTTGTGCGTGAAGGTGATAATTTATGGCGAATCGCAGCCAAGCAGCTTGGAAACGGAGAGCGTTTTAGAGAGATAATCAAGCTGAACACTTTGGAGGATGAGGATTATCTAACTGTAGGGCAGCGTTTGAGATTACCGGTTCGATAGAATACCGAACGCCCAGGGAACTTGAGACTATGTCGCGATTATATTTTGTTTTTGTAGTTTTTTGTTTTACGGCGGTTTTGATTTTTGCCGTTTATCTGCGGAGTGCAAATAATAACATTTTCTATAAACTTTGTGCATGCAGGAGCGAGCAGGGCCGGTTGAAACAGGAGCTTGGCGCCAAACAGTTATTATTAGAAGGATTCATAAATCCTGCTGCGGTTTCCCAGCGTTTCGATTCATTAAATACCAGCGAATAAACAAGTTGAAAAACGTTCGAATAACCATTCTTTTCTCATTATTTCTGATCGTCGCGTTTGTAGGCGAGGCGGGGCGGTGTTTTTATCTACAGTTTCTCAGGAACGATCATTATACCGAACAATGCCTCAAACAGCAGCAGGGCCAGATTCCTTATAAGCCGGAGCGCGGCGTGATTCTCGACAGCCGGGGCAGAGTGCTGGCCGCAAGTAACAAAATCCGAATTATCAAAATCGAGCCCCGTAGAGTTAAAGATCCCAAGAGCCTGTCGAGCGAGCTTCAGCCTATACTGGATATGGGCGCGCATGTAATCTGTAAACTTATCACGGAAAGCAGAAATCCCGGATATGTCAAAATCAAGGCAGATGCCAGTCCGAGTGAATGCCAGGCCGCTCGCAAAGTTTCGAGTGCAGTGGGTGTCGAGACCGACTGGCGAAGGCATTATCCTATGGGCCGATTAGTTTCACACGCGGTCGGTTTTACGAGTATAGATAACCGGGGATTAGAGGGTGTTGAATATCAATATGACAAACAGCTCAGCGGCTCCGGGGCGCAGGATGTATTTCTTGCCGATGTGCGGCGGAGGCCCATTCGTCCTGCTCCTGTTAAGCAAAGTCCGGCGGACAGCAACGATATAGAGAACGCTGTTTTAACCAACGGCGCCGGGATTATTTTGACCATTGACGCCACTATCCAGCAGTTTGCCCGAGATGAGCTTATCAGGCAATATGAAAACTATGAGGCCGAGTCCGCAGTTGCTATCGTTGTCGAGCCGAAGACCGGAGCGATTCTTGCAATGGTTTCGCTGCCTGATTTCGATCCCGCCAATGTTCATTCGACCGATGCTGAGAATCGCCGGAACAGTATTTTAACCGATGAGTTCGAGCCGGGCAGTATTATCAAGCCGGTTGTGGCGGCCATTGCCCTGGATGCCGGGGTTGTGAATAAGGTTGAAAAGATATACTGCGAGGAGGGACATTATACCGGGAGGGGTTTCGGGCAAATCGGTGAATATCGCAACGGCTTCGGTGATTTGACCGTGAGTGAAATTCTAATACATTCGAGCAATATAGGGATGGCCAAAATCGGTCAGAGACTTGGTAAAGAGCGGCTTTATAAGGGTCTTAGACTTTTCGGTTTCGGTAAGAGGGCGGGCATTGATTTGCCTGGCGAAGCCGACGGACTGCTCTGGAAGACACGCAATTGGACGAGATACAGCGTAACAAGGATACCTTTTGGTCAGGAAATAACAGTAACATCGATACAATTAGTTAGAGCTTTTTGCATACTTGCCAACCGCGGGCGTATGGTTCGTCCGTTCCTGGTCAAAGCAGTGGTTGACAGTAAGGGAAAGATTACAGAGCTAAAGCGTCCTTTGCCGCCTGTTGGATATATCGTCAAGCCAGAAGTAGCTCAATGGATTGTCAGCGAGGCACTGGTCGGGGTGGTTAACGAGGGGACGGGTACAAGAGCAAAGCTGGAAAAATGGCAGGTTTTCGGGAAGAGCGGAACGGCCCAAATGGCCAAAAGCAATGAGCGGGGTTATTCGGACAGCGATTATGTAGCTTCGTTCATAGCCGGAGCGCCAGCGGAGGACCCGGCCATAGTGGTCCTGGTTTTGTTCCGCAAGCCGAACAAGAGCCTCGGCAAGAATTATACAGGGGGAGTTGTGGCCTCTCCGGTGGCGGGCGCAATAATCGAAAAGACGCTTAACTATCTTGAAACCAGATATGCACTGGCGGATTTCTGATAAAAGCACAAAAAAGGTAAATGGTTAAATATTTACTTATTCGTATTTACCGGTTACCATTTATCCATATCAAATATCATTTACCAGTTACCAAATGTTAGCAGGCCGAAATGGCAAAGATAATCTATGCTGTTGCGGGGGAGGGATTCGGACACAGCAGCAGGTCTCATTTGATAGGGCAGAGGCTGCTTGACGCCGGGCATGATTGTATCTTTGTGGGATCGCAGAAATCACTCCTTTATCTGAAGCAATATTTCGGTGAGCGTGTGAAGGAGATATTCGGTCTTTCTTTTGCTTTTATAGACGGGCGGATTGATAAATCGGAGACCCTGAAAAGAAATCTTATGAAGCTGCCTGAGGGCAATAAAATAAATGAGGAGCTTTTCACAAAACATTTCGAGCCGTTTGGGCCGGACCTTGTGATATCGGATTTCGAGCCTTTCAGTGCGTGGTGGGCATGGCGCAAGAGAGTTCCGTTTATCAGTATCGACCACGAGCATATGCTTTCGCATTGTCAGCTCGAACATCAGGGTAAGAACTGGTTTTCGAGGATGACCGCTAGGGTTGTAACCGAGTGTCACTACGTAGGGGCGGTTGCTTATATTATTGTTAATTTTTTTGATGCACCTTTGAGTGTTGATTCGGCGGTTTTGGCACCGCCTATTATAAGGCCGGTCGTCCGCTCGCTTAAGGCGAGGGCGGGCGGGCATATTCTGCTTTATTCGACAACGGGTGAGGACCAGGAGCAGTTGCGGGAGCTCCTTTGTAAATTTAGTGAGCAGAAATTTTATATTTACGGCTTCAAGAAAGACTTTGAGTATAAGAACTGCATTTTTAAGAAGCGTTCTACAGAGGGATTTTTAGGCGATTTGGCAGGAGCGAAGGGAGTGATAGCTTCGGCGGGCTTTTCATTGATAAGCGAGTGCATGTATCTGAAAAAGAAGATGCTTATGCTGCCGTTGGCCGGTCAGTATGAGCAGATAATAAATGCGCATTACATTCAAAAACTCGGTCTGGGTATATCGGCTGAGAAACTGGATGAAGCGGTTTTGGCCCGGTTTCTTGATGAACTGGATAAGCCTATGCCGGATGACGAGAGGATTATCTGGCCGGACAACGACAGATTTTTCGATATACTGCAAGAGCTCTTAAACAGGCTGCACAGGCCGATTAGTATAGCACTTTCTTAATCTCAATAACGGTAGTGTGAGGATATTGCTTATTCAGCAAAGTCTTTTGCTTACTTCTATTATTCTGGCTCCCATTTGAGGTCTTTTAATTCCTCTGTTTTAACAAATTCTACGTGTGAATCCATAAACAGGATATTGCAGCCTTTTCCTTTATGGTTGTCGGTAGTTAAGATTTCATGTCCTCCGGACTGGTTCCAACCGGGGTGCGTCTCGAAGAGGATTACCACATCAGGCGGAGCTTTGAGACTTCCTTTTTCTATGTTTTTGTTCATGGCGTAGTTGCAGGGGCCTTCAGTTGCGCCTTTGCAGTGGAGCAGCGAAGGTTTGGCATTTGTGTGCTTAATCAGGAGATCACACCATTTCGATGGTGTCGGGAAATCATCATCATATTCGTTGAGATAGACAAGCATTTCCATGCCAATGAGGGTCATATTAGTACCACAGATCATTCGGTAGGCTATTTGTCGTACGTGCAATAAAATTGGAATCATAAAGATTGGAATCGTGAAGCCCAGAACAATTCCTGCAATTGCAACATCTTTACCTTTTACTTTGCCGCCGCTTTTTCTTATCTTCACAAGCCCTACAAAGCCTAAAATTATCGCCGGTATCGATGTGATTAAGAAGGTGAAAAAGCTTAGAATTGCGAGAACTAATGACGCAATAGCCAGCCCGTTGGTTTTGGCTGTCGAAATGGGCGTTCCTACAGAATTTTCTGAATTTTCTTTTTCACAATTTGAACAATACATTTATTGTTTCCATTAATCATTCCAGCCCAGGAGTTCGGGATTAATCGACAGCTTTATATCGTCTTTTGTATCGTTTAGGCCATCAGGCCCAAGGCTAAAAATCAATCTTTTTTCGATATCAACAATATATTCATCGCCAAAGGCAAGGGCCTTTAAGCTCACTTCCTCGCCGAGTCTTTTATTCAAAACAATCTGTAGCATATCCGCATGTACTTGCAGCTTTTTTCTAATGACTAATACTCTTTCAAGAGCAGGTTTGAAAATTTCAACCAACAGAAAACCGGCTGGATTATATGATTTATAATACCATGGGAGTTTGCCTTCTTTATCAATCCTAACGGGTAGATTGGGATAAATAGCAGGCCAGATTCTCATTTCTTGAGGAGGTGTTCGATTGTCTTCATCAGCAATCCATTTATCAATGATGTTTCTATACAATCTTAATGACGAATTCAATTTCAAAGGGGAAAAATATGGACGCCTGAGACCTTTTGTGTTTGAGACTTTTATTGTTTCATTTTTATAGACAAGATACTCAAACATCAGCGAATTTCGAAATGAGGTCTGCTCGTTTGTAAAAGGAATGATATGCTCTTTTATGGCTAAAAGTGATTCGGTAGGTGTTTCAGGCTTATTTATGATAAAGTTCGCAGTCTTAATATCCAAGGCGAAACAAGCAATACATACTAACTTTATTAACGTATTATGAGCATACATATTCACTTTCTTGAATAATGAATCAAATCTAATCAATTCATTGATTGCTGTTTTGTGATTTCCTTTGATACTTTGCAGGCGGATATAAGAGTGATAAACGTAGGCAAGATATCTTATATTTGCCAAATAGTGAATATCGATTTCAAGTTTTGGTTTTGTAAGGTCCGCAATTTCAGGGAATGAATTGAGTTGAGTGAAAATATCTCTTCCCTTTTGGGCTTTTTCCCATAGTAAGAAAATGTCTTCTTCATTTTCCTGCAGTTGTCGTGATATATCCTGGAGGTCGTCCTGTTTGAAGATATTGTTTATTTTTTCAACCCTTTCGAGATCTTCCTTTGAAAATCCTATGGCATACCCGGTATTTTGGTGTTTCTTATCAGAAAGATTATGTAGGAGATTAAAAGTCTCACTATATTTGGGTGCGGCTGATTTCAGGTCTTTGAGTGTGTAATCGTTGAGAATCGGAGCAGCGTCAATACACAGGTAAGATGCAATAACCGCAAGAAAAGAAGTCGAAATTAAAACCATCATCGCTATAATGTTTATTATTCGGTTTTTCTTTTGTTTATCATTTCTGCGAATGGCTTTCAGAGAAGCAGCAATTACAGAACACAATGCAAATATGGCTACAATAAAAGCTGAAACGGGCTTAAGAAAAAAGATTAGGAAGCCCGCCAAAATGATTAATGCAAATGAAACAAAATGGAGAATATTTAATTTGATTTTTCGTTTTAACTGTTTGATATCAGAAGTTGTTAAATCGAAACTGCAGGACTGGCATACCTGAGCGTCATCGGGATTTTCAGTTTCGCATTTTGGACATTGCATTTATATTTTCCTTTCGGTTGTTGATTTATCCAGCGGTAAGTTCCCGCACGTCGCTTACATAAGATAATAGACTATAGAGTTTGAATTGCCAGAAAAATTTTATGCTCTGCTTATTATTTTGATGGTGGATGTTAGTGCTATTCTATGGTCTGTTCTGTTTGACCGATATATCCGAATTCGATGCATTTCAGGATGATGTCACGTGCCAGGGGTGCGGCGTCGGATGAGCCGTGCTGGCCGCCTTCGACGACGACGGCGATAGCGATGCTTCGGTTTACGGCGTCAGTAGCAAAGCCTCCGAACCAGGCATTTTCGGGGGCCTGCGTCGAGCCTGTTTTGCCATAGACCTTTACGTTCTTTTCTGCAAGAACCGGAAGAAACTCAGCGAATGCAGTATTAGCTGTTCCGCTAATCTCGTTAATGACGGCGCTCATACCATCGTAGATTACGGCTAAAGTTTCGAGTGAGATTTCGAGGTCGGTGCCCTGACCAACGGCTGATGAGTCGTAGGCGGTATTTTGTGCGGCCTGGGTGACAGAGGACTTGAACAGTCGGGGCAGCTTAAATAATCCCTCGCGAGCGATAGCTGCCATTGAGTTTGCCACCTGCAGAGGTGTGACCAGGAGTTTGCCCTGGCCAATTCCGAACCACCTTTTTTCGCCGTCACTTAGCGGGGGCATTTGCTCGAAATCTGTGATTGGCTCTCTTGGGATAATGTTCGAGATTACTCCTGATAGCTGGCGGAAGTTTCTTGGGATTTCGTTATGGGTAATTGAAGGCAGTGGGAATAGTATTTTTTGGCCGTAGCCGAATTTAAAGAGCCATTGTTGAAGTACCCGGGAGTCGATTTTGTGGGCGAGGCGGGAAAAATAGATATTGCAGCTGCCTCTGACGGCATTGCGGGCGTTGTTTTCCCATCTGCCGTCATGGCCCATTCTGAATCTGTTAAACAGCCAGCAACTCGGCCAGCCTGTCTGGGCCTTCTGAGCGGGGCAGGATATAGTCTGCTCGGGTGTTATTTCACCGGACTCGAGGCCTGCGATGAGAATCAGGGGCTTTACGACAGAACCGGGGGGATAGCGTGCATTTATCGCTCGATTTATTAGAGGTTTGTCGGGATTGTTGGCGAGGTCTTTATAGTCATACCTTGCACGGTTTAAGTCAAAAACGGGCATCGAAACGAGCGCGAGGATGTCTGATGTTCCGACGTCAATGACGACGGCGGCCATACCGGGGCCGCAATTCGGCTCGTGGGGATAGGTTGCCAGATAATTTTCTATTTCTTTCTGAAGCTTGATATCCAGTGTCAGTGTGACGTCTGAGCCAAAGCTGATTTTGGTCCTTACAATCTGGTTGTCTATGTCTTTGAATTCTTCACCTCTTCTTCCGCGAAGTATTGCTTCGCAAACGTATTCGACACCGTCCTCTCTTCCTCCGAGATCTTCGGCCAAATAACTTGCCAACTTGTCGTCTTTGAAGAGCTGCTGGTCTTCTTTTTGGGTTACACGACCGACCCAGCCTATAGTTTGGGACGCGACAGAACCGTAAGGATATAACCTGCGGGCTTTCGGCAGAATTTGAATGTCATCGACTTTCAGGAATTCCAACTGGGCGGCAAAAATATCATCATCGGTTTTCAGCTCCAAAAGCATCTGTGGATCGTACATTTCAGCGATATAAATTTTGTTGATGAGCCTAATTCGTTTTGTTTCGTTCGGTTCTTTCGCTTCGAAATCGGCCATTGCTTCGGAGTGAGGGATGCTGATGATGCCGTCATATTTGTTAGCAAGTTCGGAATTCGGGAAATTACGGCTCCATGCCTGAAACGCGCGGCTGTTCCAGATATCATCGTTCATTCTCTGTATTTCAGCCCTGATATTCGAGGACTGGACGCCTCTGAACTGGGCGCACTTGTTTATTACCTGGTTTAAGTCTTCGAGGCCGACGTCCAGGGCTTTTTGTTCTTTGGCAACGGCATCCGGGTCTTCCTTATCGGCGGCCATTAATAATCTGCCCCGCCTGACGCGGTCGTCCATAAAGCTGCTGAATTTATAATCTATGCACATCTGGAAATGCGGCTCATCGGTTGCCAGTATGTTCAACCCCGTTCTGTCGAGTATTTTTCCCCTGACGGTTGTAAGCTGTCGTGACTGGCCTTTTTGTCGTTTTAGCTGCTCGATGTCGCTTTGGACGGAGGAGGTCGGAAGTAACTGCATCTGTACCAGACGGAGCAAACAGAGAAACAAGAGCAGTGAGCTTAATATTACAAAGATATTGATTCTCTTTTCGTACATTTTATTTTGTTTTTGTGATTAGAGCCGCGATTCGTAATTTAAGTGTTCAAAAGAAACGGATTTAACGCCGTCCGAATCGACCTGGTTTTCTTATACGCATCCACCATGCAGACGGCAAGAATAAAAACGGTCCGACGATGCTGGAGTATAGCGCAATCCCAAAGAGAGGAGCATATATTTTCGGCGGAGGTGGCTCGCCCTTTAAAAAGTTCAAGAGGCAGGCAAGCGAGCCGGCCAGAAGGGCCGTGATGAATATCGCAACAATTTGATAAGGTATTTTCCTGATGGCAATAACCCTGTGCAGGTATGCCAGAGCAGAGCCGAAAATACCATAGCTAATCATCTGTGGGCCCATCGTCCGGCCGATAAGGTCTGCGGCAAAACCTATTACGAACGAGCATATAATCGCATCCGAAGTATCGCAATAAACAGCAAAGAAGACCAAAAGAATTAACAATAAATCCGGTTTGCTGCTCAAATCGGCAAAGAAGCTGGCCTGCAGCACCGTGGCAAGAAGTACTAAAACTGCAAACCGAAGCCAATGCATTTAAATTTCCTTAAGCCATTTCATATTTCAATCCATCTTACAGCAGTAACGCTGATTTATTCAGACGGATTCATCACAATTACGTGAAGGTTCTCAACCTTTTGTAAGTTACAGACCGGTTCAACGGTTATGTCCCAGAGCAAAGGCTGGTCGTTGTGCTCACATTGAACCACTTTTCCAATAATCATCGGAGTGTCGAGGAAGCCGGGTCTTTTACTGGCCATAATCTTAGTTCCGATCCTGACTTCGTCCTTTAACATTTTCACCTTAGCCTGATTGTTCCCGCAGCCTTTCATGAACATATCCGAGTTATCAATTCTTACGACGATGTCCGAAGCAGGGTCGGTAAACAATCTGATGCGGGCGGTGTGTGTGTCAACGTCTGAAATGGTTCCGATGATGCTGTTGTCAGCCAGAACGAACAGATTTTTCTCCAGGCCGTCTTCTTTTCCACGATTGATTTTAAGCTCGCCCCTGAGATTATCGACGGAGACCGTAATAACACCAGCCAGCACAAAACCTGCGCGTTCCCAGGCCGGTTTATTACGCATTTTGGAAATCTTTTGGAAATTTAGCTGTGCATCGTCTCGCTGCTGCGTAACGTTGGCAAGATGGTTTAAGAGCCTTTCGTACTCATCACGGCTGACCATGTCCTTATCTCTAAGCGGCTCTCTTGTTGCGGCCGATAGCGAAATATTTCGGCCAATAGTTAAGGGCCAGCGGAAAACGTATGTGAAAGCGAACTGGAATTTATTCGTAAGATTCTGCGGTGAGAGAAGGACAATAAATCCGGCCAACATACACCAGATAAACAACATTCGTCTGGAGACTGTAATATGCTTCCATGCCATTATCGTTTTGCAGGTGTCGTATTGCGTATATATTTATTTTCAAAGAATACGCATTACGACCCAAGGACCGCGAATCATTCCCATCCGTATTCGTTATGGTCCATCGTATCCTTCCACAACTCCAGATTTTCCAAATAGACGCTCGTGCCGCGTGCCACACAGCTCAGCGGGTCATCAACCGTTTCGACTTTGAGCCCGGTTGCATTGGCCAGCACGGTATCCATTCCTCTGAGCAGTGAGCCGCCTCCGCAGATGTGTATTCCGTTGTCGATGAGGTCCGCAGCCAATTCGGGCTCTGCTTTTTCGAGGGTCACGGTCACCGTGTCGATAATAGTGGCGATAGGATCACGAAGCGACTCCCTAATTTCCTCACTTGTTATGACGATTTTTCTCGGCAGGCCCGAGATGGTGTCCCTGCCTGCGATTTCCATCGTCAATTCTTCTTCGAGCGGAGCCGCCGAGCCGATTTGTATCTTGACTTTTTCAGCTCTTGCCTCTCCGATAAGCAGGTTGTAAGTTTTCTTTAGATGATTGATTACCGCCTCATCCATATCATCGCCGCCGATTCGAATTGATTCGGCAGTGGCGATATCGGCCAGAGACATTATTGCGACTTCGGTTGTTCCTCCGCCGATATCGACAATCATAGAGGCGGTCGGGTCTGTGATGGGCAGTCCGGCACCGATTCCGGCGGCCATCGGCTCATCGACGAGATAAACCCTGCGTGCTCCGGCGCGTTCGGCGCTGTCTATTACGGCCCGTCTTTCAACAGCGGTTATTCCACTCGGTACGGCGATAACGACCCGGGGTCTGACAAGTCCGCCCCTGCCGTGCACCTTTCTGATAAAATAGCTTAACATCGCCTCTGTTATTTCGAAGTCGCTTATAACGCCGTCTTTGAGGGGTCTTATGGCGCTGATGGAGCCGGGAGTTTTGCCCAGCATTTCGCGTGCAACCAGACCGACAGCTTCACCGTTGTTCAGTACGATGTTGGTTCCTTTGCGAACAGCAACGACGGAGGGCTCATTCAGGACAATACCCCTGTCACGGACACAAACCAGAGTAGTACAGGTACCAAGGTCGATACCCATATCCATACTGAACCAACCTAAGATTGTGTCCAGCACCACTTTTCGACTCCTTTCTTAATTTTCAAAAGTCTTCTGCAAAATCGAGGTTAGTCATACTCTGAGAAGAAAAAATCGTCTTTTAATTGTTATTTATATACTAAAGAGCAGTATTGTCAATAGTGAAAATTACGTTGGTATTTTGAATAATGTGCCGTACTGCGTATAGCACTGGTAGGCGACGAACGCCGCAGTAGCCAGAACTGCACAAAACGCCATAGCAAGAATAATCGTATAGAGGCTATCCGGTACCGTTACCTTTTTGCCGCGAGCTTGCCCATTAGGACTCATATATCAACCTCACATAGTGTGTTCATAGTTCGTAGTTCGTGGTCTATGAACAATGAACTCATATTATAAATTTGTACTTACATTATCACCGGCTTTAGGCTGTTCCTTAGTAACGTCCATCAGTTCGAGTATGCCGATTGCCTTTTCAGGCTCAACGTCTAAAATCACAATGTCACAAATAAACTTATCGGCGCGAGTTACGTGGAATGTCATATTCTGTTTGACACCGTTTGCTGCACCGATGGATATCTCTGCGAGAGAATTTTCCAGGTCCACCGCTGTTATCAATCCTTTCAGGCCGATATCTACTGTGGGGGGGGCTACCCGCACTTTCTCCTTTACCGGAGTAACCGGTACGGGGGGAGCAACGGCTTTGCCGGATTGCCGGAGGAGCTTGTCTAACTCGTTTTGCAAATCTGTCTTTTCTTCGAGCAGGAGTTTCGATGTTTCCTCCAGTGTCTCAATGATTTTCATTTTCTCAATAAGAGAGGCTGTGGTTTCATTGAGCTCTTTGTCTGCCTTGATTTGCTCAGCTTCAATCGTCTTTAGCTTAGCCAGGGTATCTTCTAACAACTGCCTTTGCTTCTCGTTGGTGTCGGAAAAGTCTCTGGTTATGGCTTTCCATTTACCCGCTTCCTCAATCAAAGCCGCTTTTTGTCTTTCGGACTCGGTGAGTTTGGTGTTTAATTTCCCAACCTGGCTTTCAAGGTCGGCAATATCACTTTTTAGCTTCCGTTCCCGCTCACTCGCATCCTCAATTGTTTTATTTAAATCTTTCTGGGCTTGTTTCTCATTCTCCACTGCAGCATCTTTTTCCCTCTTTTGGTCAAGATAATTTTTTCTGTAGTTTTCAGCATTGGCAACATAAGTTACGACAATGCCGCAGAGAAAAATCGAGGATATCGTCAGCAGAACTATTAAGACCTTTGTAAGCGTACTCAAAACAGGCTCCTTTCGTTAACTTTGTATTTTCTTTTCGTTACACCCATTACCTCACGCGGAGGCGTCCTAAACACTTCGAAGGGATTCGGACATACACCCTTTTAGCCGCTGCCAAATCTCTGTGATTCCTGAGTCACTTGGTTCAAACAGATAAAACGGGGCTCCCAAGCCCTAATATATATGTATATAGTGTAATTTTACGCTTAAAGCCCTGAAAGGTCAAGTTATTTTTAACAAATAGCCTAAATTAAAATGATTGATGAAAGATAGAGTGTATTAGCTCCGATAACATATTATTTTCAGGGTTTAATATTTCATTTTAGACATTGAAAAACGGCTTTTGCAGCGGCGATACGCACAAATTTAGAGTCATTTTGAAGCATTTGGGGCAGAAATTTTTTCAGAGCAGGGGTTCGAATTTGCCCGATTGCCAGTGCTGTTAAGACATTAGTTCGTTCAACGGCCTGCAAATCCATCCTGTTTGTGAGATTTTTTTCGAAAACCTCGAGGACTTTCGGCTCTCCTATGGGGTCTCTGAAGAGCCCGAGCTGTTCGGCGGCAACCAGCCTGACCTCAAGGACATCGTCGTCGAGCATTCTAATCAGGGCATTTTTGGCCTCGGGGCTCTTGAGCTTGCCCATTGCCCTTACTCCCATAAGGCGGACGTCCGCGTAAGCACTTATCAGCATTGTCCAGAGCTTTTGAAATATTCGCCTGTCACCGAGCATTGCCAGTGCTTCAGCGGATTGATATACCGTTCTGTCATCCGAACTCATGTCCTGCATGGTATTCCAGAGGAGCTGCAGGGAGCTTCGATCATTACTTTTGCCCAACAGTAATACAGCATTGGCCCTGACCTTCAGGTTGCTGTCGGTCGCTGCTTTGCGAAGAATTTGTATATGCTCGGCAGAACCGAGCTTTCCCATTGCATAAGCAGCGGCGACTATGACGTTCGCATCTTTATCCTTGAGCAATCTATTGAGGGATCTTTTCGCAGGTGAGTATTTTACATCTCCGACAGCCAGAGCGGTTGCAAATCTGACGGGGACATAATTGTCCTGCATTAATCGTCGTACCTGCGGCATGAGCTTGAGCTGTCTTGTCGAGGCGACTACTTCTATGGCGTGGACCCTGACCAAAGGGTCATTGTCCATTAGAGCGTCCTGGATGATTCGCAGGGCTTTTGACCAGGAGACACTAATATTTGTGTCTTTTGAATCACCGGGTGTTGTTTGTAAGGATTCGCCGCAGCCGAATACAAATATCATTAGAAAAGTAACAAGCAAAAGCATAAGGGCGGGTACATATATTTTTCGCTTTTTTATTACAGCTTTTTTTTGCTTATGTTCCATTTGGCAGTCCTGATGAACGAGTTCTGTATTTTATTTTTCTTAAGAACCTTGCCGACAGCGGTACTATTATGGGCAAGATAAGACAAAGTTCACAGCAAAAACCCAGCCATCCGCCATATTTGCTGAAAAAAGTTGTTCTTTTGTCAATGGATATTCTGTCAAGGAACCATCCGGGCATGCCGGTTCTTGTCATAGCATCAGGCGGTAAAGTACCGGCCAGGAAACCGTCTCTGATGCGTCCGGCGCTGTCGATAAAGCAACTTATTCCTGTGTTGACGCTTCGGACGATGGGGAGTCTGTTTTCAACCGCCCTGAAGGCACAGGTTGCTGCGTGTTGCGGCAGCTCTGCACTTGGGAGCACTTTTCCTTCCTTGAAGCGGACGAACCAGCCGTCGTTACTTATATTTACAAGCCAGTCGATTCTTTTTTTACCCTGTTCGTCCAGGGCAAACCTTCTGGCGATTGCAGGGACTGTGCCCTCATAGCAAATCATTACACTGAATTTGTAGTCCCGCGTTTCGCTGTACGGATTTGTCATTTCAAAAATGGTATATTCAGTACCGGCATCGAGGGAATAATCGTAATTGTAGGGTGTAAACTTCATCAGGAAATTATAAAGCCAAAGGCAGCTTTTCCTGAAAGGGAGCACTTCACCGAAGGGAACCAGGTGTATCTTGTTGTAGGTCTCGGGGGCCTTTTGGCTGTCTTTTTTATACAAAAAAGCTGAATTATATCTTTGGGCGAAATAGACTTCTGAATTTTCCTTGATTGCTATTTGACCGCCGTATGCGCCGACCAGGACAAAAGCGTTATCTTTGGCGTGTTCCCGCAGGCTTTTGTCGAAAATATTCCATTGGTCCGTGGGTTTGAGAAGCCGCAACACATCGGGATTCAGGGTTGCCTGTACCATTGTTTCGGGCCAGACGATTAGGTCTGCCTGAGTTTTGGAAGCGGCTTTGCTGTTTTCCATCAAACCGTTGAACAGCTCCCGGCCTGACTCAAAGGACCTTTTGACGGATTGAGGGATGTTAGACTGTAATGAGGCAATATAAGGGCCGGGCTCGACGTATTGCTCTTCCTGGCTGATTCTCCATCGGCCGTAGAGGATTGCGGCGGCGACAGCGAGACAGACAAGGGCGGTCTTTAACAGCGGGGCGATTTTGAAAAGTCTTTTTTGCCCGGCGGCTATTATCAGCTCGGCCAGCATGCCGTTGACCATCGCTATCAGCAGCGACAGACCGGCGGTCCCGAATATGTCGGTTATCTGGATAATTGTTATGTTTTGATATTGGCTGTGCGCCAAAAACCGCCAGAAGAATCTGCCCAGGAACAGGCCCTGCATCCGTTCGATACCGACAATCAGAACGGCCGATGCCAAAAACAACGGGACATTTTTTGCCCTGCAATATCGTAGAAACAGCGCCAGTATAGGCCAAAGCAAGGCGGTGTAGAGGCAGAAGGTAAGCCAGCCGGCAATAGTGATCGGGACTATCCAGTAAAGGTTGCCGAGCCAGTAAAAAAGTGAAATGACGTAGCTGATTAAAATCAGGCGGCGGGGCCTGGTATCCGGTGAACAGGCGAGAATAAAAGGTACGAACGACACCCAAGCCAGAAAGGCCAAGCTAATCGGCGGCTGAATTACCGTGAGCATCGCCGCGGTGGCAATGAACGGCAGGGCACGGAGCAAAATATTTTTCATCCGTAAATTTTTCAATCGGCTAAATCCTTTAAGGCCGTTGCTAATTCACCCGAATGGTAGCGCTTTTGGTTGTTCATCCGGACAGTAAATTGATTTGCAAAATGCTTGAAGAGATTACTGTCGGCGACAATTTCTTTTATGGGGATTTTTATGTCGACTGAAAGCCGTTTTAATTCGCTTAATTCGGCGGCATTGAGATACAGATTACCGTGATGTTGTTTTTTAAATTTGGCCAGGCGTTTATTCGAATTGTCAACGTACATCTGAGATATTTCGATACCAATGTAATTTCTGCCTAACTGGATTGCCGCTGCGGCGGTGGTTCCCGAGCCGCTGAAGGGATCGAGTAAGCAGTCTGAGGGATTCGAGCTTGCCGCTATAATTCTTTTTAGAAGGCTCTCGGGCATCTGGCATGGGTGCCAGCCGGTGCGTTCCTTGAATGTTCCACAGACACGTGAGTATCCCTTCCAGACATCATCCGGCATCTTGCCCGCCGCATTTGCCCGTTTGTCGTTATAAATTAACTGTCGGTCTGAAGGGACGCGTACGGCGTGGTCGTTAAAGGTGAAGTTTTTTTTGTCGTTAACAAAGTAGAAAATATGGGTATGTGAGCGGGCGAATTTTTTTTTCATTTGCTGGCCGAAGGAGTAGTGCCAGATTATCCAGTTACGCATGAAAAGGCCAAGCTCGTCGGCTATGATTTTAATGTTCGCGGCGTACTCATCGCCTATGGCTATATAGAACGAGCCGTTTGGCTTTAAGACTTTTTTGCAGGCGCTTATCCAGTCTTTTGTCCAGGCGATGTAGTTTTTCTTTTTTACCTTATCATGGTATTTATCGTATTTGTAGCCGATGTTAAACGGTGGGTCGGCGAAGATAAGGTCTGCGAACGGCTTGTCAATTTTGCCCAGCACCTCTATACAGTCGCCGCATATTATCTTGTTGAGTAGTGTCTGCATAGCGATATGTTACAGCCTGGCGATGAGTTTGCAAGTGGAATTACGATTTTGATAAATTACAATCTGAATGGAGTGATGCGCAGCAAGGAGACTTGAATCTTTTTGGCGTGCGATATGTAGTTTATGGATTGATGACTTTTTGTTTTGTAAAGACTTTGCCGGAGAGGTAATCTGTGAAGGTTATCTTGACTGTCAGGGGCTCGTCGAAGCTCTTGACTTTGCCGGTTATATCGAATGTTAACCTGTAATTGACTTTTAACATCGATGCAAACCAGAGATTTTTGAGCTGGTCCGGCTTTACGGCAGGCCACTTTGCGAGCAAGGCGGTGCCATCGGTTTTGCTTAAGTCCCAGAGCTCCACCTCTACATCTGCGGCTGCTTTTATTACATCACCCTGTTCGTCGATGGGCTCTATATATACAATCAGCTTTTCTTTTTTGCCGTCTTTGTCTTTGTCGAAGAATCCGGTATATTTTCCAATCTCAATATTTTGGAGGCGATAAAGGTTTTCGCCTTTGAGCTGTTCGGGCAGGCCGGAGAGGGTATGTATTTGTTTTTGTAACTGTTCGTTTTCGGCATTAGATTGTTCGAGCCGGCTTTCCAATTGCTTTTGTTGAATGGTCATGGTATCGATTCGCTCCTGCAACGGTGATTCGGTGTAGGCGTTTTCACAGCCGGCGACAAATACCAGAAAACAGAGGACAGAAGACAGGGTACAGAAAAGTCCGACATATGACATCCGATATCCGACTTCCGATAGTTCGATATCCATATCCATTATAACGCTCCTGTATTACTGCTGTTTTGTTATTGCTCCCGGGGCTCCTGGCTTCTTACGATCTCAGGTGCTTTTTGCAGTATTCTGTCTGCTAATCCGTATTCGATTGCTTCGGCAGCGTCGAGCCATAGGTCTCGGTCGCAATCTTTTTCAACTTTCTCTACAGTCTGGCCCGTATGAGCGGCCAGTATATCATAAAGTCGGGCTCGCAGCCTTAAAATTTCCTGGGCTTCGATATCGAGGTCGGTAGCCGGCCCTATCAATTGCCCTGTGATTAGCGGCTGGTGCAGAAGTATTCTGTTGTTTGCCAGCAGGAATCTTTTGCCGGCCTTTCCGCCGGCCAGTAAGACGGCGGCCATACTTGCGGCCTGGCCGATACAATAGGTTGCGACTTCACAGCGTAAGAACTGCATGGTGTCATATACAGCGAGGCCCGCCGTAATCGAGCCGCCGGGTGAATTTATGTAGAAGTGAATATCGTTTTTATTGTCTTCGTTGCTTAGAAAGAGCATCTGGGCGATGATAAGGTTTGCGGAGGTATCATCGACCGTTCCACCGAGAAAAACTATCCTGTCCTTGAGCAGTCTCGAATAAATATCGTATGCGCGTTCGGTTCGGCCGCTTTTCTCAATGACTATCGGTACCAGGTTTTGATTTACACTCATTTTGGTTGTTCCTTGTTTTTTAAGTTTTTTTAGGAGACAGTCCGGTGGCTTAAGGTAATGTTATTTACTGTCTTTTTTCTTTTTGTCGTTTTTGTTGTTCTTGCTTTGGTTTTCTTTCTTTTTGTCTTTTTCTTTTTCGTCCTGTTCTTCGTACAGCACCTCGTCGATAAGGCCATATTGTTTAGCCTCGTCGGCGGTCATATACCTGTCTCTTTCGGTCTCGGCGACAATCTTTTCGACAGGCTGGCCGGTGTGTTTTGCGAGGATTTCGTTTATCATTTTTTTGGCCTTGAGTATTTGTTCTGCCTGTATTTTGATGTCGGCGGCCTGGCCTTGAACACCACCCCAGGGCTGGTGCAGCATGACCTTGGCATGCGGGAGGGCGTGCCGTTTGCCTTTTTCTCCGGCGGCGAGTATTATCGCTGCGCCGGATTGTGCCCTGCCGATGCAGAAGGTCGCTACGGGTGAGCTGGTAAAGAGCATAGTATCGTAAATGGCCATCGTATCGTCAACGCTGCCGCCCGGCGAATTGATATACAGGCTGATTTCGCTGTTGCGTTTGAGGTTGTCGAGGTAGAGCATCTTCATAATGACTTCGGCGGCCCTGTCGTAGGATATCTCTCCTATCAGGAAGACAATCCTGTTCTCCAGCAGCATATCATCCAGAGACATCTGGCGGTATCGCTGATACTGGCCGTACTGATTGTATGCCTCTCTACTTTGAGGTACTGTTTGGTTATAAGACGCGAGGTGAGAAATCCCTGCAATATTTCCTGCATGATGTTCAATAGACATTCATTACTTCCTTTATGAAATTCAGTTTTTATAACTTTTGCTTCTTGCCTTTTCCGGCACTTCCACAGTGCATATTTCGCCCCGATTGGACTTCCGAGACGCGGATACGTTTTAATCGGATATTTTTATCTGTCGATTCTCTTTTTACCCCATTTTTGTTATATATAATTGCCCATAACGGAGTTTTTGGCGTTGTTTAGCCGGAGTCTTTGGATTTTTTGGGCGGTTTTCTCTTTACTTCGGCTTTCTTAGCGATCTTTTTGGCCGATTTTTTCGCGGCTTTTTCGGCCTTTTTAGCCTTCTTATCCGGCTTTTTCTCCGTTATTTTCGCTGTTTCGAGCAGTTTTTCGATGCATTTGTTCTGGCGTACTTCGAGGGTGAACTGGGTCAGCGAGCCGTTGCGTTCCATGTCCTCTCTCATTTTTTCTGGGCGCTGTCCTCTCTGGATGGCTGCCTGTGCGATATGTCCGTTAACCTCTTCATCGCTGACACTAATATCGAGCTTATCGGCAATTTTGTCCATAATGAAGAATGTTTTAAGCTGTTTTTTTGCCTGCTCTTCGCTGCTTGCCTGAAGCTGCTCAATCTGCTCATTGAGCTGCTCGCGGGGCAGGCCGCGCATCATCAGATTGGTATATTGCCTCTGGAGTAGTGAGGTTGCCTGCTGAGCGACGATGTCCAGGGGCAGGTCGAGATCGGTATTGTCGTGCAGATACTGGTAAATCTGCTCGCTCATTTCGGTTCGGACCTGTGTTTCCAGGCGGCTGTGGAGGTTGTCCTGAGTTTTTTCCCGCAGCTCTTTTTCATCTTCAACGCCTAGTCTGGTGAGGAAGTCCTGGTTCAGCTCGGCGGGCTTTAGCCACTTGATATCTTTGATTTCGATACTGATATCGACTTTTTTGCCGCGGTATTCCTCTCTGAAATATGTCTTGGGGACTTCGGTGCTTATCTGTTTGGTTTCGCCGCATTTGGCTCCGGTGAGTAATTCGTCGAGCTTCTCGACCGGGACTTCCCCGACGAAACCGTTCTGCCTGACGTGTATCTCGATGTTGTCGAGTTTCTGCTGTTCCTCGATTCCCTCGGCCTTTATGAGGGCATCGGCAATTATCTGGTCCTCGGGCTCGACGGCGCCATCCTTGCGCGGGGTCCATACGCCGGACCATCTTTGCAGCCGCTCAATCTCCCTGTCAATCTGCTCGTCGGTAACTTCGAGTTTTGTTTTGGTTACGGGGATGCCTTCGAGCTCGGGCAGTTCGAATTCGGGACGCACCTCGATTTCAAAATCAAACTTCAGGGGGCCTTCGGCGGGCATCTCGATTTTTTCGAAGTCGATGTCCGGCTCGCCAAGGATATCAAGCTTGCTGTCTTTGATGGCGGACTCGCTTGCCTCGGCCAGTAATGTCAATTTGACCTGTTCGGTCGTATCCTTGCCGAATCTCTTTTCGAGAAGACGGCGGGGCGCCCGGCCTTTCCTGAAGCCCGGCACGAGCGCTTCTTTGCGCAGGTTTTCGTACTTCTTGTCGGTGGCCATCCTGATTGCCTCTTCGGGTATCTCTATTGAGACCTTTTTTTTGCAGGGGCCGGCCTCTTCGATTGTTACCGTGTTTTTCGGCTTTTGGGGTTCTTCTTCGGCGGTTGGCTGTTCTTCATCGGGTGCCGTGGATTGTTCTTCTGTTTGCTGTTCGGTGTTATCGGCAGTTTGTTCTTCTGTTTGCTGTTCGGCGTTATCGGCAGTCTGTTCTTCGGTTTGCTCCTGAGTTTGTTCTTCATCGACCATTTCGGTGCTCCTGAACGATTTTTTACTATTGCAGCTTAGAACTAATAAACAAAAAAGGCATAAGGGAAACAAGTCTTGTCCCTTAGCCAGGTTTTCATGATTTCCAATCCAGCTTATCTTATGCGGCCGGACCTAAACATATCGGCAACCAACGCCCAACTACCTCTTAGCCGGTATCTTGCCGATACTATAAGGTTCCTTAAACGTGAAACGTTATAAGGGCCCTGTCCTTAGGCAAACTCCTGCGATAGCGGGCGATGAGATTTGAACTCACGACATTCACGTTGGCAACGTGACGCTCTACCACTGAGCTACGCCCGCATACTCGTATCTCGTATATCGTCGTTCGCATATCGTAATTGATTGATAAGATACAGTTCCAATAATTATATTGGCTTTTATCGGCTATGCAAGTGGTTTTTTGCAAAAAATTTTGCCTCTGTTGACGGCTTTGTGCTATAATCACTCAACTTAGCGACGCGGTTTTTGCAGATTACACCTGAGGGATATTATGGAAAAGGTATTTATCAGCTATAGCCACAAGGACAAAGAATGGGTACGTAGCTGGCTATTACCACGTCTTGAAAATAACGGGATCGAAACTCATATCGACTATCGTGATTTTGAAATCGGTGTTGCAAGTGTTCTGAATATGGAGCGTGCTGTTGAAAAGTGTGCAAAAACACTTTTGGTTCTGACACAACACTGGGTCGACAGCGAATATACCCAATTTGAAGGTATTATGGTACAGACAGAAGATCCGATTGGCTTGAAGAAAAAAATACTACCATTGAAACTCAATGGTTGTGAACTGCCAAGAAGATTAAATATTCTCACTTATGCAGATTTCAGCGACAAAAATGAGTGGGAATTTCAAATTGAGAGGGTAATAAAGCAAATCAAAAAGGATTTTGCTGAAATTGAAAAACCAGTAGTTGAATTTCCAACTCTTGCCGAGGAAAACATTGATATTACACGCCTACCTAAGACACCATATGAACTTTTTGGACGACGGAAAGAGCTAAAAATTCTCAATGATGCCTGGGAGTCAAATGATACTAATATTGTAAGTTTTGTTGCTTACGGTGGTGTTGGCAAAAGCACGCTTATTAATAAATGGCTGGAAAAGATGCGTTGGGATAATTACCGAGAAGCAGAGAAGGTTTACGGCTGGTCGTTTTACAGTCAGGGTACAAGCGAACGTGTGACTTCTGCGGACAAATTTATTTCGGAGACTTTAGAGTGGTTTGGAGATGAGGACCCGACAAAAGGTTCGCCATGGGACAAAGGGCAGCGATTAGCTGACTTAATCCGCAAGAAAAAGACCTTGCTGATTCTGGATGGATTAGAGCCGCTGCAATCCGTGTATGATTATGAAAAAGGAAAGATAAAAGACCCGGCGTTGTCCATCTTGGTGACTCAATTAGCACGTAACAACAATGGACTATGTTTGATTACAACGAGAGAGAAGGTGGCGGAGCTAACTCGTTTTGAAAATAGCATATTACAGCTTAATCTTGAACAAATCTCGAAGGAGGCAGGGAGGGCCTTGCTGCTTGTAGGAGGTGTTCAGGGGACTGATCCTGAGCTTGAAACAGCAAGCGAAGAATTCGGAAACCATGCTTTAGCGATAAATCTGTTGGCCTCTTATCTGCATGGTATTAAGGGCCATCATATATCAAACGCAAAGAAAATTCCGGACTTGGATATCCCGGAAGAAAAAGGCAGGCATCCCCGGCGGGTAATAGCGGCCTTTGAAAAGCGATTTGATGAAGGGCCAAAAATACAGGCGCTGCAATTAATGGGTCTTTTTGATCGTCCAGCAGAACTTGATGCTGTAAAAACCATATATTCACCACCGCCGATAGAAGGCTTGACTGATAAATTGCAAGAATTAACTGAGGTACAATGGAATGAGCTATTGGAAGGACTGCGAGAGCTTAAGCTGTTAGCACAGAAAAGCAAGCATAATCCGAATATTATTGATTGTCATCCGTTGGTTCGGGAGCATTTTGGGGAAAAGCTGCAGAAGGACAGGCCGGAAGCGTGGAAAGAGGCGCATAGCAGGCTGTATGAATATTACAAGGGTGTTCCGGAAAAGGAATTGCCGGATACGTTAGAGGAGATGGAGCCATTGTTTGCGGCCGTTACTCACGGCTGTCTGTCAGGACGCTATCAAAAGGTACTTGACGATGTGTATTTGACGCGCATTCAAAGAGGACTTAAATTTTACAGTACGACGAAGCTTGGTGCATTTGGAACTGACCTCGCTGTGGTTTCAAATTTTTTTGAAGAACTTTGGAGTCGAACTGCATCAGACCTGATAGATGAAGCCAAAGCTAAAGTCTTAAACTTGGCTGGCTTTAGGCTATATGCCCTGGGCCGCTTGAGTGATGCTAGAGAGCCAATGAAAAATGCACTGAGAGTAAGAATCAGTCTTGAGGGGTGGGGGGAAGCGGCAAACGATGCTGTGAATCTCATCGATGTGTACCTTATGTTGGGAGATGTTGAACGAGCAGTAGATTACGGAAGGGAGAGCGTAGTGTATGCCGATCTAAGTGAAGACTGGATTCCGATGGTGAACGCGCGGAGTATCTTGTCCTGTGCATTACATCAATCAGGAAATTTTGCAGAAGCCCAGGAACTATTCGAAGAGGAAGAAGAGATACAAAGGAAAGTGTGTATGGAGTACCCATACTGCTATTCCATTCGAGGATTTCGGTTCTGTGATTTGCTGTTGAGTCAGAGCCAGTACGATGAGGTGCAAAAACGGGCCAGACAGACTTTAGAATGGGCAGAAAAGTATCTTGGGCATGGTTTAAGCCTCTGGGACATCGCTCTGGATAAACTTTCGCTTGGACGGACATATATGTTAGAAGCGGTTGCAGAGAGTGAAGGGGGGACGAAGGACGAGGGAAGAGAGACGACGGACGACAAAGGATGGAAGAAAGGATTGGCGAAGTCTGAGGATTTTCTAAACCAGGCGGTCGATGGATTGCGGAAAGCTGGAACGCAACATCATATACCTCGTGGTCTATTGGCAAGGGCTGAGTTACTCCGCTATAAGCGGGATTTCGATAAGGCGTGGGGAGATTTGGAGGAGGCGAGAGAAATAACCGAGCGTGGGGAGATGAATTTGTACCTCGCGGATTATCATTTGGAGGCAGCGCGGGTAACTCTTGCTCAGGGCAGGCGCCCTGAGGCAAGGGAGCATTATGAAGAGGCAAAGAAGCGGGTTGAGGATATGGGTTATAAACGGCGGGACCCGGAGCTGCTTCTGATTCAGGCGGAGCTTGAGATTGTAGAAGGAAAAAAGGAAAAAGGGAAAGAGACGCTTTCGGAGGCGAAGAACAAAATCGACGAGATGGGGTGCCATAGATGGAATGGGGAAGTGGAAAGACTTAAAAATAATATTTAGTGAATAGTCGTTGGTGAATGGTATTTAGTGAATATTGTCTAGTGGAGAGGAAAAAAGATGGACGAGAAAAAGGTGGGTAAAATAAAAAGTTTCAAAGACCTGAAGATCTGGAATAGGGGTATCAAGCTGGTTGAAGATGTTTATATGGTAAGTAAATCGTTTCCAAAAGAAGAAACGTACGGTTTACGATCCCAATTGAGACGTTCGGCCGTATCAATTCCTTCCAATATTGCCGAAGGATTTGCGAGGTTTCGTAATAAAGAATACAGGAAATTTTTGTACATATCCCTTGGAAGTTGTGCCGAACTTACAACACAAATTATTATTGCATCACGACTGAAATACATTGAAAAGAATAAGGCCGATACTATGCTTTCTGATATCGACGAAATTAGTAAAATGACAACGAGCCTCATTAAAAAACTAACGACCAACGACTAACGACCAACGACTGGTGAGTATAAATTGTTCATTTTTTTAGCAGCGTTTTGCCAGATGCATGGTATAATACTGGGGCAGTTTTACCCTGTGTTACGAAAAAATGCAGGGCGGCCGAGGCCAATTCTAAAAACAGGAAATCGTATAAAAGAATTGGAGGCAAAGATGATGGCTGTAACAAATCTTTGGCGGTTCAAAAAGTGGTTTTATCCGGCTGTGTGTCTGGTCATAGTGCCGGGGATATTTACTGTCGTTTTCGGCACCGGCTGTGCGAAGGAGCCTGAGGAGATTGTAGCCTTGCAGGAGGCGGAGGCGAACCAGGCGGCAGTCGAGTCGGGCCGGCAGGCCGGGCAAGAGCAAAAAGAGCCGGCTAAGAAGGTGCTGCTTCGTCTTGAGCATGAACATCCGGCCTTTGCCGAGCGGGCCGAAGAGCGGCAAAGGATGGTTGAGAGGCAGATCCGGGCAAGGAATGTAAGAGACCCGAATGTTTTGGCGGCGATGCGAGTCGTGCCCCGACACGCCTTCGTACCGTTCAGCGAGCAGCCATATGCCTACGGTGATTTTCCCAGGCCTATCGGTTATAACCAAACGATAAGTCAGCCTTATATCGTTGCTTTTATGACCGAGGCGTTACAGCTACAACCAAATTCCAGGGTGCTCGAAATCGGCACGGGCTCAGGTTACCAGGCCGCGGTGTGCGCCGAGATTGCAGAGCAGGTTTATACTATTGAGATTGTAGAAGAGCTGGCGAAGAGGGCGAAAAAAGACCTGGAGGAGCTCGGCTATACGAACGTGTTCGTCAGGTTCGGTGACGGATTTTTCGGCTGGCCGGAAGAGGCGCCGTTCGATGCAATAATCGGTACGGCCGCGGCGGGACGCATACCTGAGCCGCTGCTTGAACAATTGAAGCCGGCAGGCAGGATGATATTGCCTTACGGAAGTCCCTGGGGCTATCAGTATCTGGTGGTTGTAATAAAGGACAAAGAGGGCAAAATTCGCAAGGAGAATGTTATGCCTGTACGGTTTGTCCCGATGACCGGCGAAGTGATGAAGCCGGAGAAAGAATCCGAAAAGTAGCTTCGCTCCTATTTATATATTAACAGGCCAAATGCAGTGCGGCGGCAATTTTGACACCGGTTTTCGAGAGCTCATTGAACCGCTCGACGGCCTTATTCGTATCAACTATTTCCAGTTGTATTTCTTCTTCCAGCAGAAAATGTCGGGTCTCATTCGGTATTTTCATTTTTCCGGATTTGCCGTTACCGACTATCAGCACGGTGGGCTTATTTTTAATGACAGGCAGTAAATCCTTATCGGAGAGCAGATGCCCCTTCTTTCGTTGCCAGTTGGATTTGACAGATTTGCCGAGTACTATGCAGTCGCTGCTGTATTCCACGCCGTTGATGATGATTTTACCGAATTTATATGAGTCAATATGCATAGTTTTATCCTCTATATTAAATCTAATAAACAATCCGATTTATTACAAGTACTTTCCGACAACATTCCATACATATAGTAATAGAGCGGTTGTGATATAAAAAAATCTGTTAAATTTACCCTCTTGCCTTGAGTGTATAAATATGCTATCAAAAAACCCGTCTTTTTATATCGGATATTTATGGCTGTGACATCTGTTTTTTTTGGCTGTGATTTCAAATTTTTCAGGCAAATTATGAACTCGAAGAAAACAGGCATATTGGCAATACTGGGAGCCAGTATAATGTGGTCGCTGGAGCCTATTTTTGCGAAATTAGCTTATGCGGATTCTGATTTTCTTCAGACCTCCGCTGTCAGGGCGATAGTTGTTGTTTTGACCGCTCTTTTATACGTTCTTATCACAGGGGCAAAAAGGCTTAAGGTAAGCAAAAATCAGTTTTCAACGATTCTTTATATAGCAATAGCGGGGACATTAATCGGGGATTTGCTGTACTTTTTTGCCTTAACGAAAATTTCCGTTCTTAATGCGGTCATGATAGGTCATATGCAGCCCATCTTTATTGTTTTGATAGGATTTTTTTTCCTGAAGGAAGACAAGCTGACGAAATTCGATTACGCAGGCATAATTACTATGATAGTTGCGGGGGTACTTGTTACGACGAAGACGGCAGAGAATTTATCCATGGTAAAGTTAGGTACTGTCGGAGATATATATGTGCTGATGGCAACAGTGGCCTGGGCAACGACTGCGATAGTGACAAGGAAGTATCTCAGGGGTCTTAACGCCGGCGTTGTTACCTTTTACAGGTATTTAATCGCGTCGGTGGTATTTATTGTTTATTTGTTGCTTAAGAGTTCGCTTGCTGTGACTAATATCCATCAAGTCCTGGTCGGTGTTATAGTCGGGATCGGGACGATACTATATTATGAAAGCATGAAGCGCATTAAGGCCGCTCAGGTTTCCGCTATGGAGCTTTCGACGCCTTTTTTCGCAGCATTGCTGGGTTTTTTGATTTTAGGAGAGGGGGTTACAGCTATGCAGATTTCAGGCATGGTATTATTATTTATCGGAGTCTGCCTATTATCGAGGAAAGAAGAGGCGTATTTTTAATAAATATGGGCTGCGAACGGAAGCTCGCAGCCCTTTGTTTTTAGTATAATTAGCGGTCTTTGTGGTTCCGAACCGGCCGCTTATACTTTGGGGTGTGTCTATTCGAGAACTTATACTTTCCGTCCGAAGAATGATAGTTTTTCTTCTTGCAAGGCACGATTCGGACCTGGTCAGTTGCTTCTATTTGTACTCCGTCAATAGTTGTTGCTGTCAATGTGGCTTCTGTGCTGGTTTCGTCCAGACCCTCTGGATTATCCACACTCTTGATCAGCTCCTGCGTTCTGAAGTGAAACAGCATATCCATATCGCCATCTTCATCTACATCGCACAGCTTTGCGCGTACCGGCAAAGCTCCTTCGAATTCCACGGAGCCAGGATCAACGTCGCCAGCTTCGAAATCACCTGCCGTTAACAGTGCCACCGGAACGACTCCTTTGGATTTGAGATTGATGTTGTTGGGATTGCCGCCGGGCTTGATATCAATCTCAACTTCATCAGTCTCATTTTCAATTCTTTCCAGATAAACAGGAACTCCGCCATAGCTGGAAAACAACAGGTCGATTTGGTCACCACCGTTTACATATGTCACTGTCAATGTCCAGTCTCCGGAGCCGATGTACTGAGTTACCGAATCGTCAAGTAAGTTACCCTCCACGGCAAAGTCAGTGCCATAGACCGTTACGACCGGATCCGGATTGCCGTTTTCACCGCTGCATACTGCAATGAAATAATCATCTGAACCAAGTTGGCCGCCATAGATGTTGACTGTGCCGCCGCCTAAGGCAAAGATTGAGTCGTTCACATAGGCGCCCTGATGTAGATTCAAAGTTCCACTTACCAATAAAAATTCGTCAATCTGCGTATCGGGATACCCTGCGCCAACATCTAGCGTTGTTCCGCTGGGAACTTCTAAGGCACCACAAGGAGCGGCGAACAGTAAAATCGCCAGAATGCCAATTGCCCACAATTTCAACTGATTTTTCTTTCTCTTTTTCATAGCATTACCCCCCCAAAAATTGATGAGCTAAATGCCTTTTTGTACGAAAGAACAACCTCCCCCAAAGAAACAGCCGTTACGTATTTTCTCCCTAATAAAAGTATAAGAACAAAATCCTTCAGGTGCAAATATTGTCCAAATGAATTTTCAAAAGTGCCATATTTGTTATAGGACCAAATCAATAACATTAGTAGCTCCGGGTTGGGTCCCCGACTGCGACATTCGAGGACAAGTTTGATGATCCTTCGACCTTGCACCTTAGGCACAAGCTCTGGACTTGCGCTTCGCTCGGAGTTGGGTTTGAATTGGGTTTGTATTGGGTTTGTTTTCGGGGTCGGAAGGTAAGTTTCATTGTTATAACCTAAAGTATGATAAAGATTTACGTTCATTTTTGGCCTTTCGGCAATTGGGTTCGTTTTGGGTTTGAATTGGCTTTGATTGGGTTTGTTTTTTTGCCCCGCCAAGCGGGTAAAATTTCGTATTTACTTGTCTTAAAAGAGCTTACGGTAATTTTAATGTTTTTAAGATTGGGTTTGTTTTGCATAAAAACAGTCGTATTTTTCATCGTTTTTTCCTTCGTTTTATCTGCTTTTTTCATTATTTAACTTATTTTTAAGTTTGAGTACGCATTTTTGTAATTCGAATTTCATATTGTGGCTCCCAGGTAGAAAAGCAAGTAAGCACACACCGGGGACAAGCTCAGGGACTAAAAAACAGTCCCTCTATAATTAGAGGAACCTGCATGTTTGATACGAAAAATCGGGGGTTTTATGAGGAGTGAATCAGTATAAGTGCTTATGAGGAAAAGAATTAAAATTTTTTTAGAAATTTTGAAATTTGTCAAAAATTACCAGCGTTTTTTGTCGAAATTGGCAGAAAATCGCAGGAAATCGGCACT
>CAZZAX010000021.1:0-53428 GCA_964653075.1 uncultured Pirellulales bacterium
AAAAACTATAATTTAAGTGCCTCATTGGAAGATTATCTCGAGGCCATATTGAATCTGGTCAGGGAGTCCAGCTTCGCACGGAGCAGGGACATAGCCAAATCGCTTGGGGTATCGAGGGCATCGGTTACGGGCGCATTGCGTATGCTGAAGAAAAAGGGGCTTGCCAACTATAAGCCATACGACTATGTAACACTTACCGAATCCGGGCGGGCCGCAGCAGCGGAGATTGCCCGGAAACATAAAATCCTGAAGTCTTTCTTTATCAACGTGCTTGGAGTCGAGGCGGATGTTGCCCAGCAGGCCGCATGTAAAGCCGAACATGAGCTTGGCCCGGAGATTATTGCAAAGCTTCTGTATTTTATCGAGTTCGTTACCCATAGCAGTGACAATGGATTCGATTGGGCGGATGAATTTCAGAAATTCTGTAAGAACAGTAGACAGCATGTTTAGGTATGCGAGATAACAGCAATGGAAGATGAGCAAATAAGGCCGTTGTCGAACGTTCGGTCAGGTGAAACAGTAAAGTTAGCCAGTATAGAGGCCGGGCGGGGTTTGCACAGCAGGCTGGCATCAATGGGGCTTGTGCCGAATGTGGAAATAACAGTCATAAATAACAGCCAACCGGGGCCTTTCGTGATAAGCGTCAAGAATTCAAAGGTGATGTTAGGCAGGGGGATGGCCCATAAGATATGGACAAGAAAATTAAAGTAGCACTGGCCGGTAATCCCAACAGCGGAAAAACATCCATATTCAATATGCTGACCGGTGCGCGCCAGCACGTAGGGAATTATCCCGGAGTGACGGTGGAAAAGAAGGAGGGCACCTTTAAGTATGTCGACCTGGAAATAACGCTTGTGGATTTGCCCGGCACGTACAGCCTGAGTGCTTATTCGACAGAAGAGCTTGTTGCCCGAAACTTCGTGATAGAGGAGCAGCCTGATGTTGTGGTTGATATCATCGATGCCTCGAATATCGAGAGGAACTTGTACCTGGCGACCCAGCTTATCGAAATGAATGTGCCTTTAGTTCTGGCGTTTAATATGAGCGATATAGCCGAGCAAAGGGGACTGAAGTTCGATATCGAACAGTTGTCCAAGCTTTTGGAAGCAACGATAGTGTCAACCGTCGGCAATAAGGGCAAAGGTAAAACAGAGCTGGTCGATGCTATTATCAAAACTTACGAGCAGGACAAAAAACAACGTATTCATAAGGTAAGCTACGGTGAAGAAATCGAGCATGAGCTGGCGATAATAGAAACGCTGCTTGTCGATAAAGAGCAGCAATTAGTGGAAAAATACGGCTTAAGATGGTTAGCCGTGAAACTGCTGGAATGCGACACCGATGTAACCGCAAAAGTCCGCAGCCGGGAGGTGCTCGAAGCTGTTACGGCCAGCACCGGGCATCTTAAAGATATTTTCGGTGACGAGCCGGAAATTGTAATGGCGGACAGGAGGTACGGATTCATATCAGGTGCATGTCAGGAAACCATTAAAACCACTGTCGAATCACGACACAGCACCAGCGATATGATAGATGCGGTAGTAACAAACCGTATTCTCGGGATTCCGATATTTTTGATATTGATGTACTTAGTATTTTTCTCGACCTTCAAGATAGGCAAATATCCGATGGGCTGGCTTGAGCAATTTTTCGCATGGGCGGGAACAACAATAGCCGGCTTTTGGCCGGCGGGCAGTGAAAGCTGGCTCAAATCCCTTCTGGTGGATGGTGTTATAAGCGGGGTAGGGGGGGTGCTTGTGTTCCTGCCTAATATTCTGCTGCTGTTTCTGGCGATTGCGCTCCTTGAGGATTCCGGCTATATGGCCCGTGCCGCCTTCATTATGGACAGGATTATGCACAAAATAGGCCTGCACGGCAAAAGCTTTATACCGATGCTTATCGGTTTCGGATGCTCGGTGCCGGCCATAATGGCAACGCGAATACTCGAAAACAGACGTAACAGACTGACGACAATAATGGCAATACCGCTGATGAGCTGCGGAGCGAAGCTGACTATTTATATGCTTATCATACCGGCCTTTTTTCAGGAAAAATGGCGAGGGCCGATGCTTTGGCTTATTTATCTTATAGGGATTGTATTGTCGATTGTTGTTATTAAGGTTTTAAGATTGTCAGTTTTTAAGGGCGAGACCACGCCATTTGTTATGGAATTGCCGCCTTACCGTATGCCAACCGGCAAATCCGTCTGTATTCATATGTGGCACAGAGGCTGGATGTATCTGAGAAAAGCGGGCACAATAATTCTCGCGGTATCGATTATACTCTGGGCGGCGATGAGCTATCCTAAACCGAGCGAGCAGACATTGGCAGGTTTGAGCTATGAGCAGGCCCAGCAAAAAGGGCTGGAACATTCGGTAATTGGGCGAATAGGGCAAGCCATAGAGCCGGCATTGAAGCCGCTCGGTTTTGACTGGAAAATCGGGACGGCCCTTATAGGCGCAACCGCCGCCAAAGAGGTGTTCGTATCACAATTGGCGATAGTATATGCGGTCAACTCGCAAGAGGCGGAGGGAACAGATGGAGAGAAAAGTACGCAGAATTTACGGGAGAAATTGCAGGCGAATTATACGCCCTTGACGGGTTTTTGTATAATGCTGTTTTGCCTGATTTATGCGCCGTGCGTGGCAACGGTTGCGATGACAAGACAGGAAACAAATTCGTGGGGCTGGGCGCTGTTTCAATTCTTCGGCCTGACGGCTTTGGCTTATGTAGTAACCCTTATCGTTTATCAGATTGGCAACTATATAGCAGGTTAGAAACGCCCATTAAAAAGATTAAAATTATAATGACAAGGGCTGGGATTTTTTTCATTCCTGGTCTTGAGCTTTTTAATTGGTGTGATATAGACAGGATGATGGATGGATTTATGATTTGCTAAACCAAGATGGGATATTATACAATAGGGGCCGGCAGAGATTTCAGCATCATCCGAACAATCAGAGCGAAGCCGGAGTATATGATTAAAAGTCTTCGAGGGTGGTGAGATTGCCAGCTAAGGTAAAATATGGAAACCGATAAAGGTAAAAAAGCAAATCATTGCAGCAGTCAGCAGCATCCCGGGGACGAGCTTAAGGAATATCAGGCAAAATTCAGGGCCTTGTTCGACAATGTCAGCAGCGGAGTGGCGATATATGAAGCGAGAAATGATGGCGAAGATTTTGTATTTGTGGATTTTAACACTGCGGCCGAAGAAATTGATCATATCAAAAAAGATGAGCTGTTAGGTAAAAGCGTCACAGAGGTCTTTCCCGGAGTCAGGGAATTCGGTCTTTTCGAAGTTTTCCAGCGAGTTTACAAGACGGGCACGCCGGAACACCACCCCATTTCAATATATAAAGATGAAAGGATAGCCGGCTGGCGAGAAAACTACGTATATAGATTGCCATCGGGGCAGATTGTGGCCGTGTATGATGATGTAAGCGCACGTAAACGCACTGAATTAATGACCCGGATGACCGACCAGTGCTTCCGAGCCATTGCGGACTACACATATGACTGGGAGGTCTGGGTCGGTCCGACCAGCAGAGTTCTTTGGACGAATCCTGCAATAAAGCGTGTTACCGGCTATAGTATCAAAGAGCTAATGGCTATGTCGGATTACCCAATATGTCTTATTTACGAAGACGACCGTGATCGGATGGGCCGGGCCTTTCGCTCGACACTTGAAGGAAGTACGGGAAACGATGTCGAGTTCAGGATCGAGCGCAAGGACGGTAAAATAATCTGGGTAGCGATGTCGTGGCAGCCTATTTATGACGACAATGGCAATTCGTTGGGACACCGTGAGAGTATCCGTGACATCACCACCCGCAAAAAGGCCGAACAAGCGCTGGAAAAAGCCGAGCAAGAAAAAGAAGCGGAACTGCAAGCCCTGAAGGCTCAGCTTAATGATGGGGACTCCAACCAGTAATTGGGGAAAGTGAAAAGGAATCAATCCCTAAGGTGAACGAATCCACGGATTACTTTCAGTATGATAAAGAATATAGATACTCTTCGATATTAGTGTAACCATCCTGGTCAAGGTCGCCATTGCCATCGGAAGCATCCTTTGGATCCAATCCGTTATTCAATTCCCAGTCGTCCGGCATTCCATCATGGTCTGAATCAATTGGCGGGCTCCCGCTTGCGAGTTCGGGATAACCGCCGACATCGTCCGGCGAATCGATAATCGAACCAGTCCCGTTTTTGACATCATTGACAATACGCTGGTCAACGGCATCACGCTGAGGTGTCGTCGCTCCGGCCTGCGCAAGGACAATGTCCCGAGCCTCGATTGTGCCGGTCGAGGTAATCGGGGGAGTTTCAAATTTGGTGAGGCTGCGATATTTTTGATGAGCGACTCCCTCCCAGCCCCAGCGGAAGCCGACAATGGCCCATTCATCCATATTAGGCTCGGGACGATGCGGGCCAAGATTGCCTTCTACGTAGATTTTGGGATTACCTTCAGGGAAAAGGATTTCAAAGGGGCCGGGATTTGTTGACGAGCCGGCAATGAAGCAGTTGCCGATGAAGTTCAGGAATGTATTCGAGTCATAGTCACATATCTCGGCCGGAAGCACCCCCCAGTTGTAAATTACGTTGTTCACGATGTCATGCGTGCCCCCCTGAGAGATGAGCGGATTGCGAAAATCGTTATGAGCAAGAAGGTTGTGATGTATCGATACGTTGTAAGAGCTGTCCCCGATAAGCAGGCCGGCACTGTGTGTCTTTTTGCGGTGGCGGCTTCTGTTCAGCGCTTCGCTGATAATACACCACGAGATGGTAATATCGTGCGCCCCGTACCAGGTGCTTATGGTTTCATCCTCACCCCAGCTTGCAGAGACATGATCGGCCACAATGTTATAGGCATCGTCGTTTTGGCCGGCGTACTTACCCATGATACTAATCGCATCATTTATATCGGCATCGACCGGGCCTTTGTTTCCCGGTCTTACGCGTATATGCCGGACAAGCACATCATGCGTCATAACAGCAATGCCGGCCCCCTTAATACATACCCCGCCGGGAGCGGTTTGGCCTGCGAGGGTAACAAACGGGTGAAGAATTTGCAACTCCGACTTCAGCTCGATGATTCCGGAAACACGAAAGACGATGATTCGCGGAGAGGGTTCGTTGACGGCATCTCTCAGTGTTCCCGGCCCATCGTCCGCCAGCGAGGTCACTTCAATCACTTTGCCACCCCGGCCTGCAACAGTCCTTGTTCCGAAACCTTCGGCGCCGGGGAATACAGGCAATCCAACCTGAGGCTCAACGGGTCTCGGCGTGCCCGGGTTCCCGGGAGGTTCCGGTCTGAGTGCATCTTCGGCCATAGGAATACCAATTAATACAATAAACGCCACCAACAGTAATGTGCCCATCGCCGTAAATATCCGGGCCGCGAAAAGGTGCTGTTTCGCACGGAACATTTTTATGCCCAGATAAACAGCCGCAGCAGGACACAGTGACATAAGCGCCCATATAACAAGCGGCCCGGGGAACTTCATTAAATATGCATCGAAAATGTTGGCGATCCTGAAGTAAAAGAGCAGTATTAGAATCCAGAGAAGCAGCGGAATACCGAGCAGTAATAAGCCCATCTTTGTATATCTACGGGACATTCTCATTTAATCACTCGTTAACTTTCAAAATAGACACCGCCTTTTACAAGGGCATTTCTCAGTTCGCCGTAGCGGAGCTCTCGTGTTCCGCAGTTTTTAGCGGCGCAAAGGGCGGCTGCCGTGCCCGTTGCCTGCCCCTGGCCCATGCAGCAAACGGTATTTCTGGTTGACATGTGGGCCCTATGGTCGGAGGTTATCAACATGCCGGCGGCCAGAAGGTTTTCGATGCCGGCAACCCGCAGCGCTTTATACGGCAGGCCGTACGTTCCGCCATCCTTTACCTGGTAGCGGGGCGCATTATCATGAAATCCGTAAGCCATCACATCGTCATCAAAGTGTCTGCCCTCAATAACATCTTCATGCGAAATGTCATAGTCGCATGTAATCAGTCTGCCGCGTCTTATGCAGAGTTTGGGGCTTGTCCGGGCCATGAACGCCTTCTCACAGCCGGGGACATATTCTCTGAACAGCTCGATGGCCCTGAATTGCCTGCGTCTTAGCTCTAATTCCGCTTTCGCCACTTCATCACGGTTCGTGGGACTGACGGGCATTTTGAAATTCAGCTTGATGAACATAAAATAGTTGTCGTGAACGGTTGTGGTGACCATCGACATTCCGATTTTCCGTGCCTCGGCACCGAAGTCACCCGGAAGTTTCGCTGTTGTGCCCTGAATTCGGACGATTTGGCCTTCTTTGCCGCTACGAATACCTTCGGCCTGCTGGGTAATGGCATCATGCTTTTTGAGAAAATCATAAAGTTTTTCCCAACTGACATTGGCAACTCCGATGCTGTTTACCACGGGGTAATCATTGGGTTCCGTGTAATCGGCGCCGGCGTAAGCGGCAAGGTCGCCATATGCGGTGCAATCCACAAATGATTTTGCGTAGAACGCCTCCCTGCCGGAGCGGCTCTCGACGATTACGCCCCTGACTCTGGAACCATCCATTATTGCAGCTGCCAGAAGCGTATTGACACAAACGAAAACACCCGCTTCGGTAAGCATTTCGAATGTGACGAGTTTATACATTTCAGTGTCAACAGCAGTGCAAACCGAATCGTAATTGTAGCCTTTGGACATCTCGGCGTGCCCCGAAGTGCCGCCTACCTTCAGAAGGCGGTCGATAATCTGCTGAGGAATACCCCGTACCACCTGACGCTTTTTTGCGCCCGGGAAGGCCTTCCATAAATTGTAGAAGCTGTGAAGCGCGGTGCCGCCTTCTGTTACGGTCCCACCCGGATAACCTTTTACCTCTATCAAGGCCGTCCTGGCACCCTGACGGGCAGCGGCTATCGCAGCCACGACGCCCCCTGTGCCGGCACCGGCTACTATGACATCGAATTTTCTGACAGGCAGCTTTTTTGCAGGCTCCTCGTAGTAATCACCAAGGTTAATATCGACTTTTGACATATTTACCGTGCATCCGGCCTGAGCACCAAATCCAAGTATAAGCATATGTTTTGAAAATTCTCGACGGTCCATTCCTATCTCCTTTGAAAAATCTCGTTGAGTCCAAGCGTTGACGTAGAAATTACATACGCCTAAGCCATTTGTAATCTAATGTTAGCCACGGCATAGGGTTGAAATTTTATACTAAATCAAATTCTAATGCAAGACGCTCTATTCGCTGAGCTTGACGGCTGTACCGTAAACTAAAAGTTCAGCAGCGCTGCCTACAACGCTCGTAGTCATATAGCGAACGTTAATTATTGCATCAGCTCCCATCTGTGCAGCCTGGGCCGTCATCCTGTTGGCAGCGGTGGTACGGGCACTGCCCATCATTTCCGTGTATTCGGTCAATTCGCCGCCAAGGACAAGTCTGATAAGGGCTGACAGGTCCTTGCCAAGCCAGATGGCAAAGACGGTATGTCCCTGAACAAGGCCGAGAATTTCTCGAGTCTGACGGCCGGGTACAGAATCGGAATTCAAAAGCATAATGCTGCTGTCAGGCTCAGCAGGTGCCGGCTTCTCTGTCGATATCCCGGCTATTTTTTGTTCGAGAGCCACTGTTACCAGGACTACGAGGATACCACCCAAAAGGCAGAAAATTGCTATCCTGAGCCACCAGGGCACAGGCTCCGGCTCAACGATAGCCATCACATGATAGGGCACCCCGGCAAATATTACAGTGAAGATCCCGAGAACAAAGGCCAGCGAACCAATGTGTCTTAGTGTTTTCATAGCTTCTCCTTTCTTTTAGCCATAATAATCTAAAATCTCAGCCAGTGACAAGAGCACTTAATACTCCGATTTACAGCAAAACATTCACGTATGAGTCACAAGGCTATTCTTGTGAAATTTTCATCATTAACTTTATTCTTCTTTATGAGAAATATACAGAGGAAGTGACATTTTCCACTTTATTGCGGAAAGTCTCAGGCCGAGTGTTACAATAACCGAGGTAATAGCCGCAAGGCCCTGGTTTTGCAGAGCGACGGAAACGACGCAGAACGTAACTGCCCCGCAAAGGGAAGCCGTAGCATATATCTCACGACGCAGAATCAGTGGGATTTCCCCGGACAATACGTCACGAATCATACCGCCGACAACACCGGTCATAACACCCATAACTACGGCAATGCCCGGTGAAATACCCATATCGAGGGCTTTCTGCGTTCCCAAAACCGTGAACACAGCCAGACCGAAAGCATCGGCCACAGAAAGCAGCTTGAGCGACAGGCCGAAAAAGCGAACCAGGAAAAAAGTTACTATCGCCGTTGCTACCGCCACGAGCAGGTAGACTGGGGCAGAAACCCAGAAAACGGGGCCGGAACCCAAAACCAAATCCCGGAGAGTGCCTCCTCCAAGGGCCGTTACAGTTGCCAGGACTACAACTCCGAAGAAGTCCATGCGTTTTTTACCGGCAGCAAGCGAGCCGGTTATCGCAAAAACCGCGACACCAAAGAGATCCATCACATACAAGAGAGTCTGCATTACAGCCCTTTCCTAATCCGACTTTTACTTATATGGTTTTGGCATAATGTCCCGAATCCCATTCTCACGCCTTGCTTGGCTTGTGAGAACGCGGTGGAGGGAAACCCGGCTGTACTAATTTGTTATGTTTTTGTATTGTGATTAAAACCCCTGCTATATATCTATTTTCAAGCCTTTATTCGCTTCGGCTGGTAATTTCAATAAGATGGAAGCCAAACTGTGTTTGGACAGGACCGTGGACTTTTCCGACCTCTTCACTAAAAACAACCTGATCAAATTCCCTGACCATTTGACCCGGCGAAAATTCGCCTAAATGTCCGCCCTGTTGTTTGGAAGGACATTTCGAGTGCTCCTGAGCCACTTCGGCAAAATCAGCTCCGTTTTCAATTTGTTGTTTGATGCTTTCACATTCTTCCTGCGTGTCAACCAGGATATGACGCGCTGTGGCTTTAACCATGCTTGTCTCCATTCTTAAGGATTAATATTTGATCAGATTTATCAATACACCTCATCAGTGTGTTCTGTAAAATCTGATTTCAATCATGTATCTAACTAAAGCCTTACTATTCTGTCAAGAAATGCTTGTAAGCCAATTTATTTTAACCGAATGTCAGCCAAAAATCGGACGAGGCCTCCAATTGCGATCTTATAGTTTTATCCAAAGATGCCGCAAACCAACGCTTTACCGGCGTGAGTGTCCCTAAAGAAGCAAGGACGCTGCTGTCAATATTTTCGGTTTTTTCGGATTTCCAGAAAGCTCTAAGTGTATTCGAAATAGTTTTCAATCTGTCACGAAGCGGGCTTAGTTCGACATTTCGTTGATGGCATGCATAAGGTCTGGCAGGATGAAGGTCTCCACCTATCGCCCTGAGGATAGTAGCAACACTGTGGACAAAATCCCAGTTACACGGCTCCAACATATCGATGGCCATTGCAAGCGAAATTTTTGCTTGTTGACCATCGACGGTATCATGGATGACTGTTTCGACGGTTTTTTTCACGAAGTTTAAGCTGTCTTTGTAATGTTCGCCTACCGGATTAGCACCCGGCTCACCATAATCGCCAAGATCCAAGACCATATTATGATAGGGACAGCTCCGATCTAAAGCTTCTGTTATCTTATCGATGATACGCTCGACCTGCCATACTTTAAGGGGTGTTGGCGGGCCGATGCTGCTCAACAGTTCATCCGCGGATATTCCGCCAACATCTAATTCCAAACCGCCGATAGCCGGATCTTCGCACCAGCTTGAAAGTATCTTGTGGCAATTCTCAAGCTCTTTTTTACGCTGCGGCGGCCGTTCGTTCGAGCGTTCCGGGCAGTATCCTGCCCCTATGGCTTTGGCAATATACTCGGCCTCTTTATCAGCTTCGTGATAGCATAATTCAAAGCCCGTAATAAGCTGCCTTATCTTGCTTGTTTCCTCATCCAGGGGGGCAATAGAATCTTCCATCTTATCGATGTCCAATATTTCACAGTCACCTTCCGTATCGCAGTTGCGCCAGCATGGTCTGACCGATAGTTCGTTTTCATTTGCTTCCTGAGCCATTCGATTACCTAACCTTAATAAAGCTTTATGATCCTTTCTTTTAAGTTATTCTGTAGCAAACAACTTAAACATACTTTGCATGTTGGTAGGATAATAACAACAGACAAGCACGATATGCAAAGAAATAATATGAAAGCCCCCAAATGAAATTTGGGGCTGAATGTTGTATTACCGTAACGAGAAACTCCTACTCCTGGGCTTCGCGCATCTGCTCGTAGAATTCAGCGAATTTGTCCTTATCTTTTGTCTTTCGATATGCTATCGCCATGCGTGGGTGCTCGTTCAATATGCCGGTGACCATATAGGGTAGTATGTAGCCCCACTCGATGTCCTGCCGCATCGGTATCATGTAGTCCTGTATCACCTTTAGAATCGGGGTCAGGTTGAATTTCGGATTTTTCAGGAAACCTATTATCAGCTCAAGGCAGCAATTGCCGGGACCGCGGCCGATACCGAATAACGAACCGTCGAGATAATTGGCGCTGTGAATGATAGCTTCAATAGTGTTGGCGTATGCAAGCTGCTGCTGGTTGTGGCAGTGTATGCCTATTTCTTTTCCCGGCAGATGTTTTTGATAAAGTTTGACAAGATACTCTATCTGCTCACAGTACAAGGCACCAAAACTATCGACGACGTAAACCACATCGACAGGTGTCTTCGCTAACTGGTCAAGAGCTTCCACGAGGTCAGGCTCAATTTCACTGGAGACTGCCATAATATTGCAGGTCGTTTCGTAGCCAAGGTCGTGACATCTATTAATAAGTCCGCCGTCCCTGATTGTGCAATCGAGCACCTATATTTTTTCTCTGTACATATACCAGCCATTAACTAATTTTATCTAAAGCCCCTTCAACACTTTTTCGAGAAGCTCGGGAGCAACCTCAACAGCATATTGTCCATCCGGGCAATACACCTGACCTATGTCATTAAGTAAGACGAATCTCGGCCATTTGTTAACAGCCTTTTTGTCGTGTTTAACTAGGTCTATCAGGTCTTTTTCGACTAAATACCCGGGCAATTTTACCGGGACATCCAGTTTTTTGAGAATTTGTCGGACCCTGTCGAGCCTGTTTTGTGGTGCTAATTTTAGTTCAATCTCGATCAGGCCGGCAGCGATAATACCTAAGGCGACTGCCTCGCCGTGCAGTAATTGGAATCCGCTGGCCGTCTCAACGGCATGTCCGATAGTATGGCCGTAGTTTAGAATTCTTCTCTTGTTTTGCTCGCAGGGGTCGGTCTCGACGATATCGCCTTTGATTTTGCAGTTAAAATGCGCCACTTTTTCCAGCATATCTGATTTTCTGTCGAGGACAGCGTCGAGATTGTTTTGAAGAAAATCAAAATATTCGCTATCGGCAATAAGGGCATGCTTTACAGATTCCACCAGTCCGGCCTGAAATTGTCTGTCATCCAGAGTTTTCAAAGTCGCAACATCGATATAGACATCAGCAGGGTGCCAGAAGGCACCGAAAGCGTTTTTGCTTACGGTGGAATCTACTCCGGTTTTGCCGCCCACGGCCGAATCGGCCTGAGCGACCGTGGTCGTGGGTATCTGAATGACAGGGACGCCTCTTTTAAAGATAGCGGCCGCAAATCCTGCGATGTCACCGACCGTCCCTCCGCCAAGAGCAACGACAAGGGTATCTCTGCCGAGATATGCCTTCTCCATCGTTTCGATTATTGATACCGCCGTATCAATATTTTTCGAAGTCTCACCGGGCGGGCTTATTACAAAAGCCGGTATATCGCTTTTGCCAAGAAGCTTTTCCAAATGTCCTGCTGAGACCAGGTTTTCATCGGTAACAACAAATTTGTTGTATCCGTCGAAATCCACTTCTATCCGGGGCCACAATTCGCCAAGAATATCTGTGCCGATTTCTATCCTGTAACATTTGGCCTTTGAAGCCGGAATTTTAATTTCATGCTCTAACATAATATCAAATCGATAAACCTATAAAGAATCCGGGTTTTTCCTGCTCATAACACTTCTAAACAAGCCTTCGACAAACCCAGGCCATGACTTGAGTATAGCATTGCGGATTCTATCAATAACGCAAACCAGGTAAAATAATCTATTTACGTTAAGTATGCAACCTTTTAGGCGAAACGGCGGTCAAATTATTTTTCGGAGCGATACTTTGGTTTTTGGCCTTGCTTTTGGGGTTTTTCACTGCTATATGTTTGGATTATGGAGACAAAATTAGCCGTTCCAATAGCAGCGAAGGATTTAGACCAGGCAAGGCAACAGGTCAAAGCAGCGATATCCGCCGGCGCCGAGATGCTCGAATTGCGCATAGATTATATCGAGAACCTCAGTGTCGAGATGGTTCAAAATCTGATTGTCTATGTAAAAAGTGCCGGTGATAAACAAATACCAATAATTGTAACCTGTCGTGATAAGCAGCAGGGGGGGGTGATTGGTTACGGGCAACAATTGCGAGTTGATGTGCTGGTCAGTGCGCTGAAAGCCGGCGCCGAATTTATTGACTACGAATATGACAATTTCCTTATCGCCGAGAACCAGGAAGCAATACAACAGGAATTATCACAAAACCCGCAAGCGCATATAATCCTGTCGGTCCATAATTTCGAAACAAAATTTTCCGATATAAACAAACTTCATCGTGATATTTTAGATGTATATCCGGATGCGATACCCAAACTTGTCTATACCGCGAACCATATAAACGACTGCTTCGAAGCCTTTGATTTGCTGCATGAAACCAGCGGTGACAGAATCGTTTTCTGTATGGGCGAAGCGGGCCTTATCAGCAGAATCATAGCTAAAAAGCTGAACAGCTTTATAACTTTCGCAAGTATCGATGACCAAAGCGCAACAGCGCCGGGACAGTTGACAATCGAGCAGTTTATGCAATTGTACCATTACGATGATATTACATCCGAGACAGAACTTTTCGGGGTGATAGCCAATCCGGTCGGGCATTCATTAAGTCCGGCGATTCATAACGCCTGCTTCGGTGAAAAACAAATGAACAAATTATATTTGCCGTTATTGGTCGAGGAGGGAAAGCAGGAATTTGGCTCGTTTTTAAATAACGTCATTGAAAGAAAGTGGCTGAATTTCGTTGGTTTTAGTGTAACAATTCCGCATAAACAAAGTGCCCTGGAATTTGCCCAGGCCAACGGGGGTTTTATTGAGCCTTTGGCTGAAAAGATAGGGGCGGTCAACACATTGATTATCAGCGAAGGTGGGAAACTGAGCGCATATAATACCGACTATTCCGCTGCTCTGGATGCGATTACTTCTACACTGGGTATCAGCAGGGACGGGTTAAGAGGACTTTCGGTCGCAGTTGTCGGAGCCGGCGGAGTTGCAAGGGCGATAGTTGCAGGTTTAAGCGATGCCGGAGCACAAATCCGCATTTACAATCGTACTGTAAGTAAGGCCGAAAAGCTTGCGGGCGAGTTTAATTGTGAATTTGCACCGCTGGGTGATTTAACGGATATGAACGCCAAACTGGTAGTAAACTGTACCAGCATCGGAATGCATCCGAATGTCAATGCTGCACCTGTTCCCCAGGAATGCCTGAAAAGTGATATGGCGGTTTTCGATACTGTTTATAATCCCATTGAGACTCTGCTTATAAAGCATGCCAGGCAGGCCGGAGCAAAAACAATCGATGGCGTTTCAATGTTCGTCAATCAGGGTCTGGCTCAATTCAAACTTTTCACCAACACAAACGGCAACGCCGAGCTTATGCGAAGAACTATTTGTGAGTGTCTAACAAAACGATGAAGCCAAAACAAATAGTTATTGATAAAGATGCATTTACTGGCATCAACTTCGATAGACTTTGTAATTTCGCCAAGAATCATCTTCTAATTCTTCCTGACATATTGTGTTATGAATGCCACACAGATTTTCGCATCAAGCCGCGAAGGACATTGACGCACTGCAAACAACTTATTCAGTATGGCGCTTATTACTGTTCATGCAGTACCGGATTCTTACGGTGCGAAGGGAGTTCTCTTGAGCCGTATCCGTGGTTCTTGCCAGATCTCGAAGTGATGTGCCGAATCAAAAATGGCACTTCTGGAAATGGTGTTGCTAACGCTATGCAAATGTTTAAGGCACGTTCTGATGTTGCTTGCAGACTATTTGTGGACACTATTGACAGGATATGTAAAAGAGCATCATCTGAATTGCAGGACTCATTAAAAAAAATACAATCGCAAGGAATTAAAGATCGATTCGCAAAATTTCTTAATCATATTGGTGCTAACAAAGACCAGATGCGTGACTTTGCATTACGCTCGATGCCTGCTGGATGGGTTAAAAATCTAAATAGATTTTGTTTGTCAGACAAATGGATAAGTTGGCACTATTTCAGACTGGTTCGGGTCATAGCGATGGAGTATTCTTGTCGTGGGCTTTCGGGTGGGGCACCGACAAAAAAACACGCTGAGCATGACTATCAGGATATGGAATACGTTTTACTTCTTAGCCGAGCTGATAGCTTATTAACAAGAGACAAAAAATTAGTCAAGCCTTTAGCCAAGGCAGCATTTCCTGAGAAAGATGTGTTTTCAAGTCTTGATGAAGTACCCGATGAATATCTATGTAATTGGAGTTAGAATTGGCATTTCACAATTTAATTGTTGCTCTGTTGTGGATATTGCTGGTATTATTGGGTAAATATGGTTGATGCTGAAAAACAAATTGACTACTGGCAGACAAGCGCCGATGAGGACTTCGCAGCGGCTCAATCATTGCTGGAAAAGGGCCATCTTCGACATTGTCTTTTCTTTGCACATCTTGCTATTGAAAAGATGCTCAAAGCACATGTCACCCGGCAGACAAATGATATTCCACCACGTACTCACAATCTTGTTCGCCTTGCTGAGATTGCCCAGCTAAAGCTCGACTCGGAACAGGGAGAATTCCTACGAGAATTTGGCATTTACCAATTGGAAGGACGGTATCCTGACTTCGAACAAGTACCGGTTGATTCAGGACTTGCACGGGAGGAAATATCGAGAGCCAAGGAGATGTTAATATGGTTGAAGACGCAGTTATAAAATCAGTAAAGCGTTATCTGGCTGCGCTGCCGGCAATGGGTATTCATGCCCGTCGTGCTGTTTTGTTTGGCTCCTATGTGCAAGGACAAGCTAATCAATACAGCGATATAGACCTGGTTGTAATTGCTCCAGAATTTGACGGCTCGCGCGAAATCTCGTTGATTAAAGCGCTCTGGCGGGCAACTGTGAGCGATAATCGTATTGAGCCTATCCCCTGCGGGGAAGCGGAATGGGAAACTGACCAGTGCCGTCCAATTCTTGAAATTGCCCGTCGTGAAGGTGTTATCATTGCTGCCTAGCAAAGAGTTGTTGATATAGGGATATTTCATAATGATAACAATGGGCAAAATAGAAGAGTTTGGACGGCAAATTGGGGTGGAGTTTGGCGCTGAACGGGTAATACTATTCGGCTCTTATGCGCAAGGCACTGTCACAAAGGATTCGGATGTTGACCTGCTGGTTGTCGCTAAAACCGATCTTCCCCCACGTCAGCGTTATTGTGCCGTCAGGCACCTAATAGCCGACGTTCCTGCTTCGTTTGATATTATTGTAAAAACTCCAGAGGAATATAACCGCTGGCGGTCTGTGGTCAATCATATCGTTTATTTCGCTGATAAATACGGGAGAATTCTCTATGAACGATGATACCCTGGTGACTGGTATCCGGTCACTTCTGCGGAGATGAATGAGGTGAACGGAATATCAAGACAATTTAGTAACATACTGCTTCCAAAACTGGAACAATGAATAACAGTTGCTTGGGGAAATTTAATGCGGCGAAAAGACCAGGAAATAAATGATATTGCTACTATAGAAGATATTATCCACAAGGCACAAGTATGCCGTTTGGCTTTATCTGAAAACGGACGGCCATATATCGTACCTCTTTGTTTCGGGTATAAAGATAATAACTTATATTTTCATTCCACCCGTGAAGGCAAAAAGCTGGATATACTTAGAAAAAACAACAATGTCTGTTTTGAGATAGACACAGACCATGAGCTCGTAAAGGGCAAAAAAGTATGTAACTGCAGCATGAAATACCGAAGCGTTATCGGATTCGGAAGGGCCGAACTCATAGAAGACATCGAACAAAAACGCAGGGCATTTGATATTATCATGCAGAATTATTACGAAGGTTTTTTTAAATATCCAGAAGGATCTATTAAGAACACTGTAATCATAAAAGTTAAAATAGAATGTATGACAGGAAAAAAGCTGGGCTATTAGAAATTACCACAAGTTAAGTCAGGCAAGACAGGCTTTGTCCGGTGATATTGACATTTCACAATTTAATTGTTGTTCTATGGCAATGATTGTTGGTATATTAAAAATGGTAGGGAAAATGAGTTCCTGCTCCTTAGACTTTACTCAGGGCAGGTTTTGCAGGAACGACAAGTTGTGCTTGCATTGATGTGAAGAAATGACATTTGCTGAGAGTGAAAGTGTTTGTTAATGGTGGCGATGAACAAAATAGAAGAGTTCGGTCGGAGGATTGGCCTGGAGTTTGGTGCTGAAAGGGTAATACTGTTCGGCTCATATGCGCGAGGCACTGTCACCGAAGATTCGGATGTAGATTTGCTGGTCGTCGGACCTTTTAAGGGCAGAAGCGTGGATAAATCTGTCGAAATTAGGATGAAGCTTCGGCCCGGATTCCCCATAGATATGCTCGTTCGTACTCCTGAAAAAGTGCGCCAGCGAATAGAAATGGGTGATGACTTCATGCGGGAGATTCTTGAAGAAGGGAAGGTGCTCTATGAAGCCGATGACCGCTGAGTGGGTCGCCAAGTACTGGGATTATAGACGTAAAATCATTAAGGACAAACCGAATGGTCAAAAGTAAAGGAAAAAAACCGGAAAAAGTAGTTTTAGCATACAGCGGGGGCCTTGATACGAGTGTTATTCTGCCATGGCTTAAGGAAACTTACGGCTATGATGTAATAGCGTTTGCGGCCGAATTAGGGCAGGGCGATGAACTGGCCGGCATTAAACGTAAAGCCCTGGCGAGCGGTGCGGTCAAGTGTGTAGTTAAAGACCTGCGCAAAGAGTTTGTCGTAGATTATCTCTGGCCGATGCTCAAAGCAGGTGCTGTTTATGAAAAAAAGTACCTGTTAGGGACGAGTGTCGCCCGGCCTTTAATCGCCAGGCATCAGGTCCAGGTTGCGCAAGCTGAAGGCGCAACCGCAGTAGCCCACGGAGCAACAGGCAAGGGCAACGACCAGGTACGATTCGAGCTGACCTTTATGGCACTGGACCCGTCGCTGAGGATTATCGCGCCGTGGAAAGACCCTAAATTTGAACTGACTTGTCGTGAGGCGGCGGTTGATTACGCCAAAAAACACAAAATCCCCATCGAGCAATCCAAGAAAAAAATCTATTCACGCGACCGCAATTTATGGCACATCAGCCATGAAGGGGCCGACCTCGAAGACCCTGCCAATGAGCCAAAGGACAATCTGTTCGTTATTTCCCAGCCGGTTTCGAAAACACCTGACCAGCCGGACTATGTAACAATAGGTTTTTTCGAAGGAATACCTGTTAAGCTTAACGGCAAGCTCACAAGCGGCGTAAGGTTGATTGAAGCGTTGAATAAAATAGGAGGAAAGCACGGTATCGGGCAGACGGACCTTGTCGAGAACCGTCTGGTGGGTATAAAGTCACGTGGCGTGTATGAGACTCCGGGCGGAACAATTCTCATGGCTGCCCACGATGCCTTAGAAAGCCTTACACTTGACAGGGAAACTTTGCACTATAAACAACAGGTCGCGCTGAAATATGCTGAGCTGGTATATTACGGCCAGTGGTTTAGTCAACTACGTGAGGCGATTGATGCGTTCGTAGATATTACACAACGGAATGTTACCGGTGAAGTTAAGATGAAACTTTTCAAAGGGCAATGCACACCGGCCGGCATAAAAAGCCCGTACAGTTTGTACAAAACAGACTTAGCAAGTTTTAAGATGGGCGCCGAATATGACCCAACCGATGCGACCGGCTTTATACGTTTGTTCGGCTTACCTGTGAAAGTGGCCGGTATTGTCAACAAGAAACATAAGAGCACGAAAACATAGTGCTTTATGTACTGCTTTTGCAAAGGAGGCATTGTGGCAGTACCAGAGTGGATTTTGTTTATCTTCATTTTTGGGTTCGGCTGTTGTATAGGCAGCTTTCTGAATGTCGTTATCTATCGCTTACCTCGTGACAAGTCTTTAGTGACTCCGCCTTCAGCCTGTCCGGCCTGTGGCAGGCATATTCATTTTTACGACAATATACCACTTCTTTCGTGGCTGTTTTTGGGGCGGAAGTGCCGGTATTGCAAAGCTCCGATTTCAGCACGTTATTTTATCATCGAACTTCTGACGGGGCTGGTTTTTCTTGGCCTTTTCATTTTATATTTTCAATTTAATTTGCGAGACGGCCTTATTAGGCCCTTTTTAGGCGGCGGCTGGTTCATTTACCTGCTTCATATAATTATGCTGGGAGCTTTCATAGCCGCATCAGCGATTGATTTAGAGCATTGGATTATACCACTATCTATCTGCTGGTTAGTCACTGCAGCCGGATTTATCGGCTCGGCAGTCAGCGTTTACATAATTGATCCCGCCCTGATTCGTGCGAATTCACTTTTGCCCAGTGCCTCGGCTAACACGGGTGCACTGGCTGTCGGAGCAACTGCAGGACTGGCTATATCTCTTGTGCTGCTTATGAGCGGGATTCTTAAAAGAAGTTACGAATCAGAGAATTCCGAAGACTCACAAAGTAATCTGCATGAAAATTCTGAAGAACCAACCGATTCAGCCGACAAGTTGAAAGAACCTGCTGAACAGCAATTCAATCATCGTCTGGAGGTGTGCAGGGAAATCATCTTTTTGCTTCCGATAATCGTCTGTTCGATGGCAGGACTTTGGATAGTCAGAGAAGTCGCACCAGTAGGCGCCTGGTGGGAGGATTTTTCACAACATTCTGCTATTGCTGGACTTCTGGGCAGTGTATGGGGCTACTTCGTGGGTTGCGGAATCGTCTGGAGTATCAGGATTTTCGGCACACTGGCCTTCGGAAAAGAAGCAATGGGGCTCGGTGATGTACATTTGATGGGAGCGGCGGGGGCGGTAATAGGACCCGTTTACATTGTGGTGGCGTTTTTTGTGGCCCCATTCTTTGGCCTGGCCTGGGCGGGTTTTCAGATGTTTTTTAAAAAAATTCGACAAATTCCTTACGGTCCGTTCTTGTCATTAGGTATATTTGTTGTTATTATTCTACATGATTGGATTCGCGATTACATGAGTTTTGTGTTTTATCATTAAATCTGGAAATATAAACTCAACATTATAAGGAGATATAAAATGCGGATTACCAACAAAAAAACAGTTGCTCTGCTGACTTGTCTTGTAGCACTTGCCCTTTTGCCCGGTTGTATCAACTGGGAGAAAAGATATAAAGCCCTGAGCGTCGAGCACGAGAACCTGAAAGGTCTGCTCGAACGCGAAAGGTCGGAAAAGGGCCAGCTTGCCGACCGCATTTCACAGGACCAGATGACAATCGAAGAGCTCCAAAGACAGATTGAAGAACGCAGCAAAACGCCCGGCGATGTGACCGGCTTTGGAGAAGGCTACGATGTTTCACTCGATGCTTCCAGAGGAACAATTACAGTGACACTCCCGAACGCAATATTGTTCGATTCGGGAAAGGCCACATTAAAAAGGGCAACCAGTACAGAGCTTGACCATATTTATTCAGTATTGCGGGACAAATACGCCAGCAAACAAATAGATGTTGTCGGCCATACCGACACGGACCCAATCAAAAAATCAAAATGGAAGGACAACTGGGAGCTTTCCGCTCAACGCGCTCTTTCCGTAGTTCGGTACCTCGTCAAAAAGGGAATTTCTGAAGAAAAGATTCAAGCAAGCGGCCGCGGACAAAGCCAGCCCATAGCTTCCAATTCAAGCTCAAGCGGCAAAGCAAGAAACCGGAGAGTCGAGATTGTGGTGCATATGAGGTGACATTTTTACTGCCTATTGTACGATAATTTTTACACAATACTATGGTAAGACAATGCACGATGTTACTTCGGGTCTGTAATGTCCGTAAGGCCAGCATTTCTACTACTGTATAAATGTTGTAGTGCTTACCAAACCATCTCTGTTGATACGAACGACAACAGTTCCATGCTTAGGGGTATAGAACGACTCGGCACTATCATCTTTTTGAATTGTGCGTGATTGTCTTTCGTACTGGCTTCGGTCGCAACTGTATATCAAAATTTCCGGATCGAGTTTTTGTAAAAAATCATCCTCTAAGGTACTGACCGAGCCGTGATGAGGGACAAAAACAATATCCGCTTTCAGGTCCGGATGCAGGCGGAGAAGCTCTCTCTGTGCGAATTTTTCAATGTCTGAACACAGAAGAACCTTTACACCGGCAAATTCTATCAATGAAACCTGTGATTTATCATTGTCCCCTAAAGCCTCATTCTCAGATGCTTCTTCGGTTGGCCATAGTATTTTAATATTAATACTGTTGCTTAAATCCAAAATATCGTTCAGGGATTTCATTTTCAAATCATTTGCGGCCAAAAAGTCATTTAGATATTTTGCTGTGCCCCATTGATCCGTCTTTTTAACAAAGTCATTAGTCGTGTAAACACCAACGACCTTGCAGTGTTCTATAACCTCTGGTATTCCATTGATATGGTCCGTATCGTTATGGCTTATGCAAACGGCATCGATTTTATCTATTCCTTTGTAGTCTAAGAAGGGATTGACAACTCGTCTGCCGATGTCACTTCTGCTCAGCGAACCGGCGTCGAACAAAACATTGCTCTTGCCGGGAAGCTGAGCTAAAATCGCCTGGCCATGACTGACGTCAAGAAAGGCAATGACTAAATCATCCCTGTGTGTCCTTTGCCATTTCATAGCACCCAGAAAAACAACCAAAGCTAATAACATCACCGCGCAGATCATTTTCTTAACCATAGGACGCCGCCGAAAATATACAAAGCCGGTAAAAATAATTATACTGTAATAGATAATTACCAGTATAAGCGGAACCTGACCTATCAATATTTGTGATATATCCAGATTTGCTATCAGTTCTACTATCCAAATAAGCCAGTTTGACAGGATGGTGACTGTAAATCCCAGAACAGCACTTAATGCAGGCAACAGGAAAAACAAGATTATCTTCAAAAATCCCAATATCAGGATTAGACTTACCAAAGGAAAGACCAGCAACGTCCAGATGCTCGACAGCGGAGTAATTGTATAAAAATGATATATTAAAATACCTGCCCCGCCCAGCCAGGCAGAAAGACCCACAGAAAACAGTCTCAGGATATATGGACCCGGTTTTGAGATTACATAAAAAAACAGTTTTGTCTTCTGCTTTTTCTTGCGCCAGGGCAAATTAGTTATTTTTTCGTATATAAAGAAGTGGATTCTGTCTGCGAATAGAACAATTCCGAGTACTGCTGCAAACGAGAGCTGCCAGCCGGCCTCGAATAAGTGCGTGGGCCTTATAAGTAAAAGAACTATAGCCGCTAATGATAATGTGTTGAGGGGATTGGAGTGCCGGCGAAAAATAAATGACAGGCAAAAAACACAACATATAATAGCAGCCCTTAGGGTTGGTGCTCTCGGAGGGACAATTAACAAAAATACTGCTATCGCTATCATACAAACGACCGCCCGTGCAGGCTTCATTAAGCCGGCCGTTTTACAAAGCCACCATATCATCCCAACCAAAATACCCAGATGCATACCCGACAGGCTGATAAAGTGCAGCAGGCCGGTCTTGCGAAATGCCCTGTAAGTATTACTGTCGATATTTCCTCTATAACCCAACAGCAAAGCCTCCAGCAAGCCCCGGTTGGGCTCTTCCGGCGAAAGAGTATCCAACAAAGCCCGGGAAGCAGATCGCCTTACCCTGTTTTTTAGCTTTGTAAAAACAGCAGGAGGATTACCTTGCAGTAATTCGATTCCGTCCCGTGATTTTGCAAAGGCGGCGACAAAGATATTTCTCCTCGCCAGATATTTTGCCGTATCGAACTGCCCGGGATTGGTAGGGGGGTCGAATCTGTCAAGCCGGCAGTATATCTGTATATAATCGCCGGCTTTCAAATCCGTAACAGGCTCACTTACATACACTCGGACAGTACCGGCTGCCTTAGTCCAGCCATCTGTAGCTTCTACTTCTGCGACTTCGAGGTAGAAGCTGCTCGACGGGTCGCCGGGTTTGAACCTGGCGAATTTCCAGTTTTGATTTTTATTGACATACGGCTCGGTCAGAATCATCCCGCGAATGGTCGCCAGTTTCGGCTCGTTGGTAACAAGGTTACGGATGTCGTTAGGCTCTGGCCGATGAAAACTTATCAGCCGAATCGCACCAAGACATAGAAAACAAACAAGAGCACAAGAACTTAAGAGCAAAGGAGCATAAGTATAAAGCCTATCCTTAATCTGTATAACAAAGAATAAAATCGCTGAAAGCAGGCACAGTATTAATAATATCAGCCAGAACCAGATAAGCCGTGACTCAATCAAAGCGCTTTGTATCAGAATCCCCGCTATCAGACCTGTAGCGACAAAGACAAGAGGGCAGGTGCTTATGATTCGCTTATGGAGATTTATTCCGGCCAATTGCCGGTCTATCCGGGCTAATTTCCGCCGTATCTCGTCCATGGCCAAATAGAATACAGACATAAAATAAAAGATGCAAGGATATTCTTACTATAAAAAAACGCTGAGAAAAAAACCAATCAATTAAGTAGAAATAAAAATAGCATTTGTAAACGAAGTGTAAATTTCTTAGGTGTGCGCTTGTATTACATTTTGCTTCTGGCGGCCAGGATATGTTTATATCGTGTCCGTATCAGTATTATGGGAATTATGCATAACGCCACGTTAACAAGCCAGATGAAACTTAGAGTCGAAACGCCCGGGTCAGCATCATTAAACAACAGACGGTATGCAAAACCAGGCAGGCTATACATATAAACCCCCTCACTCTCCACAATGCCGAATAAAATCAAAGGTAAGATCAAATACACTATGATAATAAAGCTTAAAAGAAGTCCTATCTTGTTAGTAACCGGCTTATAAACTACATGGAGCTCCAGTAATAAAATAAGAAACAAGTAAAAGGAAAACAGTATGATAATATTGTATAGATCTCGTAACAATTCCTGCCCAGTAAGGAATATAGTTAAAACAGAACCTACGCTCCAGATAGCAAACAAACCAAAATCAAACAATACATTCGAATGCAGCAGCATACGAGGGATCAGGTTTTTATTTGCGGTTGATTTGATTCGAATCAAGCCGCTGTGCTCAAGATACTTTTCGAAACTGTGACAGGACCAGATCGGAACGAGCAAAGCCGGCAATAAAGATATCAGCCAATACCAATAATTAGCATCCCTTGCTCCGTCTTTTAAGTACGCGTAGAAAAGGCCGAAGAGCACAACCTCAAAACCGAGCATAAACAGATATGCACCCATTCTGGTGAATAATGGTTCATCCTCACGAGTAAATCTGCGTAATATACCTTTAATGCTCCAGCAGCTAAAATACAGAGCAATCAAACTTATCAAAATCAGGATTGGAAGCTCTATCGTGTAAAACTTTGCTATGACATTCTCAAGCACATTGATTTTTCTGGCCGCGATACCAAAGACCGAGAGCAAGAAAGGCGCGAAGATAAAACCAAGAATAATGAAAGTTACTATATGAGTTTTTTTCTTCGTGGTAACCGGTTTAATGGATGCCAAAAGGGCTATTGAATTGGTAAAAACAGCTAATGATATCAAGACCAAAAAATAATGTCCCAGCAGAGCGGGGTCCATCCGGCCTAAGATGCCTAAGATTATAAGAAGAATAAAATTAACTGCCGCCATGAGCAGCACGACAAGGTTTTTTCCTACGAGAATACCAACGGCTTTTTTACCGGCCGAAAGAGGAAGCATCCGGAAGAAATCATAGGATTTTCCGGTAACTTCATCTTTAATAGCAGAGCTGGAATTAATTGCACCTAATATGCAGAGAACGATTAGCTGTAGAATCAAAAACTGGTAATAAATGCCCTTCAAGAAACGTGTTTGATTCCCAAACCATTCCTGGTACTGATAGGCGGTGTAGTTTATAAATAATATTAAAGCAATAATGCCAATATAGATAGTAATGGAAACCCAGAACTGGCGCGGCCGCATCAAACTGTAACGATAACGTCTTATCAATGGATTATTCAGTATCACTTTATCCGTCCTGTAAAAAGCTATCCTTCGGCCGATATCTTCATAAACAAATCTTCAAGGTCAGTTTTGTCCTCACAGAAGCTGAAAACTTTCAAACCTTTTGCAACCAAGTTCGAATTCAGGGCCGCTAATTCCAACTCTTCCGCATTAATCTCAACAGTAATCTTATTATCCTTAACAGTTTCTATCTTTGTGTTTGGAAATTCTTTTATTATCTCAACCGCCTCGTCACAATTATCCAGAACCGATATACAGATTTTCTTTGAGCCGAAAACCTGTTTTTGGATATCATCCACAGCGCCTTGTAAGACTATATTGCCCTTATTCATTAAGGCGATATGAGTGCAAAACCCGGAAAGCTCGGTCAAAATGTGAGAGGATATGATAATGGTCTTTCCTTCACTGCTGAGTTTTTTCAAAACCGCCCGTAATTGAATTCTCGCCTTCGGGTCAAGTCCGCTGGCCGGCTCATCCAGCAGAAAAACATCAGGATCATGTACCAGCAGCACCCCCACTCCCATTCGCTGAACCATACCTCTTGAAAGGTGGCGAATGAAGTCGTCCCGCTTGTTTTGAAGCTCGATGTAATCGAGCACCTCATCAACTCGCTTCGGTATAATTGTATTTTCCACCTTGTATGCCTTCGCAAAGAATTCCAGGCACTCCCGAAGTGTAAGGTCGTTATAAAGATTGAAAAAATCAGGCAGAAAACCGATATGTTTGCGAATGGCAAGATATTCCTTTGCTAAATCGTATCCCAATAATCGAACGCTGCCGTTTGTCGGCCGAAGTATAGTAGCCAGGATTCTCAGAAGTGTGGTTTTTCCTGCCCCATTCGGCCCAATAAGACCCAATACCTGGCCCTGCTCAACGGAAAGGCTTATATCATTGACAGCTACTACGGTGCCAAATTCTTTTCTGATCTTATTAATCTCGAGAATTTCCATGTAAATCCTAAATTGAACAGATCAGCACCAAAAGATGTCTCTGGGCGAAATTAATATCAAAAGCTACATACAATCCCACTTTAGTTAAGCAGATTCATAGCTCAACATACGAATTATAATCTTATATCGTGAAGCGTCAATTTTTTTATCATAATGACAAAAAAAGAAATATCGCCGATTCCTTCCCTTTCCAAAAGGAGATTTCAGCAAAGCCGGCTCGGTTTAAAGCTGTATATATTGTTTTGGATCGTAGTTTGTTTCCATCGTCCAAGTGACAGCTTTGGCATTTTTAAGACAATAGCATATCATTACCTCATAGCCCTGGCTATCCACCCAGGGTTTTAAGAAGGGGAAGGCCTCGACAATTTTCTTTTTTAGCTCCAAATCGTCGAGCACCTGAACAGCACCTTCGATTCTGACCTGGAGGCCCTTATCAGCGTTATAAAAGCAAAGCTCTGCGGCAGGATTGGCCTGCAGTTGCCTGTGAACAGCTTTGTCCCGGCCGGTACAGAAAATAATTCCATTCTCATCGGCCTTATACAACATTATTGTACGAACGTGAGGCAGATTACCGTCAATTGTAGCGAGGCTGAATACAGGATTTTGGGTTATAAATTCGAGAATTTCTTCCTTAGTCATAATCGGATTCCTTCAGTTATGATTTTTTAGTAATTGTTTCTTTGTCCATATATGGCCGCAGGACCTTGGGTACTGTTATCGAGCCGTCGGAGTGCTGGTAAAGCTCCAGGACAGGTATCAGTATTCGAGGTGAAGCGATGACGGTGTTATTAAGTGTGTGGCAGAAATGGTTCTTCTTGGTGGCAGGGTCTTTGTAACGGAGGTTCATTCGTCTTGCCTGAAACTCGTAGAATTTGCTTGCGCTGTGCGTTTCACAATAGCTTCCGCGTGAAGGCATCCATGCCTCAATGTCGAACTTTTTCGCCTGACCTCTGCCAAGGTCACCGGTACAGACATTCGCAATACGGTATGGCAGCTCCAAAGCCTGCATGACTGCCTCGGCATTTGCTAAAATCTCTTCGTGGTATTTATTGCTTTGTTCGACGCTGTTTTCACAAATTACCACCTGCTCGACTTTATCGAACTGATGGATTCTGTAAAGGCCGTATGTGTCTTTGCCTGCAGCTCCGGCTTCGCGCCTAAAGCAGCTCGATTGCGCCACGTACTTCAATGGTAATTCCTCATTGTTCAATATCTCGCCCATACGATAGGCTGTCAGGGGCACCTCGGCGGTGCCCACCAGATTGAGCTGGTCCTTTTCCATTCGATAGGTTTGGTCTTCGGAGCCGGGATAATAGCCGGTGCCTTTCATCGCCTCATCTTTCATAAGAAGCGGAACCGAAAGTGGAACATACCCTTTACCTACCATATAGTCCATTGCGAAACGAAGAACCGCCCAGTGCAATAAGGCGCCGTCACCTTTGAGAAAATAGTTTCTCGTGCCGGCCAATTTTACACCCCGTTCGATATCCATAATTCCCAAAGCCAGACCCAACTGCACGTGGTCTTTCGGCTCGAAATCAAAGTGCCGTATTTGCCCTTCTTTTCTTATCTCTACATTTTCCGTGTCATCTTTACCCAACGGCACATCATCGTCGGTCGGCTGAGGCACCTGCTGCATTAATTCATCAAATTCGGGCTGAAGTTTTTTGGTTTGTTCCTGCCATTCTATTTCAAGATTTTTCAATTCCGACAAATGAGCCAGCGCAGATTCCTTGTCATTCCCCGATAGTGTAGGAATTGATTTACCGATTCGGTTCTTTTTTGTGACAATATCCTGAAGCAGCTTTTTTGCAGAAATCAATTTGGTATCTGCTACAAGCAATCTGTCAATATCAACGTCGAAGTTTTTATCTTTAGCGGCCTTCTTAAGTTTCTCAGGATTTTCGCGTATTTGTTTAATATCAATCATGGTCTTTAGTATTACTAATTGGCTTATCAGTATATCAGTTAGCAGGTAATCTAATAATAGCCTTTTACAATCGTGCGTAGTTCAGGAGTTTCACTCCAAAGCTATTTTCCCTGCGTCTTGAGCTTACAATAAGCCATTTACCGTTTTCTTTCTGCAGCGTGTATTCTATTGCCAACGTACCTCTGTCGAGTGTAATTTCAACAGGGCCGAACGTGGCCTTGTCGCCGACAAGCGTTAATTTGGCGTTTTGGATTTTGATTTCTACGTTATCTAATGAGCCCCGTTCGATGGCACCTGCCATGCGCTCACGCATAGCAACCTTACTACTTCCGGTGGAAGAGATGTAATTTTCAGAAAACAACACCATCAGCCTGTCCAAATCCCTGGCTTCAAAAGCAGCCTTCCATTCGGTCATCGCAGTGTTGATAAGCTGCTCGTCGGAAGGCCCTTCGACAGGTGTCTGGCAGCCACAAAAGGCTGCTGCAAAAACAAGAAAACCCAGGTTTAGAATAACCGACTTTTTCATATTTTCTCTCCTTTTATTTTGCCGTCGTCCTTATGGTTATAAAACCGATACATCCGGATTTAGGATATTGCGAAGTGTACAACTCTGCGCAGCTAACGTCAACCATATTCCCTTTGGTTCGTTGTCTGACCCCCGGTTCAATGTCTAAGAGAAACGTTTAATAACCACAACGTTATTTTGCCCGCCAAAACCGAAAGACTCATTCATTGCCACATCAACCTGACACTTCCGCGGCTTATTGGGTACGTAATCCAAATCAAGTTCGGGATCAGGGTCCGTCAGATTCATTGTCGGTGGGAGGATATTGTCCCTTATTGTCAGGACACAGGTAATCAATTCTGCTGCACCGGTTGCACCAATCAGGTGACCCATCATGCTCTTGACACTGCTTGCAGGAGTGTTTTTTGCCTGCTCTTTGAAAACCGCTTTTATGGCTTTGGTCTCTATCGAATCATTTTCGGCCGTACTTGTGCCGTGCGTGTTTATGTAATCTATGTCTTTATAGCTGATACCGGCATCGGCAAGTGCCGCATGAATCGCCTGTATCGCACCTCTGCCCTCTTCGTGCATATCGGTAATCCTGAAAGCATCGGAGCTGCTGCCGTAACCGATGACTTCAGCTAATATTTCAACGCCTCTTTTTCTCGCCGAGCTTAAGGATTCGAGAATAAGTATTGCCGCACCTTCACCGAGAATGAAACCGTCCCTGGATGAGGAGAACGGCCTTGATGCCGTTTCGGGACTGTCATTTCTCGTCGATAGGGCGGTAAGGCGGTTAAAGCCCATAAGTCCCAACGGATGTATCATCGAATGTGCGCCGCCTGCTATCATTATATCCGCGTCACCTTTGCGGATCATCATCGCAGCTTCACCAACGGCCTGAGTACTGGCTGCACAGGCGGTCAGGCAGCTTCTTGCCGGACCGCGAGCGCCCGTGAGCACAGCGATATGAGCAGCGGGCATATTCGGCTCCTGCTCAAGCTCACACATCGGGTCCATTCTTGTGACAGCGACCTGCGCCCATTTGCCCCAGTCCATTTCATTCGTATCTGCGTTCCATGCTTCGGCAATTGCAGAGAAAAATACATCATTGTCAACAGAGCCTTCGCCCGCACCCAGATATATGCCTAATCTTTCTCGCTCTATTCCGTCGGTCGGCTCTGTGGTTTCAACATCAATCCCGGCCTGTTTACAGGCTTGGGCAGTAGCGCCGATGACAAAGCCGGAGCCGCGATTGCTATGCTGATGCAACTGCGGATTGTTCGTGTATTGGGCAAAATCGTAATCTTTGACTTCGGCATCGAACGTGGTAGGAAACGTCGAGGCATCGAAAATAGTAGTTTTAGCCACACCGCTTTTGCCCGCCAATATTGCCTGCCAGAAAGATCCCACATCGTGCCCCAAAGGACAAACGATGCCCATTCCGGTTATTACAACTTGTTCAGTTGTGCAGTTTTCCGTCATTTAGTTAACCATCTCGCTATCAAAATTCTTCAATATCAATGCGGCTGTTTGTCCACCGTATGTATAACTGCAGGAAAGTGCATAACGAATCTTTTTTGCCTGAAGTTTATTGGAAATATTCAAATTACAGCCATCTGCTTTTTTGTCACAGTTTTTCGTAGAGGGTATCTTACCTTCAGACATAGCACAAACAGCAGCGATTACATCAACCGCTCCGCCTGCAGCACCTGTGTTACTTAGCATACTCTTAGTCGGCCAGACACTCGTTCCGGCTGCCGCTCCTCCGAGAGCCGTTTGGATGGCCTTTGCTTCAGCCAAATCATCGGAGGGTATTCCCGTCCCGTGCGGGATAATCAAGTCTAAATCCTCCGGTCCTATCTGAGCATCATCCATAGCTTTGTTTATTGCAATTTCAACACCTTTACCATCCGGCTCAAGATGCTCATATTTGGGATTAAGATTATTGCTTTGACCGATGCCAACAACTTCGGCGAAAATCCTTGCGCCCCGCTTTTCGGCATTTTCCAGCTTTTCCAATATTACTACGCCGGCGGCTTCGCCGAAAACCGAGCCTTTGGCCTCCGCGTCAAAAGGTCTGCAGGCGGAAGCAGGCCCGTCATTGTTTTGGTCGGTAGCTCTTTTAAGCAGGCACTGTCGAATCATAACTATCGGATTAACCTTCGCTTCAGCACCACCGGCCAGTGCAATGTCGCCGGCACCGCGAGCGATAATCTGCGTTGCTTCAGCTATCGCCAGATGCCCAGAGGTTTCAGCACAGGTGATGGAGTTGCTCGGTCCCTGAATATCGTGAATGATACCTATATGGCAGGCAAGCATGTTGGGAAGATATTTCAACAGCCATAAAGGTGTTATCTGTTCAAGGCCCTCTTTGCCCCATTTATGAATGTCAAATTTACCATCGGTTATGCTCGCAGCAACCGCCGGAGCCAGCTCAACCAGGTCACAGCTTATAAGACCCGTCCCCAGATTGATTGCCATACGTTCAGGATTTACATTTATGTTTTCCGGATCGATACCCTTTGTAATAAGGCCGCTATGTGTCAATGCTTCGCCCGCGGCCATGACAGCCAGCTCGATATCTCTTGACATCAGCTTGACGGCTTTGCGAAATGTCTTCGGCACATAATCCCGTATTTTATAATCGGGGACCTGGCCGGCCAACTTGCAGCTAAAGCCCACAGGATCAAATGCTGTAATTTTATCTATCCCGCACTTGCCTGCACATAAAGAGGCCCACGTTTCATTTACGGTTAATCCAAGGGGGGTTACTGCACCAAGGCCGGTTATTACTACGCGAGCCGAATTCATCAATTTTGCTCCGAATCGGCGCCGGTTCCGGCGCTGCCTGAGGCCACATCTCGCAGAAGAGATTCGAATACCGATGTGTCGGCAGTGAATACGAAATTTTCCTCCGGAAATTCTTTACCCGCCAGATTCTGGTCTATATGGCTGAACATCAAATCTATCTCGGCAATCAGCTTATCCGCACAGGTAATCCTGCCGCTTGTGCTTGCCGCTTCCGGAGCAATGGATTCTATTTCTGCATCCAGTTTTAATGTGTCGCCCGGTTTTACATAGTCGAAAAAAACGGCTTTTTTTATCTTCGCAAGGATTACTTTTTCCTGAAAATTCTTTGCCTCTCCGACAAGTATTCCCGATGTCTGGGCCATGGCTTCAATCATTAAACATTCCGGCATAACGGGAAAACCGGGAAAATGGTCGTGCAAATGCTCTTCGGCAAGGGTCACATTCTTTAGAGCGGCGGCATGCCGGCCGCTTTGAAACTCAATAAATTTATCTATCCAAATCCAACGCATTTTTCAGCCATCCCGCCGTTAACAGCTTCGAGAACTTTACACTATTTAAGCAGCATTCAGCTTGCCTTCAACGTAATTTACAATCGCATCGACAGTAAACAGGTCACCTAATTTATTAATGTCAGGGTCGTCCAAAAAACCGGTAATATCGGTATGCGGCATCTTCTCTCGTAATTCGGCCAGTCCTTTTTCGGTCAATTTACCGTTCTGAACGAATTCGGAATTGTTCATTAGATTCTCAGCAGGGAACAATTCTTCCCGCGGGATTTTTATTCCGAACGTCTTCTCCAATCGAAACACTATGTCCAAAAAGTCAATGCTTTCAGCCCCCAAATCTCCCATTAAAGTCGCCTCGGTGGTAACCTCATCATCGTCAACGCCCAATGCATTAACCAGAACTTCCTGAACCTGCTGCATAATTTCGTCCCGATTCATTGCCATACTTTTTTTACCTCCAGTATAAAATTTCGTATTGCTTATATCGTATTGCGTATTGCGTTTATTACTTTCACCTCTGCGTTAAAAAGTAATCTATCCGCAGCCCAATAATTTCCATCGTCTCTTCATATTTTCGATAATCCTGGCATCGACAGCCGCCATTGCTGAATCCCGTTCGGCCAGGTTAAAGTGCCTCAAACCGAATCTTGCTTCTACAATCCGCTCGCCCCCCGAGGAGCCGAAGCCGGTAAAGCTGCTTACGTTTTCTTCGATAACCTTAGCTTCAACCGTATATTCTATCTGGGAAGCAGGTGCCAGAAAACTTTTATATTTTACATTTCTTGCCTGTTCGAGCAATATCATACTGTGTGCGAAATTTTCCGTGAGGCGCACCAGCCAGGATGCCGATTCTATCAGCCCTTCCAGCAGCAATACCCCCGGCAGCACAGGAAACGTCGGAAAATGGTCGGCCAGATATTCCTCAGCCAAAGAAACACTCTTGAGCGCCTTTATTTCCCTACCGGCATCCAGCGAAACAACCTTGTCAATAAGTATAAAACGCATATTTCCTTACCCGTGAACCGTGTCTCGATTCGCAGTTCATGAACACCTTTCTATAACTTTCTATTTTATCTGAACGCTATACGCTATACACTATACGCAGATTTTGCAATTCTTTTTCCGGCCTTTTTTGCCTTTTTTGATACTTACCACTTTTCGTCCCTCGAAAACTGTGATTGATATTTGAAAATCTCACAAAATTGGTTATACTCTTGCGACTATGGAAATACACAGTGCGAAAATTTCGGATGTCAAGGCGATTCATGCCCTGATAAGTTCTTATGCCGAGCGGGACAGAATGCTGTTTCGGCCGATGGCTGATATTTACGAGAAACTGCAGACCTTTAGTGTGGCCGTTGTCGATGGCAGTGTGGCCGGATGCTGTTCCCTGGAGATCATCTGGTCAAACTTAGCGGAAATAAAATCCCTGGCGGTAGATGAAACCAAGAAAGAAAAGGGCATCGGCAGGATGTTAGTAACCGCCGCCATCGAACAAGCCGTCAGGCTTGGTGTACCGAAGGTTTTTGCACTTACACTTGAGCCGGACTTTTTCGAAAAATTGGGCTTCGAGAAAGTCGAAAAAGCAACACTGCCGATGAAGGTCTGGAGCGATTGCGCCAAATGCCCGAAGCAGGAAAACTGTGATGAGATAGCAGTCGTAAAAACCGTATTGCGTGAAGCGTGATGCGTATTTGGTATAAACAAAAGAAACGCGATACGATATACGCAATACGAACGAGGCGTTATCCTACCTGTTTGCGTTGGAACAGGGCGATGGCCAATGCGAGTATGGCTGTTGTGTAGCACAAGGCATAAGAAGCAGTTATTACGATATATTTTACAGGGACCTGGCTGCCCTCATAAATCGCGTCGCTAATCCAGAAAATCTGCAAGTTCGGCACCAGGAATCTGCCTATTTTAGCCCATAACTGGGTCTGGGCAAACCTACCGAAGGCATAATCGCTTACAAGACCCAATAAAAAAATCCCGATACAGGCCGACAGTGTTACTACAATATTAAATCTGGAGGAAAGTGCCACCGCCAGGGCCACAATTATTATTGCAGCCAACAGCAGTAATACCGAGCCGTAAATATCCACGGCGTTCATACCGTTATCCTTAGGATTAAACTGCCACTGCCGGTCGATAAAAGTCAAAAAAACGATGCCTAATGTAGCGAATATGCCGGTTAAAACGATTGCTGTTGACGAAAATTTCCAATCATAAGCATAGTTGAAAAAAGCACTTAGTAAAAATACTGCGACAACGATAACCCCTCCTGTAGCAATAACCGTCCAGTCGTGCGGGTCATTTACCGTTTCGAGAACACCGTGTCTAATCACCATCAGCAGGGCGATAGTGCAGATATAATGCGCCAGAACCACGGCAAAAGCCACACCGAAAAATTTGGCAATAATGAATATTGGACGCTGAACCGGCTTGGTCAGGACGGTCATTATAGTCTTATTCTCCAATTCCTTGGCCACAGCACCCGAAGCGGAAAATATTGAAATGAACAAGCTGGTCAAAAACAGCGTAGATAATCCTATCTCGCGCAAGAGCTTGTTGTCGTCGCTCATTGTGTACATCGTTAAAGACGGACTCATGAAAAGTAAAAACAGGGCAGCAACAATGATAATGGCATAGACAGGCTGTCTAAGGGTTTCTATGAAAGTATTTTTAGCTATAGTAAATAATTTGTTCATCTGTCACTACCAATCCGCACCACCTGTGCCGAGTACCAAGGTGTCGCGATTTTATATAAGAACATAATTTTTTTCAATTACCTCTATACCAGAATAATGTTTATTGTTATATTACGCAACTTATAAGTTGTAAAGAACATACACAGATATTATGTGAATACTGTGTTTGAGGATTTTTTGTTCGGATTATAAAACCGGGATAAAAAATGACAGTATCATCCAAACGCCCTGAACACATAGCGATCGTATCTTTAATTTTGAGTGTGATTTTCTTCGGCATTGCCTTCTTCTTGGGCCGATGGAGCGGCTTCTTTGCCGTCTCTGCAATTAGCTGGCTGATTCTCTCTTCGGCTTTGATTTGGCTTGTCTTATGTGTACAGTTCCATCAGCGCTGCCTGGCAGAGCAGGAAAAACTCGATATGGGCCAACTGGTCAAGGACGAGAAGGCATCGGCAATCTTTCAAGCCAGCGGCGAACGTGCCGGCTTGTTTGCCACCGCTCAGCGTCACCTGCAAATACTCGAAAGATGGTTCATTCCCATATTCTCAACGCTGATAGCCGCTTACCAAATAGGCCTCGGATTTTATTTATTAAAGACTGTTATGAAGGGAATTGAAAGCCAGCCACAGCAACCCTTGCTTTGTGCAATTGCTATGACGGCTGTTGCATTCCTGAGCTTTTTAATCTCTCGATATGCCACAGGCATGTCGGCCCAGCCGAAGTGGAAGCCGTTAAGAGCAGGGGGCAGCATTCTTTTGAGTATAGCTGTTTTGTGTTTTGCTATAGCAATTGGTTTGGCATTGTCACAATTCAAGTCGTTCATCGTACTAAGTGTAATTAGCTGGATTGTCCCGATTCTGCTCGTTTTCATTGGCGCCGAAACCGCCCTTAATCTCATCTTCGATATCTACCGTCCGAGACTAAAAGGACAATACAGCAGAAGCGCCTTTGACAGCAGACTATTGGGGGTTATAAATGAGCCGGGTGGAATATTCCGCAGCGCTGCAGGTGCCATTGACTATCAGTTCGGCTTTAAGGTTTCTCAAACATGGTTTTATAAACTGCTCGAAAAAGCGATAGCACCTTTGGTTTTATTTGCAGTCGTTTCACTATATTTGTTGAGCTGTATTATCGTAGTAGCACCAAATGAGGAGGCTATAATTGAGCGATTCGGCAATCCCAAAACCGATGCGAATGATGTCAGGCATGTCGGTCCCGGACTCCATACAAAATGGCCATGGCCGATAGATATTGCGTATAAATACCCGACCAAGAAAGTAATGGAGCTTAGTATTGGTTTTGTCCCCAAAACCCAGAATCCTGATAAAGTTGGATATGGCCCTTTATTGTGGGGTGAGCAGCACTACGAAGAAGAATACCAGTTACTTGTAGCAAGTAAACAAACAAGTATTTCCTCGGACGATTCAGCCTATCCAGTGGGAATAGTTATTGCTGCTGTCCCGGTCCAATACAGAGTAAAAGATTTGTATTCTTTCATCTATAAGCACAATGAACCGGAAAAACGACTTGAAGCTATCTGCTATCGTGAGCTTACAAAATTTGCAGCCAGTGCCAAAATCGAATTTGATGATGAAGCAGACCTCGAGCAGAGCCTGCTCGGAGCAGGCAGGACAGAGGCCAAGAACACTCTGATGCGAGAAATCCAGAAGGCCGCCGACGACGCTGATTTAGGTGTTGAAATCGTCTTTCTGGGTCTTCAGGGCATCCACCCGCCGCCGGAAGTGGCAGCGGATTATCAGGCAGTTGTCGGCGCTGTCCAGGAGAAACAGGCGCTTATACTCGAAGCTCAGGCAAAAAGAAACGAAAGTCTGAGTGCACTTGTGGGTTCAGTGCAGTCCGCTGATGAGCTTTACAGTCTTGCAATAAAATATCAACAGGCCGAAAAAACAAACAGGCCCCAGGATGTCGAAAAGCTTGGTATTGAGCTGGATACAGCACTTGAAGATTCCAAAGGTGACATTTTTAAGACCCTGAAAGATTCAGAAGACTATAAATTTGAAAAAGCCACACTTGCAAAAGCAGCCGGCGAACGTTTCGACAGCCAGCTCAAGGCATACAGGGCGTCGAAAGAAATTTACAAACAGCAGCTTATATTAAATACGCTCGAAGAATCTTTGAAAAATATACGAAAAATTGTCGTGGCCGCAGATCCGAATGATAAGCAGATTATGATAATTGACGTTCAGGAAAAACTCATTCCAAGTATATATGACGTAGGTGGTTTTGAGGAGACCGGTAAATAATGAAAAATATAGCTATCACCATTTTTATCGCATTAGTCGTTTTAGTTATGGGTTTGTATCTGATTTCGTTCCAGGTCAGAGAGACAGAATCCGCATTAGTAACAAGATTCGGAAAACCTGTACGTACAATAACCCAACCAAAATTATGTTTCAAGTTTCCGGCCCCGATAGAGCATGTAAACAGATTCGACTCCAGGTTGCACGTTTTTGAGGCTGATCTTGGAGAGACTACTGCCAAAGACCTTGTTTCGATTATAGTAAATACATATGTAGTTTGGAAGATTGCCGAACCTTTGAAATTCCTGAATTCCGTTGGCACTGTCAGGGAAGCTGAAGTTAAATTGTACAGCCAGATTACCGACACACAGAACAGGGTAATCGGCAGGCACGCCTTCGGTGAATTTGTGAACAGCGATCCGGATAAAATAAAATTCAAGGACATTGAAGGGGAAATGCTCGCAGACCTTGAACAAACCTTGAGCAATGAGTATGGCATTGAAATCAAGACCCTCGGCATAAAACAGCTAAAAGTCAGTAAAGATGTCACGGCAAAAGTATTCGAACGAATGAAAGCTGCAAGAAGCCTCCAGACCAAAGCCACCATTTCCGAAGGCCAGGGTGAAGCAACCAAGATAAGGAGTGACGCCGATTACAAGACATCTGTTCTGCTTAACACCGCAGAGGCAAGAGCCCTGGCTATAAGAGGACAGGGTGACGCTGAAGCCGCAAAATATTATAAAATGCTGGAAGAAGATCCTGAATTCGCGATGTTTCTACGTAATATCGAAAGTCTGCCAAAGATATTAAAGGAACGTTCTACTTTAGTTATTCCCGCCGAGGGGCCTTTCAAAATCTTAAAAGAAGTCCCGTCCCTGAAACCTAAACAGCAAGAGTAAGGTAAACTGTATTGTGCTAAAAAAATAAAATTTATGCAATATTATGACAGAAGAAGACAAACAAAACGACATGGATTTTCAGCCACAGACCTCGGACAAATCCAAACCCGTAGAACTTGATGCTGCCGGCAAGTCACTGTCGGAAGCATTGTCAATCAGCTTCGTTATTCTGAAAGTGATAATGGCAGTGCTTATCCTTGCGTTTCTCGCCTCGGGTTTTAAAACTGTTGGGTCCGATGAGCAGGCCCTTGTTTTACGGTTCGGAAAGATTCGCGGAGTTGGCGAGGGCAGAGTTCTCAAACCCAGGACCTGGCCGTACTGGATAATCCCATATCCGGTGGAAAGAATGGTAAAAATCCCTGTAGAAAAGAAGGTAGATTTGCCCACAAGGTCTTTTTGGTATTACCAAAGCAAGGAAGAATTGCTTAGCGAGGCCTCCACTAAAAAAACCAGGTTTCTGCCCGAACTCGATCCCAAAAAAGACGGGTATTTAATCTCCCGAAGTGAAAAACTGGATGAAACCATATCAGGATCGAGCGGAAGTGACTACAACATCGTCCATTGTAAGTGGCGGTTAACCTATCAAATTGATGATCCTGAGCGGTTCTTTAAGAATACTTACGTAGAGGATGTAAAGCCGGGCGATATTTACCTTGATGTTGTAATAGAAAGCATAACACCGCTTATGCAAAATATCTTTGAAGATGCGATAGTAACCGCAACGGTGAATTATACTATCGATGATATTATGTATGAGCAAGTCGCAAGGTTAACGGACGACATCAGAGAATTGGTGCAGGAAAAACTCAATACGATAGAAAGCGGTATAAAAGTTGTTCAGGTACAGCTTACAGAAAAGACCTGGCCTTTGCAGATCGATAAAGAGTTTCAGGCATTAGTTACTGCCAGCCAGGACCGTCAAACAAAAATAAATGCCGCCCGGACCTATGCCGAAAGCACCTTGAATGAGGCAGCCGGGCCGGTGGCAGAAAAATTATTTTCGGCCCTAAAGGGTGATACCGTCAGTGAAGAAGAAAAGCAGTTTCTGTGGTCTCAATTGGCAGGTACAGCTCAGGAGAAAATCTCTGAGGCAATGTCCTACAAAACTAAAGTCGTAGCAAACGCCAGAGCCAACGCCGATTATCTCAAGGAACTGCTTCCCGAATATCGCAAATATCCGGAGCTTGTTATTCAGGAAATCCGTCAGGACGCGTTGGAACGAATTTACGACAATGTTGATGAGAAATTTTTCGTTCCTCTGGGAACAGAATGGCGTGTTCTGATAAACAGGGATCCATCGTTAAAACCTAAAACCAGCGAAGAGCAAACGACACAAGAGGATTAAGAATTAGCTTAATTTTATTATTCAATAAAAGAAAAAAAGATACGACATTATGGCTCACCAACATTTACATTTTAAGGATGACATCGCCGCCGAGCATACCCACGGCAAGCAGATTCGCGTGAGTATGGCTCTCTTAGGAACGCTGGCCGGTGGAATGCTGCTGATAAACAGCGGCATCGCGAAGCTTATTTACGGCAGCGGCAGCTTCAACGCTGAGTTTCTTGCAATGGCCGGTGCTATACTGCTCGGTGCTCCCATCGTCTATAATGCAATAAAAAGCCTTGTCCAGGGACATGCACATATGGACGAGCTGGTTGCACTGGCCATAATAGCGGCCTTTGCAACCCAGGACTACGTCACGGCAGGTATCGTCGCGTTCTTTATGCTCCTCAGTGAGCTAATTGAAACACGCACCGCCCTTGGGGCCCGCGTCTCAATCGAATCTCTGATAAAGCTCACACCTACAAAAGCAAACCTCATCGATAGTGACGGTTCTGAAAGAGAAGTAAAAGTAAGCAGCTTAAAGACCGGCGACTGCATCCGTGCTCGCCCCGGTGATAACATACCGGCCGACGGCGAAGTCGTAAAAGGACTTAGCTCGGTTAACGAGGCAACAATAACAGGTGAATCTCTGCCCGTCGATAAGGTCCCGGGGATGCAGGTCTTTGCTGGCACGAACAACCTTACAGGCGTGCTTGATATTACAGTCACCAAAGCCGGTAAAGACACAACTCTCGGTAAGGTTCAGTCGCTCATTATACAGGCTGAACAAACGAAGATACCGATTATGCGGATAATTGACCAGCATGTTAAGTGGTACACACCAACAATCCTGATGATTGCCGGTATAGTTCTTTTCTTCACCCGTGATATAGACAGGGCCATCACGATACTTGTTGTCTCGTGTCCCTGCGCGTTGATTCTGGCTACGCCGACGGCGATGGTGGCGGCTATTTCCGCTTCCGCCCGCCTTGGTATTCTGATAAAGAATGTTGCCGACCTCGAGATTGCCGGCAAGATGACGGCGATGGTGTTCGACAAAACAGGAACGGTAACCACCGGCCGTTTGTATGTAACAAAACTAACACCTTCTGAAGGTGTCGAGCCGGCAGATTTATTGGCCGTCGCCGCTTCTGCCGAGCAGATGAGTAAGCACCCGGCCGCAAGGGCACTCAGGGAAGTGGCAAAGGAAGCAAACCTCTCTTTACCTGCAACGGAAAATTTCAAGGAAACACCGGGTAAAGGCGTAACCGCAACGGTCGATTCAGCTACAATTCAGGTCGGAAGAGATACATTCCTCAAGGAAAACAACATTGATATAAGTAACGTTTCCGATCCGGCCCTGCACGAGGAGCAGGGTTTCAGCACCCTTTATGTAGCAAAAGATTCTAAGTGCATCGGCTGGATTGGCTTGCAGGACAAAACAAGACCAGAAGCCCGGCAGGCCGTCAAGGAGCTGCTCGATTTGGGCATAAAAAGAGTAACCATGCTTACTGGTGACCGGAATGAAGTTGCCAGCCGTGTTGCTGCAGAACTGAGTTGTACCGATTTCAAGGCACATTGTTTACCTCAGGACAAATTAGCAATCGTCGAGCAGATAAAAAAAGACGGCCATACCGTTGTCGTTGTCGGCGACGGTATAAACGATGCACCTGCATTGGCGGCAGGTGACCTGGGTATTGCTATGGGTGCGGCCGGCAGCGACGTAGCTATTAATTCCGCTTCAATTGCCCTGATGAGCGACGATTTGAAGCGGCTGCCTTTCCTTGTTCGGCTCTCCCGAAAAACAAGAAAAGTTATTACTCAGAATCTCGTTTTTGGAATATTATTTGTCATTCTTGGCTCCACGGCAGGAGCAGCGGGATGGCTGCCGGCTGTCTATGCAGCGGCGTTGCATTTTGCCGGCTCACTGATTGTCGTATTTAACAGTGCTCGACTTGTCCGCTACGGCGAGGACCTTGACCACGAAATATAATGACAAAAACCAGGTAACGAGCACCATGATAAAAAATATGGAATACACTGTTGAAACCTTCTCCCTGACCAAGATTTTTTCCGACTGGTGGGGACGGGCCAAGGTTTATGCCGTGGACAACCTGAATTTACAGGTTCGTTGCAATGAAGTCTTCGGTCTTTTAGGTCCCAACGGCTCCGGCAAAACAACTACTCTGAAAATGCTGTTAGGACTGCTTCATCCCACGAAGGGAAAGTCATTAATTCTTGGCGGAGATGGAGCAGATTCTAAAATCAACTCCAGAATCGGTTTTTTACCGGAAGAATCCTATTTATACAGGTACCTGAATGCCCGTGAAACTCTGGATTTTTACGGTAGATTATTCGGCCTGCCGGCTAAAGTGCGAAAAATGCGTATCGAAGCCCTGCTCGATATGGTCGGATTAACGGCTGTCGCCAACAGACCCGTCGGAACGTTTTCGAAAGGCATGGCACGCCGAATCGGCCTTGCACAAGCATTGATAAACGACCCCGACTTACTTATTCTTGATGAACCGACAACCGGGCTTGATCCCATTGGAACAAGACAGATAAAGGACTTAATCCTGAAGCTCGCCGAACGCGGCAAGACAATCTTACTTTGCAGCCACCTGCTTGCAGACGTCGAAGATGTATGTGACAGAATTGCGATTCTTTACGGCGGTAAAATCCAGATCCAGGGCCAGGTCAGGGACTTGTTACAACAGACAAATAAAAGGCAAATTACCGCCGATGCCATAAGCGATACCACCATTGAGAAGATAAAGCAGCTGATTGAGGACGAAAATGCCGAGTGCGAAGTGACCTCTCCGATGGATAAACTCGAAACATTTTTTATCAAAACAGTGGCGGCCGCCCAACAACAGGAACAGACCACGAGCGGTGCGGTCAGCACTACTAAAATCGGTGATTTTCTTACACAGCAAACCGTTACGGAAGATATACTCGATAAACTTGTCTCTGCACCGGTATCACAGGAAAGTCCGGCCGAACCTCCGACAACAGAAAAGGTAATTCCCGTCGAAAGTTCCGAACCTGAACCTGCCGAACAACTGCTAAGTAAACTGACCGCCTCGACCGAGCAGACCGAGCCCGAAACATCCGTCACAAACGAGCAAGTTACAACACAACCGGTTGAATCCCAGACCCCGCAGGCCGAGCAGGTCAACCAAAGCATTCTGGACCAGCTCACTGGCCGGCAATCCACCGCAGGGCAGGACGACGAGACAACCGATAAATCACAGGCAGGAGATGTAGTCGATGCGTAGTATCTGGGCTGTTGCCACAAATACTATAAAGCAGGCTATAAGGATGAAGGTTGCCGCTGTTTTTCTAATCCTGCTGCTTGTCCTTCTTCCTGTTATGGGTTTTTCCGCCACTGGCGATGGAACCTTAAAAGGGAGGCTGCAAACCTTCGTAAGCTACGGTCTTTCACTGACCGGTATTTTGCTGAGTTTACTGACGATAATAATCTCCATTTACACGGTAGCCAGCGACATCGAGCAAAGACAGATATATACGGTTATCACAAAACCCATTCGCCGGTTTGAGTTTCTTCTGGGCAAACTGCTCGGAGTAATATTATTGGATATGATTTTGCTCAGCTTGTTTGCAGCAATAATTTACACAATTACTGTTTATACACCGAAATTCGTCAACACAACCGAGATCGAACGGATGCAGGTCAACAACGAGTTTTTCACTGCAAGGGCATCCCTGACCGTCCCGCCGCTCGATGTTTCCCAGGAGGTCGAGGAAACTTACAAGAAACTTGAAAGAAGTAACGAATTACCTGAAAATGTCCCGTATGAGGAAATCATCGCCCGGCTCACAATGCAAAAACAGCTCGCTAAACGGGCTGCTGATGTGGGTCAGATATTGACATGGGAATTCAACAACGTTGAGCCTCTTGATGAATACATGTTCATAAGATTCAAATATGATGTCGCGGTTAATCCACCCGATATGCAGGTCTACGGCAGATGGATTGTAGGTGACTACCAATATATCAAGTACGGCACAGAGAGCAAAACCCGCATTCACGATGATGTTTACAAAAATTCGGTTCGGGATTTTCACGAAATAGTAGTCCCTGCCGAGGTAATACCTGAACATGGCCGTCTTGCTGTCGCATTCCAGAATTATCCACTCAACAGTACGGTTATATTCTTTCCCCCCGACGGCATAGAGGTGCTTTATAAGGCAGATACCTTCACGAGCAATTTCATAAGGGTTACTTTTCTAATACTGTGTCGTTTGATTTTTTTGGCTTGCCTGGGCATATTAGCTTCGAGTTTTTTGTCTTTTCCTGTGGCTATACTCCTCTGCCTTGTACTTTTTTCAACGTCATGCTTTAGCGGCTTTGTGATCGATTCTTTCGGCTTTCTAGGTGAAAACGTTGGTATAATCTACAATTACACCCTAAAGTGGATGGTCAGGCTGCTGCCGCAGTTTGATAAATACAATCCAACCAAATTCATAGTGCCCGGGCTGTTATTAAGCTGGAAGGCATTAGCCGGATGCGCCGCTGTTATGGTTGGTATTAAAGCATTTTTACTGCTGGTTCTGGCCTTAATTATTTTCAGTTTTCGGGAAATTGCAAAAATTATCGTGTAGCTCATTTTTTTACGGTTTTACATGCGTCTGCGAGACAAAATAATCTGTTTTGTTTGTTCAGCTCTTGCGGCTGGTTTATTTATCGGCGCGGGCATACAGCTCGATTCCATAAATCGACAGCGCGAAGATATGAATTTGATAATCGACAAGCCTGGAAACATCCCTCCATCACTGGTATTCGCGACCGTTGCAACCGGTGCTTTTCGAGGCCTGGTCGTTGATATTTTATGGATGCGGGCGGACAAGCTAAAAGAGGAAGGCCAGTTCTTCGATGCAAGACAGCTTGCAGAATTGATCACCATCCTGCAGCCTCAATTCGCATCGGTCTGGGAGTTCCACGCCTGGAATATGGCTTATAACATCTCGGTCGCCATACCGGCCACCCAGCCGGACCAGAGATGGCAATGGGTCAAAAACGGTTACGAGCTGCTTCGAGACGAGGCCATCGATAAATATAAACTCAAAAACATCTCGCTTTTCCGTGAGCTTGGAAGGATTTTCCAGCACAAAATAGGCGGCGTATCGGATGATGCACACAAATACTACAAATTGCAAATGGCTCTGGAGCTGGAGCCGCTTCTTGGCCCCGCAGATAATCAGTACTTCGACGCACTCGCCGAAGCACCTGTTACCTGGCGGGAAATTACAAACGATCCAAATATCACCCCTTTAATCAATGCGCTGAAATCAGCCGACAAAGCCTTTTCAGATGACAATCAGTTTGTGAGTAATTATTTGTCTCTACGACAAAACTCCCAAAGGTATGACCCCGCCGCCGGTAAGACAATAGACGATTTCAGGGGCACAGAAGCTCTTAAAAAGTTCGATATTTTCGCCAGGGCATGGCAGCTACGTAAGGTCTGGAAACTTGACCCGGTTCTAATGCGAGAGATAAACAAAGGCTATGGTCCCGTAGATTTCAGTGACCCGAATACACATTTGCCCCTGGATTGGCGGCATCCCGATAGTCACGCAATTTACTGGGCAGTCAAAGGTCTTAAAATAATTGCACAAGAGCAGGACCGTGAAATAGACGCAACCGAAACAAACACTGACCGCATCGTAGGCCACAGTTTGCAGAATCTATTCCGTAACGGCAAAATATTCATCTACGAGTTACCTGTTTCCACCCCTTCGCAGGATCCTTCAGAGCAACCTCAGCAAATGATACACAAAGAGGTGTTTTTGAGGCCGGATTTGAGGATGTTCGAATCGTATAACAACTCTTTCCTGGCAATCCTCGAAAAATACAAACAGGGCGAAGACCGGGGCCGTTATGTATCCCTCCAGAACGGCCACCGCAATATGCTAAAGAATGCCGTAAATTCCTTCTATTATGCCGGACATAAACGCTATGCACAAAAGATTTACGTCCAGCTAAGACAACTGTATCCCCTGGATGAATTCAAAAATCCAATAGTTGAAGGATATGTAAAGGAACGCTTCAAAGAGGAACTCGACGCTATAGGAATAAATGACGCAAAAGAAATGATTAGTATGATGCTGAGGGAAAGTTATTACCTGTATGCAATTCGTGATGACGATGGCTCGTTCAACAGTGAAAAAATGGCGGAAGAAGTCTGGAACTATTACATGGTAAAACATGATGACCCTGAATTCAGGATTAACCTGCCGAAACTTCCGGAATTTAGATCCTTTGCGCTGCTTGATTTCCTCAACGATCAGCTATATCCTCGGTACTTAAGACAGACTCTGCTTGGCCGGATAAGAATCGAAAAACCGGAGCTTTTCAGGCAATTGGAAGCCGAAGCAGAAAAACTCAGGAAGCAATCAGAACAAGCAAAATAATCAGGCACCTATTGAGCTTATACATACCTAACCGGTGTGATACGGCCGGTTTCAGTTATGGACGATACAATTTTGCAACAATTGACCCCTTCACAGAGAAAAGCTGTTTCTCATGTTGAAGGGCCGCTTCTTGTCCTTGCCGGCCCCGGCAGCGGTAAAACCCGCGTAATCACATATCGCATTGCAGCACTTATCGATTCAGGCGTTCATCCATATAATATTTGTGCAATAACCTTCACGAACAAGGCCGCCGAGGAGATGCGTCAAAGAGCATTTACTCTTGGCGCCTGTGCCGGGGCGCATATCAGTACCTTTCATTCTTTATGCGTCAGAATTCTGCGCCGATATGCAGACCAAGCCGGTGTCAAATCCAACTTCAGCGTCTATGACGCCTCCGACCAGGCCAGGTGTATCAAGGAATCAGTCAAAAAATGCAAGCTTGATACGACCAACTTTTCTCCCGCCCGAATGCTCGATGTGATTTCCACCTTGAAAAACAAGCTGATAAACGCCGAATCCTTCAAGAACGATGCCCATGATTTTTTTTCAAACACATTAGCTGAAATATATCTGTGCTATGAGAGTATTCTGAGTGAAAGAAACGGGCTGGATTTTGATGACTTACTAATGAAGACGGCTTTTGTGCTGCTGGACTGTCCCGACGTCTGCTACGAGCTGGGCCAACGCTTCAAATTCCTGCTAATCGATGAATACCAGGACACAAATCACGCCCAGTATCGAATTGCCAAAGCCCTTGTTTCACAGCACAATAATATTTGCGCAACCGGCGATCCGGACCAGTCAATTTACCGCTGGAGGGGGGCCGACATCCGCAACATATTGGCCTTTGAAAACGACTGGCCCAACGCCATAATCGTCAAGCTCGAAGAGAATTTTCGAAGCACCCCGAACATCCTTGCAATAGCCGACAGCTTAATTGCATTTAACCAAAACCGAAAAGACAAAAAGCTCATCCCGACAAAACCTTCTGACCGGGATGTCGTCATAGATATTTTCGAAGATGAAGCCCAGGAGGCCCAGGCCATTGCACAACAGATAAAGGAACTGACTAAAGAAGGCTTTCATCTCAAAGATACGGCCGTGTTCTATCGTGTTAATGCTATGAGTCGTGTGCTCGAAGAGGCATTTATCCAGAATAAGATACTTTATCAGGTTGTCCGGGGTGTTGAATTTTACAGAAGAAAAGAAATCCGCGACCTGCTCGCTTATATGAAAGTGCTTGTCAATCCTGATGATGAAATTGCGTTGTTGCGAATTATTAATACACCCGCTCGTGGTATAGGAAAAGTAACAACAGGCAGGATTCGTGCCTACGCCGCCCATAAACGAATCAATTTTTTTGAAGCGATGAAGAAGTCCGGGCACATCGAATCCCTTTCCAAAGGAGCACAAGCAAAGCTCTCCGTATTTGTCAATATGCTCGAACAGTTTAAAAAAGACATCGACGGACCGATTGCACCTCTTGCCGAACGTGTTCTAAACGAATCCGGGTTGGCTGAATCTTTCCTTGCCGCCGGGCCCGAGGGCAAAAACGCTCTGGAAAACGCAAACGAGCTGATAAACGCCGCCGCCGGTTACGACAAGCAGACGGAGCAGCCCTCACTTGTCGATTATCTTCAGCAGATATCTCTCTTCAGCGATACCGATGCATACGACACCTCCAGTGACCGAGTGGCTCTGATGACCCTGCACGCCGCAAAGGGCCTCGAATTTGAAAATGTCTTTATCGTCGGCGTTGAAGATGGAATATTACCCCACGAAAGGTCTAATGCCCGTGAAGACCAGGACGAGCTGGAAGAGGAGCGCCGGCTCTTTTTCGTAGGTATAACCCGCGCCAAAACCGGCCTGCATATAAGTTACGCCCGATACCGGACAGTGCGAGGTCAGATGCTGCGCACAATACCGTCGCAGTTCATTTTTGAGCTTGGCCGGGAAATTTCCGAACAAGCCCATGAAGATGAAAGCTACGATGATGATGAACATATCAGCCAGGCGACACCACAGTTTATGATAAGCCAGTTGGTCAGACATAAATCTTTCGGACTCGGCAGGGTTAAAGAGTTCATCGAAATGGGCGAAAATAGTATCGTCGTAGTACAATTTAATTCGGGACAAACAAAATCGCTGATGGTAAAATATGCCGACCTTTTAAAAATATAAAAACATCAGGAGGATTCGAATGGCCGGCAATAAATATTTTACCAGGTTGGTTGTAATATTAATCACATTAATTAGCACCTTCTTTATCACCCCTGCCCAGGCCGATTCGACCGTGAAGATATATGAAGAGCCGCTGGTGATTCCAACATACCAGGTGGGCGAACCTGACCCAAATCCAAGGTTCTATACCGGCAGGACATACCAGGGTGCACAGGGAAGGGCATATCCTTATCCGATGCAGGACGTATTGACCGATAGCCGTAAGGACAAAACTTACAAAGCTGTTTACCTCGAAAACGAATATGTGCAGATTTGCGTTCTTCCGGAAATAGGCGGTCGTGTTTTTTCCGCATTAGACAAAACCAACAACTACGATTTTCTTTATCGCCAGCACGTAATTAAGCCGGCCCTTATAGGAATGCTCGGCGCGTGGATATCCGGGGGTATAGAATGGTGCATCCCTCATCATCACAGGGCGACAACTTTTATGTCGGTTGACTACACACTGCAGGAGAATCCTGACGGCAGCAAGACCGTGTGGGTGGGGGAGATAGAGCTTCGCCATAGAATGAAATGGGTGATAGGTATGACCGTTTATCCTGAAAAATCCTATATGGAAGCAACTATCAAGATTATCAACCGGACGCCGTTCGTTAATTCTATTCTGTGCTGGGCAAATGTTTCTGTCCACGCAAATCAGGATTATCAGGTTATCTTTCCGCCAGGTACGGAATATGCTACTTACCATAGTAAGAACCAGTTTGCACGTTGGCCGGTTTCATACGAGTTTTATTCAGGAGTGGACTACACAAAGGGAGTTGACCTTAGTTGGTGGAAGAATCACCCGTCACCGGTATCATTTTTTGCATGGAACTATAAAGACGACTTTTTTGCCGGCTATGACCACGGCAAACAGGCAGGTACCGCTTACATAGCCAACCATCATATCGACCCCGGCAAAAAATTGTGGGAATGGGGACCCGGTCCTCGCGGGCAAATGTGGGACAAAATTCTGACCGATACCGATGGCCCTTATATAGAGATTATGGCCGGAGCCTATTCGGACAATCAACCCGACTATAGCTGGATACAGCCTTATGAAGTTAAAATCATTAAAAAATACTGGTACCCTATACGGCAAATAAAAAGCGTAAAGAATGCCAACCTCAAAGCCGCAGTTAATTTGGAAGTAACTGAGAGAAATAACGTACGAATCGCCTTTAATACTACATCAGCGTACAAAAATGCAAAGGTGATACTAACTGCTGACGATCAGGAGATTTTGAGGCAACGAATTGATATTGGGCCGGACAAACCATTCAGTAAAGAGGTTGCTCTTGCTGCAGGTGTAAGAGAAAAAGATTTGCGAGTTTCGCTGCTGTCCTCAACTAATGAAGAGCTCATAACGTACAAACCGGTTGAAAAGGAAGGGGCTCCGATGCCTAAACCGGTCGAGCCTCCGCCTGCTCCCGAAGATATAAAAACCGTAGAAGAACTTTATTTAACAGGCCTTCGCCTTGACCAGTTTCACAGTGCGGCCCTTGAGCCGTATCCCTTTTACGAAGAAGCATTAAAAAGAGACCCGCTGGATTCACGGGTCAATACTGAGCTTGGAATCCTTTACCTTAAGAGGGGAATGTTCAAAGAAGCGCAGGAAAAGCTGAATCAGGCAATCAAGCGTACCACAAAAAATTATACCAGCCCGAAAAGCGGCCACGCCCACTACTATTTGGGACTGGCTTTGAAGTTTCAGGGAAAGTACGATGCCGCATACGACGCCTTATATAAAGCGACATGGAGCTATGAATTACATACGGCCGCGTATTACCATCTGGCTGAAATCGACTGCATAAGAAAAGATTTCCAGACAGCCTTGAAACATATAGACCGCTCAATTGCTACGAACACATGGAATACAAAGGCCTTGAATCTAAAATCTGCGGTGATTAGAAAATTGGGACGGTTTGAAGACGCAGCTCAAACAGCAATAAAAACTCTGGATTTCGATACACTTGACTATTGGGCCGGATATGAGCTTTACCTCGCTAAAAAAGCTGCGGGTCTTAGAAGAGAATCAAAAAAAGCTTTGAACACATTAAAGGTAAAGAGCAGGGGGCAGGCGCAGTCTTATCTTGAAATTGCGGTTGATTATAGTAATTGTGGCTTGTGGGACGAAGCAATTGAATGCCTCTCGGTATTAATTGATTCAAATAACAAGGCACGCCGGTACCCGATGGTCGATTATTATCTTGGCTATTTTTACCAGAAAAAGGGAAATTCTAAAAAGGCTTCCAAATACTACCGTACGGCAGGCAAAATACCCCCCGATTACTGTTTTCCATTTCGCCTGGAGACAATAGATGTCCTCAGAAGTGCTATGAATAATAATCCTGCGGATGCACTCGCCCCTTATTATCTTGGAAATCTTCTTTATGACCACCAGCCTGAAAGAGCAATAAAAGAATGGGAAAAATCGCGGGAGTTGGATGATAATTTTGCAACAGTCCATCGAAATCTCGGATTATCTTATGCGAGGATGGAGAATAATGTTCCCAAGGCCATTGACAGCCTGGAAATGGCAATAGCTTGTGACAAAAAGGACCCAAGAGTCTATTACGAACTGGACCTGCTTTATGAGGCGGCCGGCACAGCGCCTGAGAAAAGACTCCAGCTTCTTGAAGATAATCATAGTACCATAACAAAGCGTGATGATGCCCTGTCTCGCCAAATCGCTCTCTTTGTGCTTTTACAGCAATATGATAAGGCGATTGAATTACTTGCCGGCCGGAACTTCCATACGTGGGAGGGCGGAGGCCGGATACACAACGTTTACGTCGATGCTCATCTGCTCAGAGGTCAAAAGAAGTTTGACAGCAAAAGATATCTTGAGGCACTTAATGATTTTGAAACGGCACTCGAATACCCTGAAAATTTAAGAGTGGGAAGACCGAAACGAGACAGAAGAACCTGCCAGACCTTCTTTTTCATCGGAAAAGCTCACGAAGCCTTAGGTAATAATCAAAAAGCAAGGGAATATTTCGAAAAATCCGCATCCGTTGATGTCGGAAAATCTGAGTTTAGCTATTACAAGGGGCTGTCTCTTAAGAAACTCGGCCAAAAAGATAAAGCCGGGAAGATATTCGATGAATTGGTAGAGTCGGCAAAGCCCGGCCCTGTTGTGGAGTTCTTCGCAAAGTTTGGAGAAAAACAAGCCCACAATATCAGAACGGCAAATATTCACTATATGCTGGGTTTGGGATATTTAGGCAAGGTTATGCAAACAGAAGCAAAGGCACAGTTTGAGAAAGCTCTTGAGTTAAATGTAAATCACCTTTGGGTCAGGACACATTTATCCGAACTATAAAGTATGTCTCTAATCCGGCGGATATAATACAAATATTCAACCTTGGCAGGCACACTCACTAATGGTAAAATTCAACAAGTATTCAAAAGCAAATATTCAACCTACGACGAAACGAGAGATTTAAGTGCTCACGTTTAATGGCTGGCTCACCAAAACTATTAAAAAGGAGGTAGCAATGAACAAAGAAATTAATCGGAGAAATTTTTTGCAAATAGCAGCAGCAGGAAGCTCTCTGTGCCTCGGCGGCTCGGGAATTTTGGCCTTTGGCGCAAATCCAGGAGGTTCCAGACTTATAAGCCCGGGCTGCAGAGGAACAAAAGTAAAAGTTGCCAGGATTTATATGGGGACCTCACACGGCCTGTGGCCAAAGCCAAAGATGGACTTCAGAAATGAAATCAAATTTTATGAATCCGAGTTTGCAAAACTAAAAGATGAGCTGTCCGATGTAGAATTTGTTATAGACAGGCTGATTACTTCTGCAGAGCAGGTTGGGCCTCTCAAAAACATATTAAAGGAAATGGATGGTATCCTTTTGATTCATTTCAACATGGGAGTAAGACCTATTTTAAACGAAATTCTCAGTGTGGGTAAGCCAACAGTAATCTTTGCCGTTCCGTATTCCGGGCACGGCTGGACCGGCTTCGGCGGTCTGCAAAAACAACCCCAGGGGGCCAGGCTGGAGTGCATGCTCACAAGTGATTACAGGCAGTTGGCGGTTGCTATAAGACCTTTCCGTGCAATTCATCATTTACGAGAAGCTAAGATTCTTAACCTCACAACCCGTTCATTTAAGAGCTATGCCGAGTCTATGAAAAGCAAATTCGGCACAGAGATTAAAAAAATCTCACTTGAACAGGTCGAAGATGCCTATAACGCCGTACGCGACAGCCGGGCCAAAGCCGAAACCGCCAAATGGATTAAAGGAGCCTCCGAAGTTGTGGAACCTTCGAGAGCAGATATTTTCAAATCCTGTAAACTCGCATTGGCTCTTGAAGATATGCTGGCCAAGGAAGACGCAACCGTAATGACCATTGATTGTTATGGAACCATGTGGGACAAAACCATCAAGCTGCCCGCTTATCCGTGCGTCGGCTTTACGAGGCTCAATAATATGGGATTAGGCGGTATCTGTGAATCGGATTTGCAGTCTGCTATGACCCACATAATATTCCAGGGACTGTCAGGAAAACCCGGTTTTGTAAGCGACCCAACAGTAGATGAATCCGGCAATAGCATCATTTTGGCACACTGTCTGGGAACAACAAAAATGGACGGCCCCAACGGACCGGCCGCCCCGTACAAATTACGGACCGTTATGGAACGAAGGGAAGGAGTCGTGCCGCAGGTCTTTATGCGTATCGGTCAAAAAGTTACTCAGGCGAAATTGGTTGCTACTGACCTTTTATTATACTTCACAGGCAAAGTCATCGACGCCCCCGATATAGACAGAGGCTGTCGTACTAAAATTACAGTAAAGGTGGATGGCGATGTAGAGAAACTATGGAAAAACTGGTCGAGCGGTTTACATCGCCAGACTTGTTATGGAGACATCACAAAAGAGCTCGGATCTTTCTGCAAATACAAAGAAATTAAAATGGTCAATGAGGCCGTATAGACAAACCCAACTGAGTACTAACATTCTCTTGAAAGGTAGATTTATGAATCGGCGGACTTTTCTCAAAACCACGGGATTAGGTGCGGCTTCTTTGGTATTACCGACTTCTCCGATTGTTGCAGAAGAACAAAGCAAAGACATACTCAATCAGGCCGATGCCCGAATTGAGAAATACCGTATGGCAGGTGCTTCCCTGAAAGTTCTTGGGCCGGACGGAAAACCACTTAAGACAGGTTCGACAATAAATATAAAGCAAATACGCCATAAATTTCTGTTCGGCTGCAACATTTTCAAGCTGAACAGGTGCAGGACGCCTCAGGACAACGATGCCTACGCCGAGCATTTTGCTTCGCTGCTGAATTTTGCTACGCTGCCTTTCTACTGGTGGAATTACGAGCGGCAACGCGGTAAACCGGACGATGACCGAACCACCGAGATTGTCCGCTGGTGCAAAGGCCAAAACATAATAACCAAAGGCCACCCGCTGGCCTGGAATTACGCCCAGCCTCGCTGGCTCCCCAAAGACCATGAGGCAGCTATGCAGCTTCAGATGAACCGGATTGAGCGCTGCACACAAAGATTTAAAAACAAAGTTGACATCTGGGACGTAGTGAACGAGGCAACACACTACGACCGTCCCGGCTGCAAAGAGCGTGCGCCGGTATTGACCGAAGCAATCAGCAAAATGGGCATCGCAGCTTATGTTCGTGAGGCATTCAAAAGAGCACGCAACGGTAACCCCAAAGCCACACTGCTCATCAACGATTATCGAACCGATCCATCTTATGCCGAAAAGGTAATTTCAAAATTGGTAGATGACAGTGGACATCCGCTTTATGATGTCATCGGCATACAATCACATATGCACGACAGTTACTGGGGAACGCAGAAAGCTTGGGAAACATGTGAACGCTTTGCAAAATTTGGGAAACCACTGCATTATACTGAGACAACTCTTGTCTCAGGGCAGCAGGGCTGGGAACTTCGGCAAAAACGTAAAGACCCCGATTTCCGCTGGGTCAGTACACCGGAAGGCGAAGAAAGACAGGCCCGGCAGGTGGCCGAGTTTTACCGGGTCCTTTTTTCGCATCCCGCTGTTGAGGCGATTACCTGGTGGGACTTCACCGACCAGAATGCATGGCAGCGGGCCCCAGCCGGCCTTGTTCGGGACGATATGACACCTAAACCCGCTTATAACGAATTAAAAAAGCTCATAAAAGGAAAATGGTGGACCCGGGTCGAAACAACAACCAATGCAGCAGGCAAAGCAAATTTCCATGGCTTTTACGGACAATACGAAGTTACCGCACGCATTGATGACCAAAAACTAACCGGCGCTTTCCAACTCGATAAAACCACAACTCAAACGATAGATGTCCGATTGAAAAGGGTTGGGCTATAAATCGTTGTGTATTTTTATAGAAACTTCAATGGCCGTTACGACTTCTTGGGCATGTCGTGGTGATTGAGGGTGGAAGTCCCTAAACTTTTTTTTGACAGCGATTCCATACGGTGGTAAGTTATTTGTAAGGCCAAGAAAACTTT
>CAZZAX010000022.1:0-12846 GCA_964653075.1 uncultured Pirellulales bacterium
CTGTCCTGAATAAGTCGAAGCCCTGAGCCTGGTCGAAGGGGTAATCGAAGGATACTATTCACTAACAACCAAATACTAATGAATAAATACCAACGACTATTCACTATCGACCAGCGATTAATAATGAATATGCAGTTAAATAATGAAAAAGGTCTGTTATTCAAAGGAAAATTCACTAAAAGTTCGAAATGGTGTGTTCACGATTGAAAATTCCAGTTTATGCGCGGCTATGTTACTTTACGCTTGTTTTTGATGATTTACACACGGAAACTTATCACCCTGAAGGGTGTTTTCGTAAAAACAAACCCAATTTTAAAAACATTAAAATTGGCGTAAGCTCTTTTGAGACAAGTAAATACGAAATTTTACCCGCTTGGCGGGGTGAAAAAACAAACCCAATCAAACCCAATTCAAAGCCAAAACAAACCCAATCCCCGAAAGTGCCAAAATGAACGCAAAATGTGCATATACAAAGGATTATGAAAATAAAAGTGATTGGACACTTGGTGAAAACAAACCCAATCAAAGCCAAAACAAACCCAATTTCAAACAGGTCTTTGAAATTGGATCAAAGTGGCCGATTCAGGCAAGTTTTATCGGTAAATCACTCGATATATGCCCACTTATTTTCACTGTCCGGCCGGTACCAGAACAATTCCCAGTACTTCCGGTCAGTTTCAAAAACATCTATCGATTCCCGGCTGAAATCGAGCTCCGCAGGCAAAACGCCGAATTTCTTCATCTCTCGAACGTACTGTTTATTGGGCTTAAACTCCGGTGTTCCGAACCTTGGCACGTTAGTCAGCCGTTTCTTCTGCCTGGAGATGTCTCTCAGCAGAATCTGATAGGCGACGTCGTCTTTTCCACTGAATTGAGAGGGACAAGTCCCCCAGCCACCCGCAGCCTTCGGAAGCGGTCCCAACAACAGAGGAGATTGTTCCGGCCGAGACATATTCAGCAGGACATGCGGGGAAAAGCGGTAATCGTCCTTGCGAACAACGCGTTCGTAAGGGGCAGTTCCCAATTCTTTTACCAGTTTTCTGCGCTGCTGCTCCGACATCGTCAGGGGCAAAGGTGGCGCCTTGCCGTCCGGGCGATGACACGTCCGGCATCGCTGGTTCATTCCCGGAGTACCGAATACCGCCCATGTCGCACCGTCCCGGCGCTGGTCATCGGCGTTGCGCAGCGCAGCATAAGTTCCGGCGTACGGCGCACCGCTTTCGAGCCACATCCAAATGGTCCGCCATTGCCCGGGTGTTACAGTAACATCGTAGTGAGAGCCATCGATTTTGCGTATAAGCTCACTCGCCGAAGAGCCAATTGTGCGTGGTTTCTGGTTGCCGAAACCGTTCCGGCCGTCGGCCACCTGGTCGGTCGCCAGGAGCGTGTAGTAAGCAATCGACCAGCAATATCCAAGGTCCTCGGTCAAAGATACCTGTCCCTGCCGGTCTTTGAAATTGTGACATTTTATACAGTGCTCATCCAGGATTGGCTGCACATGCATTCGAAAATCAATTACGTCCGGAAGCCCTCGAAACGGCTCAATCTTACTGGGAGGCCGCCTTACAGCCGCAAGGGTATTACCTCCGGTCAAGACAGGTGTCATTGTGCGATTCTCATGGCATCCGACACAGCCCAGCACCTCACCCGGATGTACATTGGTGAAGCTCTGCATACGTTTGACGGACATGTCGTTCGCATCCAGGGCAACAAACAGAACGGTACGACCGGCGGGAACCTCAAAATAGGCCGAGCCGTCCTCTTCCACCGGCACCGTACCCAAAACACGTTCAAGTATAAATGTACCCAGCCACGATGTCAGATCCATCCCGCCGCTGAAATTTACCGGTTTCGGCAGGGCCTCCAATACAAGCAGTTTCTTTATCTGACCAGGCCGGACTCTTTCCATATTCCGACCTGTGTACACATCGGCCAAAACCATGTGTCCTGTGGATCGGCTGTCATCTGTGCGGTCGGCCACAATCCTCTCCCGAGGCCGCTCAACCAGTGCTACAGGCTCATGGATATTCGCTTGCCCTTTATATGTCAAAACACGCGTCAGATTACCATCGCGAGTTCCGAGCAGGATTTGTTTATGAGAAGCCACTATAAAGTTGGTACTGTTAATCGGCCATGGATCGTTGAATGCAGGCTTACCGGTGATACGATGATAACCACGTCTATCATCCGGGCCGTACTTGGCTGTTATTGTACAAACGTATCCGCGATGATCAGAACGGCCGTGCCCCGGCGAATCTATCAGCAGCAGTTCGTCACTGTCCGGAACAGGTTTGGCATCAATGAAGAGCGGATAGTGCTGCTGGTTGCCAAAGTAAGCCAATACATCGGTCCCATCGGGATTCATTATCCAAAGCTGATGGTATCCGACCTGGGACCGATCCACATATTCCCATCGCGTATAAAGGATTCGCCCATCCGGCAGGACAGCCGGAGTGTTATCGTGTTCGAGATTGAAGGAGAGAGGACGGATGCTTCTGCCTTTTCTGTCGCAGCGAAACAGCGTTCCAACCTGAGTCATCCAGCAGCCCACCCAGCGTTTGCTCCGTGTCGAGACAAAGACTATATCATCGGTGGGCGAATACGTTGCCTCAAAATCATCGTATGGTCCCTCAGTGACCCGCCTTAGTCCTTTACCATCAGATTCGATTTCGTACAGGTTGTAGTAGTCCGTTCCTGCCTTACGGTATGAGAACAGAATAGTCCGGCCATCGTAATGGACCTCCGGATCTCGTATGCCACCACCATCGCCGTCCATTAGAACTTTCACTTCACCAGTCTTCGTACTCAATTTGTAAAGCTTGCTCTCATCAGGCTTGCCATTGCCAGCATAAGCCTTGTGATTCTCATCGTCACAGTAGTAGCCAATGTTGGCATACCAGTGTGGATCATCGTAACCGAGCCTCGTCACAAAAACTACTTCTTCTATGTCCAGTCGGGCTAAACGCTCCAATCCTGTCTTATTTATAATGAATTGCTGCCTGGCGGCAGGCACCCTATTATAAACCCTCGGCTCGGGCTCAGCACCGGGTGCCTCGGCTACATAGCAGCACAAGCAAAACGTTAAAAGCAGGACCAATCCTAACAAACGGCAGGATAAATAGACACGGACTTGGTCTTTCGCCATAACATGCTCCTTGTGGACGACACCACACAACTGACACCTAACTCTCTTGACCAATATCTTATGGCCTATTCATATGATTGTCAACATACCAAATCAGGGCAGACGCAGAACCCAACCACGACCTTATCCTATTGATCTATGCTACTTCAGGAAGTTCATCCCAGCGGCTCGTATATCGATTAGAACGTCTTTTGAATTTAACTTTCCAAGATTGTCCCAAGCCTTCGGCGGCCCACTGCAACGGGCTGTTTAATCTGATATTTATGGCATCTACCGCCCGCATCAGCCGTTGAGCCTTCAATCTGTCAACGTTATCAAACAGGCCCTTTTGAGCCTGGTTTTCGGGCACAAGGCCGTTGAGTATAATCCCACATTTCTTGAACGCACAGCCCTTACGATATAACCTGTCGATACATCGGCAGGCATTGCGAATCAGCTCTATCGTATTGCCGGTAGCAACAGCAAACTCAACAGTATGAGAATTGAAATACCTATTCTCAATAAAACGGCTGGTCGTAACATAAACCGTCATTGCACCTGCAGCCAAGCCCTGGACTCTTAACTTCTCCCCCGCCCTGGATGCGTAACTTGCTATGGCTTCTTTTAACTCTTTAACGGATTCTACCGGCTTGCCAAACATACGTGATACAGTAATCGATTTTTTCGCAGGAGGATTTTGCTCCAACGGATAACAGCTAATGCCGCGCAGCTCATAAACGGTCCTCACCCCTACAACTCCGAATTTCTGCCTAATCCATCCAATATCCGTATTACTCAGGGCCAGAGCGGTCTTGATACCTGCGCCTTTTAATTTCAAGGCAGTTCTTATACCTACCGTCCACAGTTTTTCCACCGGAATTTCAGCCAGAACCATGTCCAGACAAGCAGAATCTGTTAAATCCAACACCCCATTTGCCCTTGTAGATTTTTTGGCGATCCTATTTGCTATCTTGGCCAGAGTTTTGGTTCGGGCGATACCTACAGTTACCGGCATGCCGGTCCATTGTTTGACAGTTTGCCGTAACTTTCTGCCATAATCGGTCAAAGAGCAGTTAAAACCATCAAGGTTCAAAAAGGCTTCGTCAATCGAATATATCTCTATATCAGGCGTAAAGACCGAGAGAGTCTCCATAACACGAGATGACATATCAGCATAAAGAGTATAGTTCGATGAAAAGACCTCAACACTGTTTTTCCTCATAATCTCTTCAACTTCAAAGGCAGGAACCCCCATACCTATACCCAATGCCTTTGCTTCATTCGAGCGGGCCACAACACAGCCGTCGTTGTTCGATAATACCACTATCGGCCTGCCTTCCAGCTTAGGATTAAATACCCGCTCGCAGGAGGCATAAAAGTTATTACAGTCAACAAGGGCAAATATTTCTTTGGAACCCCGCAAGGCGGGAACCCTTTCATAATGCGTGTATCACGTTGGTTACTACTCCCCATACCTGAAAGTCGGTATCTTCGGTGATTTGCCGGACAGAGTAGTTTTCATTTTCCGGCTCCAGAGTTATTTTCTTTTTCCCTATCCTGATTCTTTTGACGGTCAGCTCACCGTCTATGACCGCAATCACCACGCTTTTATCTCTTGGTTCAAGACTGCGGTCAACTACCAGAAGATCACCTGAATAAATCCCGGCTCCCGTCATAGAACAGCCGGTAGCCCTTACAAAAAATGTCGCCGCCGGATTTTTAATCAAATACCTGTTTAAGTCGAGCTTGTCCTCTTCATAGTCGGCGGCCGGTGAAGGGAATCCCGCCGGCACCACCGCCTCGAAAAAAGATTGTCGATACTTTGTCGACAGGTCCGGTATGCAGATTGCTTCTTTTTTGGTTTTCATATCCTGATTAAAAAAGCTGCTTATTTAAGGCTATTGCCTCCAGATTCGGATAAGTCCTCAAAAGCCCTTCGGGAACAAGTTGTTTTTGGCCGCTGATTAGTACCTTTAGCTCAAGTGCATTGGCAAGCTCAGCGCCTCGATAATGATTATTTGCAATAACAGTGAGCGTTTCAAAAGCTTTGGCTAATGCATCAACCCTCTGCTTTATTTGAGTAAGCTCGTCCTCGTTGTAATAATAGTCGTAAGTTTCATCTCTGCCCGCTTTACTGAACCACTTTCCCACATTCCTGCCGTGCATCCTGAAATAACCGTCCTTCCCTATCGTGCATTGCTGCATGTCAAAAGAGTTCCAGGTAGTGGGATAATCAAGATTGCAAACCGAAACTCCGAGCCCTTCTAAAAATTGCAAAGCATCCGGCATCTGCCACGACTTGTGCCTTACCTCCACCGCCAGGTCAAACGCCTCAGAAAAATTTCTTACTATCTCAGTCAAATGCCGCCGATTCCGGCTGGTATCGTCGAAGTCATACCTGAATTGGACCAGTAGATGCTTTAGCTTGCCTGCTTCGAGAAAAGGTTCGAAGCCTCTATGGAAATGCTTTACAATTTCCGCATCTATCCTGCCTTCATGAGTGAAACTTCGGTGCAGCTTCGCCGTAAAGAAAAAATCCTGGCGTTTCGAGGTCTTCTGGAGCCATGATTTTGTGGTTTTCTCAAACGGCGGCCGGTAAAAAGTGCTGTTAATCTCCAAACAATCCACAAACCTGCTTATATACTCAAGCTGGTCAATCTTCGAACTTGTATATACTATCCCTTTCCAGTCCGGATACGACCAACCCGCTATGCCTATGTAAACCCGACCGGCCATTTTTGCCCCTTTTACAACATTCTAAAGCAGCCTGTTACCTTACCAATTATACGAACATTCTTCCGGCCCCGTCTTATGTATTTAGTTTTATATCCTGCTGCTCTGTTGGCCGGCTCCAGTGCTATCCTGTCTCGCCGGACATATATCCTTTTAACAGCAGCCTCATCATCCACCAGTACCACGCCGATTTGGCCATTTTCAATTTTTTGACTGGGCTGTACCACTACGTAGTCACCATCCATAATACCTTCATCAACCATGCTATCGCCGACAACCTTTAGAATAAATCTATCCATAGACCGGCCAAACAGCTCCTTCAGGTCAACATACCCTTCGATATTTTCCTCGGCTAATATTGGCTCCCCTGCTGCAACTCTACCTACAACCGGAATGCCGTCGGTTTGCCTTTTCTTTTCGAGATATTCCTTTGACAGTCTAAGTCCCCGATGGCCGCCCATGTTTACTAAATACCCCTTGTTCCTGAGATAATTGACAAGCTGATAAGCTGCATTCTGAGCAAGAGAAAACTGCTCAGCTACCTCTCTTTGACTCGGCGGCTTATTATCCCTCAGCCGCTTCTCGATAAACCTTAGCACTTTTAGCTGTTTTTCTGTCAGCGGTTCCATAATCACTCATTTAAATAACCTTATTACAATATATGGTTATTTGACCATATAATCAAGGGGAAATTATAAATTTTTTCAGAAGTGCTTCACCAAGAATCGGTTTCGAGCTAAAACGACTGTCAAAAGTGGTTTACCGCTGCGATTAAAAGAAATTTCCGGAGCGCAGAAACCGCGTCAATTCAAAGCCGGCCTATAACCTGACTCTATCATTTTGCTCTTTAAAATCAGTATTCCTGCTGCCAATTGTGGATCGGAATCTATTGTTTCCCGGCTCGAAAATCTTTGAACCTTAGTAGCATTGTTAAGGCGGCCTTTTACCGCCGACTCATTCGCCCTCTGCATTTTGGCTATCTTCCGCAGCTCGTCACTTCGCAGTTTTATATTAACGTCCGGCAAGACACCCCAGTTTTCACCGCCTGTCTTTTTATCCGTGCTTCGGCTCTTTATCTTTTGTCCCGATGGTAAATAATAATACGCCGTTGTGTATTTTAGTTTTGCCCCCCCGCCGAGATGGCTTACTATCGACTGCACACTGCTCTTGCCATAGCTTCTTTCACCGACAACAGTCGCCCTGTTATGCTTTGGTTCCTGTAAGACTCCTGCAAGTATTTCTGAGGAACTCGCTGTAAAACGGTCTATGAGCACAGCCAGCGGGTAATCAGGATGTGTTTTTTCGTTGTGCGCCGATATATAAGTCGGCATCCCACATCGTGGTTGTATCCTCGCAATTAATCCTTCTTCTATAAACATATCTGCTATTTCGATTGCACTATTCAAAAGCCCTCCCGGATTGGAACGCAGATCCATAATCAAACCCCTTAACCCCTGTTCCTCAAGCTGTATAAGTGTTCTCTCGAAATCATTAACTGTCCTCGAATCGAAGCAGCTAATGCGAATATAGCCGATCTTATTACAAGCATCGATCATATACAGCCATTCATCAGTTTCACTTCTTTGCCAGCCGCGGATTGAAGGAACGACTATGCTGGTCCTGTGCAACGTAATATTCTGCGTTCTATCTTCACCTTCATGCCTAATTGTCAGAGTCACTTTAGTGCCCTCCGTACCGGCAATACTCTGGGCCACACAGTCAGGAGACATTCTGCTCATCCCGACACCATCTACCGCTACAATTACATCCCCGGCTTCGATACCCGAGTGGAATGCCGGCGTATCAGGCAATACACTCAAGACCTTAGGAGATTCTTCTTCTTTCGAAAACTTTATGCCGATACCCGTAAACTGATTGGTCAATTCTTTTTCAAATTTCTTTACCTGGCTGGGCCAGTAGATAACTGTATAAGGATCAAGTGAAGACAAGGCTCCCTTTGCAAACTGCACAATCAGTAACGCCGGCGGCAATCCCATTCCCCCAAGATGAGATTCATTCATCACTAAAATCCGTTCAAAAATATCTATTAATTTATCTTTACTTATAGATACCTGCGATTCGTTCAATTCATCCAACATCGCGGTCAGGGCCGCCAGAGAAGCTGCACATCGTGTATCTCTTATCTTATTCCTCGTTTCCAAATATGGATTACTTATTACTTCCGCTAATAATTTACAGCGATTGATACCTTTGATTGCCATACCTCGATAATCAATAATACTAACATAGCTCGAATCCAGAAAATCGACGGCATTAATGAACATTTGCTTATCTATTCCTTCGTAACGTTCCTCGCAAGTCTCACATGGATTGTCTTGCAAAAAAGCCACAATATCGGCCTTATCCAGAAGCTGTTCAGCATAGTCTGAGTACTTACTGTCCTTTTTATACATCTGCGCCAGTTTACCATAGCATTTTTGGTATGCATCGAGCCATTTACCTTTTGACTCGAATTCGGCAGCTATGCGTTTGGCTTGCCGGACGGTTTGTTTTATAAAAAGATCATTAAGTAAGGCGTGTTCCTGTTCCTTGCTGGAATACTCTAAAGCCTTTAAGACAACAGTTAAAACTTTAGCAACATCATTAATATCTTCTGGAAAGCCTTTTTCTTTAAGTTTATCAAGCTCACCTTTTTGCTCGCAATAGACATCATTTTGACAAGCGTCTCGCCGGGCCTGTATGGCCATATATTCATCGATAATTGCATCAAGCTGCCTGATATCTATGCTTCGAACAGCAATCGATTTGCGAACAATCTCCTGAGCACTTTTGAAATCACCTCTCAATATTTTGTCGCAAGCCGAGTCTGCCAAAAGTACACTTGCAGACATCCAGCCGGTAATAAAGGCATCAGACTGCCGAGGTGGTGTGCTCCTGGCAGCTACGCTTGTGTAATCGCATAAGACTGCGAAAAACACAATCAACATTGGCCAAAAGGCAAACGACCTATAATGTTTGCAGTGGTCAGAATTCGACATTAGAACCCGCCTCTCAGTTGAAGGATTAAGTAATACTCCTTAGAAAACTATCGGCAAACTCAAACCCCGGGAATAGTGCTTTTTATACTGAAAGCCGGGCAAAGGTATGAAAGCCTTAAATCATAGAAATTAGGCAAAAGTCTATGTTCTATTTCATGGCAATGACAAAAGAAAAGTCCGAAAATATTAAGCGGAAAAAATGAGACAGATACTTCAGACTTTCAACTGTTTTATTGTAAAAAACGTCCGGTTAATTTGTTGTTATCATAAACGATTATTATGCTTTAGATAGCTAACACAGCTACAGTTCTTCTTAATTAACCATAGTATTATAGGGCTGAAATAGAGACATAGTATAATGAGATGCAGGAATGAAAAAAAATGTATAGCCGGCGAGAGTAAAAATCGTTTTCTTGTACTTACCCTTATAATTCTGCTTATCGAGGGTATCGCCTGGGGAGGACCACAACAGGTCAAAAAAGACCTTTCCTGCAAAACACTCAGAGCAATGGCAAGAGTGTATATGGCTTATGGAGAATACACAAAAGCACAGCCATTGGCAGAGCAGGCATTAACTCTGGCGAAAAGAAGAGTTGAACAAGATTCTGAACTTTCTATGTGCCTGATTGATTTGGCGACACTTTATAAAAGCCAAAACAAGCTGCTCGATGCAGAAAATATGTGCGAGCAGGGCCTGAAACTACAGGAAGAAGTCCTTTATAAAAGCCATCCCTACGTGGCTTATACATTGAGAACTTTAGGTTCAATCTATTTAGAGCAGGGCAATTATATCAAAGCCGCAAACGCCATGGAAAAGGCAATGGCTATTATGCTCGAAAGCCACACTGAAAACGATAAGGCATTGGCCCCATTCTGGGTAGATATTGCCGCCATTCTCGTTGCAAAGGGTGATTATAAGGAAGCCGAAAGTTATTATAAAAAGGCAATGGTCTTAATAAATATCAGTTACGGGCCGGAACACCTTTACACAGCAAACGTTCTTGGCAGTGTAGCACAACTATATACTCTACAGGGCAGGCACGATGAAGCAGAAAAACTGATCGACCGTACAATAGCAAAACAGGAAAGTATCTACGGGCCGCAGCACCACCTTGTAGCACCAAGCTGGTTGACTAAAGCAAGAATCTGTCATGCAAAGGGAGACTACACCGGCTCTGAGAAATTGTTTGAAAAGGCGCTGACCTCAGTGAGAAAATCAGGCAATATGGCCTTATTCACAAAGCTCGAACAACGCATAGAAGAAATCCGTACAAACAAACAGGGCATATCCAGACCGGTTGCAATAGCTGTAGATAAAGACCTTAAAACCACAAGATAAATTGCAAATAATAAGCCCGCCCTCATATGGGCGGGCTTATTTGAAATAACAATTAATAATTTGCTGCTTCTAATTCGCCTTGTCAATTACCGAACATTTCACCGCTTTCCAAACGAGCTGCAACGAATGCAGCCAAGTTTGCGTTATCGGTGCCTGTTACGCCTGAGCCGTATTTTTCCATTACGTATGCAACAGAATCACCGACTGGTGAGCCTATATCGCTATTTAAGACAGCGATATATTGAACAAATGCATCGATGTATTCTATAGCTGTGGCATACTGGGTGCCATCGTTGATATGTCCTGCGAATGCCGTAACAATTGAGGCCATCACTTCCGGAGTCAGCGGGGCATCAGACGGTGCCAACTCATTGAATACCTGGTTCATCGCGGCCATCCGGGAGCCGTCTTCATCCCTCAAAATCGCCGCAGCGTCAATAAGCCTTGCGCAGCTCTCACACGGCTGTATATCCGTGTTAAGAGCATAAGAATTTTCCATGGACACTTCAATGGTTTCTTCCGGAATTCCAAGCTCTGCAGAAACTGCCGCAAGCAGAACAGGACAACCATCTAATCCCAATGTCAGCCTTTGGGCTTGTTCACCTGCTTCTCTATCGAGAGGCGCATTATCCGGATCTACAAGGACCCATGCCCTGCCTAAACCTTCCGTGATGTTTGCGATAACAGGATTTTCAAGGCCAGCGCCACGGAGCACGTAAGTATAATCAAGCGGGAAAGGCCCGCCGCCATAATACGGATAACCCGAGTACGGTAACCGGCCGGCGGCCTGGAACAGCCATTCGGTAATACGAGAGGCGACCTCCAGCCTGTTACCGACAAAGCTAACGCCATCCTCACCTGCCAGGGACTCTTCGAACAGTTCTCCGAAGGTCACAGAGTCAAAGGCATCGATAATCATTGCTCCCACATGGGAAGGGTTGGATGGGGGATACTCCTGGTCTTCACGTAAGTCTCCGTTCAAGCCATCTTTTTCGTAAGAAGTAATGCTGACCGGCGAGCTGACCTCAACATCTCCACCCGTGCTCGCCAGGTATATTGCTGCATCGAACGGACCACCTTCATACCTCGGGTAACCTTCTGGTATTTCATCTCGGACATCCAGAAGACCAACACCCTCGCGGTCATCAACATCGCCGGTAGCGTCATACCAGCCGGAAGCTGTAAGTTCGGCATTCTCGCCCAGGGTCAGGGTATCTTCGCTCATAATCACAATTGCCGCCTTGCCGGGCCCGTAAGGCAGGTCAACACCAATATCCAGCTCATCGTCGGAAACGCCCCATATTTCAACATCATCAAGGATAGTGTCATCTGCGGTACGGACTGCGCCATTCTCCGATATTATTGATACTCCGCCTCCCCAGGAAGCTACACCACCGCCAAATGGATGGCTTATCGGGTCATAACCTTCATGAAGACCAATCTTTATGTCTTCTTCAGGGTCGGAACCCTGAAGCACAATGTTATCCGTAGCTATTGCCTGTATGGACTGCCACTGATCGGCCGCGTTTTCAGGAGCCCAATCATCTGCAATAATCCAACCGTCCGTAGCTTTAACCATAAGGTCGGTGTTTTCCTGATTCTCAAACCAAAAGTCGGCCAAATCCAAATCGTTCTTTTGTACCAATGTCAGAGTACTGCCGCCGGCTTTGATAGTGCCACCAGGATGCGTCATTCCCCCATTAGTTGCCTCTAAGAAGATGCTGCCGGACTCAGCTACTACGTCCAACAATTCTACATCGTCTTTCTCCACTATCACGATATCGCCGCCTTCTCCAACATCAGTACCCCAGGACCAAGCACTCAGTTGTCCTACATCCGTCTCAATAGCGCCAATGGTATCGTTCATTTTACCGTCTATCGGACTGCCCCCTATCTCATCCCGTGCGTCTAAGTCTAAAACAGGGGTCTCAATATCAACATTTATATAGTCGTGGTCGTCGGTTGCATCATTGATTGAACCAGCCGAACTCATCCATATATATTCATCTGCTTTCACCGAACCAACGGTTATATCACCGGAATCATGGGTTCTCAGCCAGACGTTGCCATAAATTTGGCTGCCTGCGTCTCCTGCGTCAACCTGTTCTGCCACAATATTACCCGAATAGGCATCGATATCTATTGAACCATCATCAGTCGATACGTTCGTTAAGGTAAGTTCACCTCCGTCCATCTGATCAAAATATATATGCGAAGCTGTACCGACGGTGGAAGCGGTCAAAGACGTAGGCGAACTGTTGTAGTTATCGAGTTGTATATAGGCCCCCGTCAATGCGGGAACGATGGTTCTGGCAAATATTATATTTGCGGCAGTTTCGATTGTCCCCGTCAACGGACCTGCAACTATTCTACTTTTGGCGGTCAAATCCAGAGTATCAGCAGTAAGATCGACATCAGGATCATCTACGTCTTCTAAAATCGCTCCTTCTGAGATAATCGTTATCTGGTTACCAGTACCAGTTGCCGTTATGTTATTCACTATTACATCACGGTTGATCAAAGGGTCGGTCTTGGTGGCCGTGGTGGTCAACGAAACGTTATCATTAACGGCTGTTACCGTCTGGGCCGTAAGAGAAGCATCGTCCACATCTATTCCAATACTGCCATTCGCTGTGGTGGCCGAAGCTACA
>CAZZAX010000022.1:12946-53099 GCA_964653075.1 uncultured Pirellulales bacterium
CACCTATTACATCACCACTGGTCGTCGTGGTCAATGAAACGTTATCATTAACGGCTGTTACCGTCCGGGCCGTCAGAGCAGCATCGTCCACATCTATTCCAATACTGCCATTCGCTGTGGTGGCCGAAGCTACATCAAGTGAGCCACCGTCGGCCTGGCTAAACAGAATATTACCGGCTCCCATCGTAACCGCCAAAGATGCGGTCGTAGCAGACACGTTGGTATTGTCAATATCAATGTCGCCGGCCTCTGTACTGGCCGTGATATCTGTTGCTGATGTCTCAATCGGTGACTGGCCTTTTATACCAGTATCCGCACTCAGCAACAACGTCGCAGCAGTAAGGTCAGCACCGGAATCACCACCTGCGTATTCTAAAATCGCTCCGGCTGAGTTAATCGTTATCGTGTTATCAGCCGCCGTTATATTATCCACTATTACATCACCTATTACATCACCACTGGTCGTCGTGGTCAATGAAACGTTATCATTAACGGCAGTTACCGTCCGGGCCGTTAGATTAGCATTGTCCACGTCTATTTCAATACTGCCATTTGCTGTGGTGGCCGAAGTTACATCAAGACTGCCACCTCCGGCCTGGCTAAACAGAATAGTACCGGTTCCCGTCGTAACCGCCAGAGATGCGGTCGTCGCAGACCCGCTGCTGTTATTGTCAATGTCAATGTCGCCAGCCTCTGTGCTGGCTGTGATATTTGTTGCTGACGTCTCAATCGGTGATTGACCGGTTATGCCGGCTTTAGCAGTCAGCGACAACGTCGCAGCAGTAAGGTCAGCACCGGAATCACCACCACTTGGGTATTCTAAAATAGCTCCGCCTGAGTTAATCGTTATCTGGTCGTCTAAAGCCCTGACATCCGTTACCGTTACATCACCGGAGATAGTAGTCGTCAGGCTAACGTCACCTGCTCCACCGGCCTCAACCCGGCCAAGGAGGCTTATGGCACCGTCCGCTAAAAGAGTCAACATCCCGTCACTGTCCATAGTCTTGTCAACTGACAAAATTATGTCCCGGCCGGCATCCATCCCTATTTCACCCGCTTGAATATTATCAAAGAGCATGATATCTCTATTTGCTTTGGCCGCTAAGTTTTCGACGCCTGAGATAGCATTAGAATAGATATCGCCGGCAGCGAGAAGCACGTTTCCATCTGTCGCATCGATTGTACCGGCATTATAAACTGAATGGTCGGCTATTGGAGTAGGCGTAGATAACTGAGTAACATCTACGACAAGATTACCGCTGCCTTCAGTTACGGCAAGATATACCCTCTCGCCGGCGGCCAACACAACTGAGCCACTGGTTATAGTGCCGTTATTGATAACAGTTTTGCCGACGAGGGCAACGGCACTTGCATCGATTTCGCCACCTGCCATTAGCTGTACCCCCAAGGTCGCCGGGTCATAGCCGTCAAATTGCAGCTCCTTGGTAGTGGCAGGGTCGGCTATAAATTCATCGAAGTTCGAAATATCCAGACCTGAAGCGACGAACCTTTGGGCCTCGATAAAGGCTTTAGGGCCGATGACAATACCCATAGGATTAACGACAAAAAGATATCCGGGAGCATTGAGATTGCCATTGATTCCCGTTGCAGCTCCATCTCCCCACATATCTCCATTATCTCCTCTACTGGTAACATTAATCCTGTGAAGTACGGCGTGAGTAGGCTCCATGAGATGATCAACCGTATGGCCAAAGCCTATATCAAAATTCTCCCAGTCAAAGACGGTTCCGTTGCTGGGAGCTGTTATGATTGTGGTATTTCCTACGGTGATTGCGGTTCCCGTTAGCGAATTATAGTCTAACGTACTCGGATGCGCACCATCAGGCGGATCCGGGTTGGCCAGTACAACCTGTGCCGGTACTGCTAATAGAATACAGTACACCAACAAGCAGGCCACAATTTGTCTCAAATAATAAGTTTTTGACATTTTTCTTCGCTTTCCCATCATTCTTTTCCTCATTCAAAAATCCCCATTGCTATTTTATATCCATAAACGATTTTATTTTTCCATACCGACTACATTGCCGGTTAAAATTCACTATTACCATCTCATCATCACGCCGGCACTAACCCGTCCTTTACCGGTTCGTGTATCGTCGGTTGACTTGAGAGGATAGCCGTAATAGACAGCTCCGCTGAAATTATCTCCGAGTTCGATAAGCGCTCCTGCGCCTACAGAAAAGAAGTCTTCATCATCCTTTTCAGTTCCGGCGGGATGTCTTATCTTGGCCCTTCCATAATCAACAAAGACCAAAGGAGCAAGTTTTCTAAGAAATGGCTTGCTCTGTTCGTCCTCTGTATCATCGCCGTATTTAGATTCCTCATATTTTACAAGGTCAAACTCATATTGCCCTGATGCAAACATTCCGCCATCGGCAAGAAGCTCATATTCATCGTAGCCTCTTACTGTGTACATTCCGCCGAAGGCGGTCATTTTTGCAGGAACTAATCTTTCGTCAGATGTTATCCAGCGAAAAGAGCCGCTAATGCGCTCGACCTTATTCGTATTCAGATACTGGCTGTGAGACGCAGAAGCATTGTAAATTGTAAAATCGGAATCAGAATCGGTTCGTGCAAGTAGAAACTCATCCCTCCCTGATTCGCCGCCCATGCTTTCATATCGGCCTGCTGTGACGGAGCTTTGCGACAAATCGTCTGAGCGGTGCAGGTCAATCCCGCCTCCCCAAAGCCAGAACTTGATGTCGGTCCCCAAAAACTCCGGGAAAATCGATGGGGTTACCTTGCTCCTTGTATGCTCAAGAGAGCCTTTAATATCAAAGAACCAGCCGTCATCGGTCTGGAGCAGGTTGTAACGCAGCATTCCGCCATAGAACGTACCTCTGCCAAGAAAGTCAAATGGACCGGATGCAGCGCTTATATCAAATTCACTGTGACCGCCATAAAGGTTAAGACGCAGCCGGGGTCCTAACAGCGGAAAATCGTAACTGCCGAATACACCGTAATTCTCGTCTATAGTTGAATCCCATGGCGCCTGATATATGACAGTAAATTTATCGTCAAAACCTAAAAGATTGGTATTGATAAGGCCTATTCTTGGGTCCCATTGCCTCGGTTTTGTGCCGGAGTTGTCCGACTGAATGAACCAATGCCAGGGATTTGCTTCGTATATATTATATCCGATAGCAATGGTATTTGGTTCGGCTCCCTTCGATACGATCCCACTAACATACCTGTCAGGGTTCAGGTTCAGCAGGTTAATAAAATCATCCATTTCTTTCTGATTTGTCACCTGTCCGACTTTTACCGGCGACCAGCCAACAACCGCAGAGCTGCAGAGATATCCCTTTTCAACTACCTCATTTTCAACAGTGTAGTAAGTTGTTGTAATTTCGCTGACCGGTGCCTCCAGGACTTCGATATGCAGAATATCATCTCTTAATTTTTCGCCATTTATCATTACCTGGGAAGGTACATAAACATATATTCCGGCGTAATTATTTTTTCGATAGACAGAAACGATATACTGCGTAAAAGCCCTTATAGTCCTGGTTGAAACCTGCCGGGCCTGGCCTGGCTCAAAAATGATATCATGCAGGACCCTGAAATCGTAAAGGCTTTCACTACCGGCCGTCTTTAATGACTCGGCGGAATCATTATATATCAGAGGCATGTCGTCCAGCAATTCATCGGTTGTTAAGAGGGTATTGCCGCTGATTCGAACTTCCTTTACGCTTATGCGCTGTGTTGTATCTTGGGGTAAGTCAATTTCCGAGATTTCTTCCTCCAGCTTTGCTTTTTCTTTTTCGTGAGCTTCCCGCTTAGCTCTTTGTGCTTCCTCCCGCATTTGCTCCATCTTTGGATCGTAATCGGTTTTTCGCTGTGAGGCATCGGCCACAAAACAAAACACTGAACCCAAAAGAAATACAAGAACAAAGCTCTTTATTGCTTTTGTACTACTCATAATTAATCTCCTTAATTTAACAATTTAGGAACTATCCATAACCACAGGAAAGTGTGGAACAAAGCAAAAAAAGTATGCCCTGAAAAAAGCAGATTGATACCCCCTCAGAGCAGGAGAGTACAAAAAATATCAAAGAACGAATTTTGATAATGTGTTTTGCGAAATCCCTTCCAACAAAGCCACCAATAGTAGAAATATTGATTATATAATAAATTAGTGAAAAAAACAATGAAAAAACGTTTTTTTTCTGATTATTTTGGGGTTTTTAGTACTAATAATATGGTTTTTTTGGTAACGGCCATCAACGTCTGATAATAATAATTTTTTCCTCCATTTTACACATATTTTTCAATAATTAGAATTAAGTGATTGTTCTATATTATAGTCTCTACATCAGCTCATATATATACGCCTTTTCAGTACAGTGAATGAATGATGTAATACTTCCAGCGTAAAATAAAAACACCTTATATTTGCTGAAACAAGTTAGAACTGCATTATCAAGATATTTTTCGATTGCTTATACCGACTGGCTCTCATATAATTAATTTTATACTAAGCACGAGTAATAAAGCTATTATGGCCACTTCTGATGGGTCAACCCTAATAGGGAAGATAGATGGGCATTTAGAGGAAAGTCTAACCATTCTTAATTTAGTATATTATTTTGGACAGACATTACTCTGGGACATAAAGCGGTAATTAATACAATGAAAAGGCACATAACAAATGTGCCGGCTAACAACAATGAAAGTAAAAACTATCAGCTTCAACAATAAGCCTGTTATAAGCTTTAGTCTCATTTGTTGTATCACAGTAATCATTTCTCCTTTAACATCCACAACCATAGCAGCCAATGCACGGGTATTTTCGTCTTCACTTGGTTATAACGAAGCGGTGCGATCTGTGAGCAGCTTTAATTTTGAATCCCTTCGTCTGGCCATTACCGACCTTTCAGAAACGTTCGGGCAGAGATATCCGAAAGGATTATATTATTTAACGAGCCTGGATAATCTGGAAAAACCAAGCAAAATTATCCTCGACTCTGTTAATCATGGCGACAATTCAGTCAAAGAAGATGTGATAAAACTCGCACAAGACCTCAACAAGTTGAGTTTTGATGCACTGCTTTCCAACCCGCTGCTCGATTTCGAGAAGCTGCTGATTCTAAAACGTAAACGTGGCCAGCTCGGCCTGCCCGTAAATCATAAGTGCAACACAGGCATAGAGAGAACCAGCTACGATAATGAAATCGCTATACTGGCGCCCGTACATACCGGCGGAAGCTTAAAAAAGCTCTTTCGACCATCGGGTGGTCGATTCGTCGGTGAAATGGACCTGCACTTTGACGCCGGGAAACTGCTTTTCACTATGCCAAAGGGCAAAAGCTGGCAAATCTTCGAGATTAAAACCGATGGCAGCGGTCTTCGACAAGTCTCACGAGGACTTAACCAGGAAGATATAGATAACTTTGACGGCTGTTATCTACCAGACGGGCGTATCGTCTTTTCCTCGACGGCTTCATACACAGGAGTGCCCTGCTGGCACGGCAAAGAGCGGGCATGCAATATCTATATTATGGATGACGACGGCGGCAACATGCGGCAGTTGTGTTTCGACCAGGACCTCGACCTTCACCCAGCAGTACTGCCCACAGGGCAGGTGATATTCAGTCGTTGGGACTATACGGGGCCTATGCATATCTATCTTCGTCCTTTAATGGTGATGAATCCCGACGGCACCGGCCAACGGGCCGTTTATGGAAGCAATTCGTATTGGCCGAACGCACTTTATTACCCACGAGGAATACCTGGTTCACCAAACAAAATTGTGGCTGTTATCGCAGGCTATCACGGAGTACCGCGGATGGGTGAGCTGGGATTGCTGGATATTACAAAGGGCTGGTATCACGCGGACGGCGTTGTCCAGCGAATTCTTAACCGCGGCAAGCCTGTCAAAACGGTAATTCGTGATAATCTCGTCGATAAATCCTGGCCCAAGTTTCTTCATCCATACCCACTCAGTGAAAAGTTTTTCCTCGTCGCCTCAAAGTTAAATCGCAAATCTCCGTGGGGAATTTATCTGGTGGACGTATTTGACAATATGTTGCCGATTCATGTGCTGCCAAAGTATGACTTGTTCGAACCAATCCCATTAATCAGGACACCCCTTCCATTGATAATCCCCGACAGGGTGGACCTGAAACGACAGGATGCTGTTGTTTATCTGCATGATGTCTATGTCGGCCCCGGACTGGCCGGTGTACCACGGGGCACTGTGAAAAAATTGCGAATTGCTGCCTACCACTTCGGCTACCCGGGAATGGCCGGACCGGATAAAATCGGTTGTGGAGGCCCCTGGGAGGTAATGCGAATCATTGGTACAGTACCAGTGTATGAAGACGGCTCAGCAATGTTCAGCGTTCCAGCCAACACGCCATTGACTGTTCAGCCGCTGGATGAGCAGGGAAAGGCTGTACAATTAATGCGGAGCTGGTTCACGGCGATGCCCGGCGAGACCGTTTCCTGTGTTGGTTGTCACGAACAGCCGAAGCAAATCCCCATAACCCACAACAGGCTGGCAGCCAGACGTCCGCCAGTCAGCATCGAGCCGTGGTATGGTCAGCCGAGAGGGCTTGATTTCGAAAGGGAAGTTCAACCGGTACTGGACAAATACTGTATCTCCTGCCACAACGGCCAGGAACGGCCGGACAATAAAAATATCGCCGACCTTCGCTCCGAACGTCATATTAAAAACTATAAAGGGCGTGAGCTTACGAGGCTCGGGGCAAATCGATTACATCCCGTTGTGCGAGATGCGCTCGGAGGCACAAAAGTTCTTTATACACCAGCCTATGAAGCACTGATACCTTATATACGCAGGGTCAATATCGAAGACCACGTCGGCTTACTCAACCCGGGTGAATACCATGCCGATACGAGCGAATTAATACAGTTACTCAGCAAGGGTCATTATAATGTCTGCATTGACAACGAAGCCTGGGAGCGATTGATTACCTGGATTGACTTGAACGGCCCCTGTCACGGTACATGGTCTGAAGTAGCCCCTATTCCCGACCGGGCCGACCAACGGCGACGCGAATTGAACCAGCTATTTGGCGGACCTAAAGATAATCCTGAATGGATTCCTCAAATTCACCGCCTGTCAATTGAACCGATAACACCGGAACCAATACCTGAAACTAAAGCGGTTTATACCGTACAGCGTCCTGATTTACAGAGCAATATGCCCCTGCGGAGAGCCGCTGGAACAATTAATAAAACAATCGAACTGGATAATGGTGTAACAATGAAGTTAGTGCGGATTCCAGCCGGCAATTTCTTTATGGGCGACCTCAACGGCGAGTCTGACGAACATCCGATTGTGCAAGTATCTATCAATCGAGACTTCTGGATGGGCATCTGCGAGGTTACCAATGAACAATACCACCTGTTCGACCCCGCCCACAACTCAGGATATTTTACAAAACGCTTCCAGGGTCCGGACGGCCCGGGTTTGTCACTCACAGCTCCAAATCAGCCGGTTGTTCGTGTCTCATGGGAGCAGGCATTCACCTTTTGCGGCTGGCTTTCAAAAAAGACCGGATTGAAGTTCACACTGCCTACTGAGGCCCAATGGGAGTATGCCTGTCGTGCAGGCTCAAAGCAGCCGCTTTCATACGGTGACAAAGACACAAACTCCTCGCCGTGGGCAAACGTTGCCGATATATCCCTCAGTGTTCGGCCGGATCCAACAGGCGGTTTGGAGTCAAACATAGTGGCCCACTTTGGCAAAGGTATTTTCGAGTCTGCCGTCTTTGGAGGAAACGTCCTTTGCGATTTACGTTTCGACGATGGTACTGTGGCAACCGCAGATGCAGGCAGTTACCAGCCAAACCACTGGGGCCTTTATGATATGCACGGAAACGCCTGTGAATGGACCCGAACAACATATAAATCCTATCCATATAATCCTGACGATGGTCGCGACAACCCAACCGAAACAGGGAAAAAAGTTGTTCGCGGCGGTTCCTGGTGTGACCGTCCCACACGATGCCGTTCTGCTTTTCGCCTGAGTTATCCAACCTGGCAGCGTGTTCATAATGTCGGCTTCCGTGTCATTTGCCGGACAAACACACCAAAAACAAAAAAAAACATCTCCGCAAAGGATATAAAGCTCGAAGAAACAACTGATTAATAATATCTTTGACGCAGAAGGCATTGCGATGGATGATAGTAGAATCAAATGGTAATTACTATCGAGGACTAACAATGAACGAGAAAAAAACGAAGCTACCTCCTTTTGTTACTATGTTAATTTTGATGTTGTATCTGACAACCAATGCCGATTTGTCAGGACAGGATTATCTCTCACCCTCGGCGCTGGTAGCAGATAAACAGGCCGGGAAACTCTACATCGCTCAGACAACGGCCAAACAAGTGGCGGTTTTCGAAATCTCTACCGGCAAGGTAATCAATACTTATTCCCTACCGGCTGAGCCCAGCGGGCTGGCACTCTCCGCCGAAAAATCACGTCTATACGTTACTTGTGCCTCTCCGAAAGGTCAGGTCGAAGTAGTAAATCTACGGACCGGAAAAATTATAAATACTCTGCCTGCAGGACATACTCCAACGGCGCCGGTACTGAGCTCAAACGGCAAAACCCTGTATGTGTGCAGCCGCTTTGATAATAATGTCTCGGTCATCGACCTTACTTCACGCAAACAGATGGCCCGAATACCCGTCCAGCGCGAGCCGGTAGCAGCGGCACTTACTCCGGATGGTAGATTTCTGTTCGTGAACAACCATCTTCCCGCAGGAGTCGCCAACAAAGGAAATATCGCCGCAGCGGTCTCGGTCGTTGACACCACGACCAATAAAGTGATAACAACCATCGAACTTCCCAACGGCACAACAGCATTGCAGGGAATCTGTATCTCGCCTGATGGCCGATACGCCTATACCACACATATCCTCGCCCGCTATACTGTTCCAACCACACAGTTGGAGCGAGGATGGATGAATACCAACGCACTCAGTATTATCGATGTCACCAATAAAGAATTATTTGAAACTGTCCTTCTTGATGATGTGGATTATGGTGCCGCCAATCCATGGGCTGTCGGCTGCACTAATGATAATAAGTATGTCTGTGTCACCCATGCGGGAACCGACGAATTAAGCATTATTGAAGTTACTGCCTTACTCGACAAAATCGGGAAATATCATGCTGATGAAAAAAAGAACCAAGGCAGAGCAACGGGACAGTATAGTTATGGAAATTATGGTATAGATTCGAGACCTTTATCAAATATTCCGAATGAGCTGAGTTTCCTTTACGGGATTCGGCAGCGTATTAAGCTCCGTGGTAAAGGTCCTCGCGCACTTGCAATATTTGGTTACAACATTTATGTTGCTGAATATTTTACAGACAGTCTAACCTTGGTTGATTTAAACAAAACATCAGGCATCAAAACTGCTGCTTTGCCGCTCGGTTCACCACCTCAAATGACACGAATACGCAGAGGTGAAATGCTCTTTCATGATGCCTCATTGTGCTTCCAGCACTGGCAGAGTTGCGCAAGCTGTCACCCGGGAGATGCAAGGGTCGATGCCCTGAACTGGGACCTGCTTAATGACGGTTTGGGTAATCCTAAAAATACCAAAACCCTTCTGCTTGCACATAGAACCCCGCCGGCCATGATTACCGGTGTCCGGGAAAATGCCGAGGATGCCGTACGTGCCGGATTCAGGCATATCCTGTTTGCAGTACGCCCGGAGGAGGAAGTTAATTCAATCGATGAGTATCTCAAGTCGCTCAAACCGGTTCCAGGCCCTTATCTGGTTAAAGGCAAACTCAGCGCTTCAGCTAAACGTGGACGAAAAATATTTAATAAAGCAGGTTGTATCTCGTGCCACAAAGGAACGTTACATACAGACCTGAAGCAATACAATGTCGGCACAGGTGATGGATTAGATAAAGACAGGAAGTTCGATACTCCGGGTTTGGTCGAAGTATGGAGAACCGCACCATATTTATATGATGGACGGGCTGTCACTATCGAAGAGGTGCTTACAAAGTACAACCCGGATGACAAACATGGGATAACATCTAATCTCTCTGACAAAGAGATTAGAGATTTGGCTAACTTCGTTCTCTCACAGTAAAATCTTCAAACACGATATTATATAAGGAGGATAGAAATATGAGAAAAGGCACATCTCTTTTGAATCTGAGCCTGGCTTTCCCACTGCTAATTTTAATAAGCTGCAATACTTTTGGCGCCGGCATTCCGAACATAACAATCATCAGCCCATCAGGCGCAACAACAGCCGAACGTTTAGCTGCAAAAGAAGTTCGCCGTTATTTGTATTTGCGGACCGGCAAGCTGCTTCCAATCCTACAAACAAATAAAAGACCTTCCCTGAAAATCCCGTTAATTATAGTTGGACAAAAAGAGCGTCCAGTTATTAAAACCTTCACCGCCAGAAATACAAAACTGGCAACTATCATCAGCTCGTTGCAATCCCAGCAATATCTGCTAAAGACAATATCAACAAGACGAGGTCAATCTTTACTGATTGCCGGCGGCGATGATATTGGAACCCTTTACGCCGCTTACCGATTCGCCGAACATCTGGGTGTACGTTTTTATATGCATGGCGACACAATTCCCGATAAAAAAATCCCTCTAAAAATTCCCAAACTCGACGAAAAGGGCGAACCATTATTCAGCCTTCGGGGAATCCAGCCGTTTCATGATTTCCCTGAAGGGCCTGACTGGTGGAATACCGATGACTACAAGGCCGTTATTGGACAGCTACCCAAAATGCGTATGAACTTCTTCGGGCTTCATACATACCCACAGGGGGGCGTCGGGCCGGAACCCACGGTTTGGATCGGCATGCCCGGCGATTTCAACAAAGATGGAACCGTAAAATTCAGCTATCCATCAAGACATTTCACCACACCCAACACCACCGGCGCATGGGGTTATAAGCCTGCAAAGACAAGCGATTATACTTTCGGCGCGGCGCAGATTTTCGAGCGTGACGACTACGGCCCGGATTATATGCGCGGTATGAATCCATGGCCACAGCTTTCTCCGGAAAAAGCCAACAAACTATTTAATCGTATGGGCAAGACCCTCAAAGAAGCCTTCGAGTATGCTCACACTCTCGGTGTTAAGACCTGTCTGGGAACCGAAACACCTCTCATCATACCTGACCCTGTAAAAGAACGGCTGAAAAGCAAGGGTATGGATCCTTCGGACCCGGCTGTTGTACAGCAGCTATACGAGGGTATGTTCCAGCGAATAACTAAAGCATATCCGCTTGATTACTATTGGTTCTGGACACCGGAAGGCTGGACATGGGGCAAACCGAAGGATGAACAGATTGAGGCCACATTAACCGATTTCCGCGCTGCCATAGCAGCAGCCGACAAAGTAACGACGCCATTCACATTAGCTACCTGCGGCTGGGTTCTCGGGCCGCCAAAGGACAGGGCATTATTTGACAATGTCCTGCCGAAGGAAATGCCTTTAAGCTGCATCAACCGCAATGTCGGATTTGCACCGGTCGAACCCGGCTTTGCCAGTATCGAAGGACGGCCTCAATGGGCCATCCCCTGGCTTGAGGACGACCCGGCGTTAATCATCCCGCAGCTTTGGGCCGGTCGTATGCGCCGTGATGCGGCCGATGCACTCGCTTACGGATGCACGGGCCTGATGGGTATCCATTGGCGCACGCGCATCCTCGGACCCAATGTCTCTGCACTGGCTCACGCCGCCTGGGAACAAAAAAGATGGAATCCAAAATTCGGTAAGAAAATAAGGCCGCCGGAGTTGAAACTCTCAGAAGGCCGTGAAGGCGGCAACATCGCTCAGTTTCCCAATAATCCGATAGCCGACACTCAAGAGGACGATCTTTATCAAACAGTCATATGGGACGTGAAAGCATATCGGCTGAAAGTGCCAAACGGCTCCTATACTGCAACACTTAAGTTCTGTGAACCGCATTACAACGCTGTGAATAAACGAGTCTTCGGCGTAAAGCTCCAGAATGAAAAGGTCATTGACAAGCTCGATATCTTCGCTGAGGTTGGCAAAGATAGAGCGCTGGATTACACATTTGAGGATGTAAAAGTAATTGATGGCCTATTGACTATAGATTTTGTCAGCGAAGTGGAGTTTCCGTGCATCGCTGCCTTTGTTGTGAAGAGCAAAAATGTAACAAGGAAAATTAACTGTGGTGGGCAAGCCTATAAAGATTACCAGGCCGACTTACCGGCTTCAAGCTCCGACGAAAGACCTCGTGACCTGCCTGCACGAGATTTCTACGCCGACTGGGCCTTGACGCAATTCGGACCTGAAGTGTTCGTACCGGTTGCCGAATTATTCACAAAGCTCGATGGAGGACCTATGGCTCCGGACGGAGGAAAAAGGGCCGCTAAACTGCCGCGACCATCCACCTGGGTCAATGGCCCGGGAGGTATAAACCCTGATAAAAGACCCTGGGAACAGGTCGGTAAAGAATATGCGTTTATAGAGATAATAACCAAATTACGTCAACAAGTCAGAGGGGCGGGCAATCTCGAACGGTTCGATTACTGGCTTAATAACTTCCGCTATCTAAAGGCCGTCGGACAGGTAAATTGCACATGGGCACAATTCAACGAAGCCATGAACAAAGTCAAAGAACAAAAGCAGCCCGATGAACAGAAGCAATTGGCACGAAAGCTCGCACTTCCCTTGAGGAAAGAATTAGTGACTCAGGTCTCTGAAGTACATCGTTACCTTTTGGCAACCGTTACAACAAATGGAGCTATAGGCAACGTAACCAACTGGCAACAGCATATAATGCCTAAATTGCTAACCGAACCCGGCCAGGAGCTGGCCAAAATCTTAGGTGAGGACCTGCCGGCTGACGCAATACCTTCGAATCAATATGTTGGACCGTTACGAATCATTGTCCCAACAGTGCGTACAAGCCTGAACACCGGCGAGGACTTAAAACTTAAGGTAATCATCCTGTCACAGAAGCATACCGAAGATGCGGCTATCTACTGGCGAGCTATGGGCAAGGGCACATACAGCAGAATCGCTCTGAAACATATTGCACGTGGAGTTTATTCTGCAACGATTCCTGCCAATCAGATTAAAGAGGACTTTGAGTACTATGTCAGAGTAAGCTCACCTGAAGGCCGGCAGATTACTTTTCCCGCTTCGGCGCCACACGTTAATCAAACAATAATAGTCAATGATATTTTTTAACCAATTGAACGATATTGAAACGGAGAAATGGAAGTGAGTAAATATAATTACACCCGTCGTCATTTTCTAAAAGGCATAGGTTTGGGAGCCGCTGCTTTTGCCATTCAGAGTTCAGGGGACTCTACAAGGCTTTTTGCAAATGAGACCACAGATAAAAAACCCAATTTCGTTTTTATATTAGTTGATGATTTAGGCTGGATAGACACGGGCTGTTACGGCAGCAAGTTTTACGAAACGCCGAATATAGACAGACTTGCTGCTGAGGGTATGCGGTTCACCGACGCTTACGCGGCCTGTGCAGTCTGCTCACCGACGCGAGCGGCTGTGATGACGGGACGCTACCCGGCCCGGCTCGGCGTTACCGACTGGATACGTTCCCGTTTCCAGGGAGGTAAAATCCCGGCAAATAAAAAGAATCCGAGTGAGTATGTTGGCGGTAAAAATAAAAAGCTGCTGTGCCCCCCTAACGCACTGTGGATGGAGCTCGAAGAAATCACTATTGCCGAAGCACTCAAATCGGCAGGATACACATCATGTCATATAGGTAAGTGGCATTTAGGCGCAGACGACTGGTATCCGGACAGACAGGGTTTCGATTTAAATATCGGCGGATGCGACTTCGGCCAGCCACCGAATTATTTCGATCCGTATTTTCGAAAAGGTCAGGGAGCAATTCCTACACTGAAATCTCGTGACAATGGTGAATACCTTACCGACCGCGAAGCCGATGAAGCGGTTAATTTTATCCGCCGCCATAAAGACAAACCGTTCTTCCTTTATATGGCCCACTACGCCGTCCATACACCCATCCAGGCCAAGAAAGACCTGATTGAAAAATACAAATCGAAACAACCTACAAACCAGAAAAATCCTACATATGCAGCAATGGTTGAGAGTGTGGATGATGCTGTAGGCAGGATTTGTTCGGCGCTCGACGAGCTTAATCTGGCCGAAAATACAATCATTTTCTTCACCAGCGATAACGGTGGTTTGCTCGGCCCAACAAATAACGCACCTCTTCGTTCCGGCAAGAGCTTTCCGTATGAAGGCGGTATCCGCGAACCTCTGATAGTGCGATGGCCTGAAGTCATTAAGCCGGGAACAATCAGTCATGAACCGGTAACCAGTGTCGACTATTTCCCGACCATTTGCCAGGCCGCCGGTGTTCCACTGCCAACCGACCGTGACATAGACGGCGTTTCACTTCTTGGCCATCTAAAATCAAACGGCACCCGGGAGCTGAACCGTTACGCAATATACTGGCACTTCCCTCATTATCGAGGAAGCATTGTTCCCTACAGTATCATTCGGGAAGGAAGCTTCAAGCTCATCAAAAGATATGAAGGTAAACCATTCGAACTGTTTAATCTAAAAAGCGACCTCTCCGAGGAAAATGACCTTTCGCAAATATTACCTGCAAAGGTCAGGCAGCTCGATGCTAAATTAAGACGCTGGCTGCGTCTCACCGGCGCTAAATTACCCAAATCGAATCCGGACTATGTCTCGAATACCTCTTAATGGAAAAGCACGTAAAAGTAAAAATATAATATATATGCAAAAGGAAATTAAATTATGAAAAGACGCAATTTTCTCAAAGCTATAGGTGCCGGTACCATCTCTATAACTCTTCCGTCATGTATTAACGCTCAACAGCCTTCTGACAAAAATACTCGGCCAAATATCCTATGGATTTTATCTGAAGACATCTGCCCAGACCTTAGCTGTTACGGCACACCTGCGGTGGAAACTCCGAATCTCGATAAACTCGCCGAACAGGGCGTCCGATTCACCAACGCATTTACTACCAGCCCGGTCTGCTCTACCAGCCGCTCGGCTATGATTACAGGTATGCACCAGGGTTCCATTGGTGCTCACCATCATCGAAGCCATCGTAAGGATGGATATGTGTTGCCTGAGCCGATACGCCTGATAACAGAATATTTCCGACAGGCAGGATACTTTACGGCCAATGTCAAGACGGCCGCTCCCGGAGTACGCGGCTCAGGTAAGACAGATTTCAACTTTAAATACAGTAAGCCCTTTGACGGCAGCGACTGGAATCAGCGGGCACACGGTCAGCCATTCTTCGCACAGCTATCAATCAGTATGACTCATCGCGGTGGACAATGGAAAGGTCTGGATAAAAAACTCGATAATCCCGTTGATCCGACGAAAGTCAAATTGCCCCCCTACTTTCCCAACCATCTCGTGGCGCGTGCAGACTGGGCAACGTATTTAAACTCCATCCAGATGATGGACCAATACGTCGGAAAAATTATGCAGCGCCTCGATAACGAGGGATTAACGGACAATACGGTTGTAATCTTCATCGGTGACCACGGCCGTTGTCATGTCCGCGGCAAGCAGTGGCTTTACGATGCCGGAATTCGTATTCCTTTAATCGTTCGCTGGCCAGGCAAATTAAAACCGGGTTATGTGAATGAAGACTTAGTTAGTGCTATCGATATTTCAGCAACGGTTTTGAAAATTTCAGGCATTCAACCTCCAAAACATATGCAGGGCAAGGTTTTTCTCGGTCCAGGTGCACAGAAGCGAGAATATATCTTTGCATCTCGCGGCCGATGCGACGAAACTATAGAGTGTATTCGCTGTGTGCATGACAAACGCTACAGCTACATTCGAAACTACATGCCGTACCGTCCATGGATGGCTCCCAATCGCTATAAGGACACCAGCTATCCGGTGCGTAATCTCTTGCGCAGCCTTCATGCCGAAGGTAAACTTACCCCGGCCCAGATGAAATTCATGGCGCCGACCAAGCCGCCGGAGGAATTATACGACCTGAAAAATGACCCTTATGAGCTGCATAATCTGGCCAGCTCACCCAGGCATCAAAATGTCTTAAGGCGTATGCGTGCAGCCCATATTAAATGGTTGCATCAAACCGGTGATCTGGGTCTGATTCCAGAACCGCAGCTCGAGGAAATGTATCTAAAGCACGGCAACGGCTATGACATACTGGCCCAGTCTGAAAATCATGACCTTATTGATCGCATTCGAAAGGTAATAGAGCTCGCTGAATCTGGTAAATCGGCGATACCGAAACTCATAACTGCAATGCAGGACAAAAGTCCGTCGGTACGATGGTGGGCAGCTATCGGTCTGGGTAATATGGATTCGGACGCCCAAGTAGCTGAAACCGTATTACAAAAAGCCTTGCAAGATAATTCCGCTTCGGTCCGCGTTGCCGCGGCACGAGCATTCTGCCGGATGGGCAGAAGCCCGCAAGCCTTAAAACTATTAGTAGAGGAGCTGCAAAACAAAGATAATAAGATCGTTCGTCACTACGCTGCTCTGGAACTGGAAGAGCTCGGCGACAAAGCCGGAGAATACATAGAAGAGATTCGAGCCGCACGAAATGACAGTTATGATGGTGTCAAACGGGTAACTACCCGTATCGTAAACACCCTGGAAAAATAAATCGCGGCTAATCCTGAACAAATTGCTCAAGGATACAAGTAATCATTTTCACTTTAACTTGAGAGGTATGCCTTTAATACGGGCCTGAGTTATGAACGACTTTAATTCTTCCAGCAGTAGTTGTATTTGCTGAGTATCTTCGAGCAGATTTTCATAAAATCGCCCGTCATTAATAAGCCTGGCGACACTGCCCTGGCCATTGTTTATTTTCTCCAGGATTAGCCGCATTTGCGCCGAAGCTTTACCTATTTCTTCGCTCGTATCGACCATCGCAACAATGAGTTCTTCTGTTTTAGTATCAATATTCGTCAAAGCTGTTGTCCCTGCAATGGCGAATTTTCGGAATTCTTCTATTGTCTGCTTTGCTCCCTGCGATGCTTCGGTAAGATTAGCTATAGTTTTCTGTAGGTTTTCTTTGTTGCTGCGATTGCCGAGTATATCATTGGCGTTAGCAATAAGAACCCTGAGGCCCTCAACCAAATCGTCCAGCTTTTTTTGGCTCTCCTCGGGAAAAAATTCACTGGTGATACCGGTCGAGCCCTGCAAAAATATCTTGTCCACCAAATAAATTGTCTCCGGCCGGTTCGGGTCTAACGGCTCTGCAGGTCTCTCAGGGTACTGTTTAAGTTCGATATAACTGCTGCCCAGACCCCGGCTCATTAGTTTTACATCAATGTTAGATGGGATATTAACATACATTTTGTCGATACTAAGAATAACAACCGTTTGATAATACTCTAAGCCGGTTTCCATATCCTTTCGTATATCAGGTGCCATAACCTTTGTAACCCTGCCGATTTGATAGCCGCAAAAGCGCACCGGTGTATCAGTCTGCACTCCCGGCGCTGTCGGGAATTGAACGTAAACATCAAAAGAACCCATCTTGGTAACTGCTGTCGGTAAATCACCGAACTTAAATATTAACCATACAAGCGCACATACGCCTACTACCACAAAAACGCCTACAATCATATTGCGTCTTCTTTGGGTGGTTTCATAGTCACTCACTGTTCACTCCCTTTCATATCACTGCGGCCTTCCATAAACAACTCCCTTATAGCACGCAAAGGATAGCCGCTGTCATTAAGTTTTTTTATCAGTTTAATTCGTTCAATGCCCTTTTCATCGAACATCCTCCTTCCGCTCGGTGTTACTTCCGTCGGCTCCAGCAGTCCGACCATAAGATAATATTGCAGAGATTGCCGGGAAATGCCAGCTTTTTTTGCCGCTGTACCTATAGGTAACAAATTTCCTTTCCCGCTCAATGCTCATCCCCAAAAATGAAAGAACATAAAGTAACCAAATATAACAACCAAAATTGTACTATATTTCACCAAAAGATAACAACCACAAAAAAATACGCTAAATAAAGAGGACACGATAAATGCTGTGGATAAGCTCTTGAGCAGGATAAAATCAGCCGTTTCCCTGCTATTGGTTACCATAACATATATCGACAACTATATTAAAAGGCATTTAACTTTTATGGTTTCAACCAACTGAAGCCTGCATTATTGTTGTTTTATGATGTGAATTCAGGGCCTGCTGCCGGTCGTGGGTGAGGCTGCCTGCCAGTTAGCAGGTGCATTGCCTGAATGATACTGGTCGGTAAAGACTCTCTGAAGGACGTCACCTGAACCATCAGCAGTCTCAGGCCAGGGTGCAACATCAGCGTAAATCACTTCATCCACAATGACCCAGCAAACCGACTCACCCGGTTGGTCCGGTGCTAAAGGATATTCCAGCGCAAGTCGTTCACCGCCATTAGAGAGAGAGCCTGACCAGGGACCCACTATCTGAACACCGGCTGTTAAAGAATGGGCATTATATGCAGCAATAAAAGTATCCAATCGAGTTGTTTCCGCAGCCGGGTCGAAGCCTACTACTACCAATCTCCCGTCGGCGGGTATCGATATAACTGCCGGAAACGTGTAATCAACGGCTCCATCCAGGCGCCATGCGCCTACGACATTTTCCAGATAAACCGTGTCTGCTGTGGGATTATACAACTCGATATACTCCTCATTAAGCTCTAAAGGATGATACATCAGCTCGTCAATTACCACATCCAAAAAGGGATTTCCATTGGCTGCATCCCGTGACATTGACATAGAAAGCCAATCCGCTCCGCCATCCGGATAACGGCCAAGGGATATATCATTATCCTGACCTTTAAATCTGATACAGTCGACCACGCGATCTTCCGAATTACCGGGCAGATAAGAAAGAACAACCTCCTCTCCGCCTTTGTTCAAACCAAATCCACTGCTGATGGGATTATGAAAATCATTTACTTCGTCAAAACTAATCCAGCTATAACCGGGAATATCAATCGCAGGAATAGCCCACTTCTTTAGCTCATGGACGTCATCGCTGAGATACCAGCCCTGCAGATTAATACTTGTTCCTGTCGTATTATAAAGCTCTATCCAGTCACTGGAATCATACTGTGGATGTTGAGGGTCACTATAATTTGTATGTGCCATAATTTCATTAAGGACAACGGTAGTTACAGTTTCAGGGTCATCCAGACCCGGTGAACCAACAAAATATGTGCACGCGCGCCAGTTACCACCGTAGTTCAGTGAACCTTCAGGTTCATCAAGAATCGCACCATCCAACGGCACGAGAGAATGACCGCCACCATCGGCTGACAGGGGCCAGCCCCGGCCGTCATCGTACTCGAACTTTGCAATGACACCGTTCCAGAAATCTTCCAGGGTTATGTTTTCTCCGCTGTTTGACAGGTTGCCGGAATAATCGCCGGCAATTTTATCAGAAAAACTCAAACCATAGCGAGATATAAAAGCAGCTTCATCCTTGACCACAAGGACAAACTCGCCGGGCAAAAGACTCTTAATACGACTGATACCAAAATCAAATGTAATACCATCAGTAAAAGAAACAAAAGTCAAATCAATTGTTTCGTCACCGATATTCTTTAATTCGACAAATTCGAATTCATCGTTATCAGTAGAATCGCCCGTATTAACCTCGGGAGGATTGTACATTATTTCGGTAATTCTAAGATTCTCCAGAATTCCTGCCGACAGCGGCGGCCCGGCTATAAACTGAACAGCCTCGGACCAGTGACTCCATCGGCCGCTGGTATCTTTCATCCGGCAGCGAACTCTATATGTGTCCCCAACATTGACTGCACTGGCTGGTATTTGTATGTCACGATTGAAGTGCGTAATCTCCTGGCTTTCCCAAACGGCATCTATCTCATATTTTCCCGGCCTCCGGTTGTAACTGCGCGGCGTACTCGATGGCTCACTTTGTTCAGCCGGCTCAGAAATCAATCGAATATCAATAAAACAATCGGAGCTGTTGCTAAGATATGAATTGATTACCTGCACTGCGACTACGTTTGTACCTGAAACGAGATAACTTTGTGGCTCGGGTAAAGTAAAAGCAGTAAAATCACGGTTTTCTGAACGATTACTGACAACCGCATCAAAAGGCAGCTCCGCCGAATGCGTGTTACCGGATACGACATGGACTCCATTAATCCAAATATTTACACCATCATCGTATTTGGCTTGAAGTGACAATATCCCGATTTCATCGAGGTCTGTTATATTAAATGTCTTTCGCAGATACACAGTCGTGTATTGCCCTCTCATATCACTTAGATTAGTAACAATGAATGATTCGCCGTATCCGATGGCCGTTTTACCAATTAGCCAGTTTGAATCATTAAAGCCGACCTGGCGCCAAGTATCTCGCCCCATTGAAGGCTCTTGCATACCTTTGAAATATTTCCACTCGGCGCCGTCCTCTATCAGCAAAACACTTCGGTCTTGATCTACAGGCACAACCTGTGAGCCGGGATATACCTCTGCAATACGCCATTTCATCGAAGCAAAGGTACCATTACCCTGTGGGTCACTAAAAGGACTTGTCTCGAACGTAAGCGAATTGATTGGAAAATCAGGTCCGCAGGTAGCTGTTACGTCAGGTGTGTCCGGCAGAGCTGCATCATATGTGGGTGTATCGAACTCCCGGTTGCTTGAGGTAACATAATCTTTCATTATCTGGACCATTCCGGGAAAGTCATTGGTAGCGGCCCTCTGATAAAACCGGCCTTTGCCTGCCTTGAATGAAGCTGCGCGGGAAAGATACTCCGGATAGGCCTCGTTACTCATAACCCAGTGGTAGTCCCACATGGCCCGGTCGGCATCCACTATTGAAAGCCCGCCGCTGGGGTCATCAATGATAGAGGCAAATTCATCAATCAACTGGTTCATCTGCTCAGGATTATAGAGCAAATCATGAAACTCGCGGAGACGATTTAGAAATTCCAGAAAAAGAGCAGGGCGCATATGGATCCTGCCTTGTTTCCTAAACGGGTCCTCACCGTCACCGTACATATTATTCGCCCAGGTCAGATCAATGTCCCATGGTAGCTGAGACCAGATATTAGTCTCAGGATTAAGATAGAAGTAATAGTTTTTCCCGTATCCAACGTCACCGTGGTGAACACCCTCGATGACGGCACGATAGGAATAATAGCACTCCAGGTCAACATTCTCCCGCCACCACTGCTCGCTTGGGTCGGAACCATAGTAGCTCTGCTTAAAAGCATTAAGGTCAGAGCCATTCGAAACACCTGTGGGACCCTGGTTATTCAATTCTCCATTATGGCCATCGATTTTATAAAGGTTACCATCCGGCAAATCGTGTTCATCCAAAAAGTGTCCATCCATTTGTTCAAGCGTCAGGTAAAGACCCCAGAAATCACCATCATACTGAGTTCCGCTGCCGGTTATGGGCGGATGCGCGGCATTGAGGGTACCATCTTCATACTGCTCATCGATAATCCGAAATTGTAAATAGTTCGTCTTCGGGGCCGGGACTCCGGCCATATTAAAAAGTTTGAAAGTAACCGCCTCAAACATACCTTGTTCGCCACGGTGCCAATAGTCACCCTGCTGAATGCAGGCAGAAAAGTTAAGTCTGTTCCATTTTGTTGTATTTTTGTTACCAAAATCATCACGAGCCTGAAAATAGTGCCCCCGGTTGAAATCGAATTTCCACATGTTCTTGCCCATAGCATAGCGCCAGACACCGCCGCGCATTCGGTACCGGATATGATCGTACACTCGTCCATCATATATAAGAGTGCCGTACCATTTGAAATCTTTTCGTTGAGGATCCCCTTGCTCGTGCCGCTCAAGCCAGGTGGCATCCTCAACGTCCGATTTCTTACTTATAAGATGATAAACGGGCAGACTTCGCATAACATCGGTACCGTATTCAATAACAGGTGTAATTCCGGGCCGAACAGCACCACGCCAGGGCGGCACACCATCATAAACAAAATATGCAAAATTCGGCTGCGGGTCATCCCAGTAAGGTACCCTGAGGCCCTGTCCGCTGTTATCTGTAACTACAATTCGATAGCGTATCAGCCTACGGTGAATCTGCAGGGAAGCCGGCATTTGCACTGTGTAAATATAATCGCCGGCAGCCTTATCTCCATCGAGTCCGTCATCATTCATCGCTATGCTGGTCCAGTTCGAGTGATACTGCCAATTTACGATATTGATATAGCTGCCGGGCTCGACGATTTGATATACCAGGGAAACTTCAGCTACTCCATCGGAGTCTGTTACCTTGGCGGTAATGGTTACAACCTCATCAGATTTGGGCTGCAACGGCAGGTGTTTGACCTGCCGGATATGAGGTGGAATGTTTTCGGCATAAACAAAGGTATTTTGTCCGGCAGGCGACGGATAAGCCGAACGCCAACTGCCGCCAAGGTCATTGTCAAACAATGGATTGACTAACTGGATGGAACTGCCGTTTCCAGGTTGATTTTCAGGTACGGCTTCACCGACAGTAGGCCAGGGAAATCCAAGCTGATAATCGACCTGATCGATTACCTTGCCATCGGCATTGCAAAGTTCTACTTTTTCTCCGCTACTATCGAGTTTGCTTGCGAGTTCGAATGGGCCGAATATCGAAGCCTGTGGTATGAAAAATTTGCCGCTATTCCATTTTGTGTTAATATGAGCCGGGTCTTGAGCCACAATAACGTAGCTGCCTGCCGGCATTATCGAGCCGGCTGGAAACCTGTAAGTGATTCCGTCGCTGAAATACCAGCCGGAAAGATTAACATCCGTTGAGCCAAAGTTGTGAAGTTCGATAAATTCTACTAACTCGGTTGCAATATCAGGGTCGTAATGAATCTCATTAATCACAACCGATGGGATTGTTTCATCAATATCATCATTTAACAGAGCGTTCTCAAAGCTTATCAAATCGTCTTCATAGTCAACACCGAAACTATCGACTTGAGCATTGGCTTTTACAAACCCGGCCAATGACAAGATTATTATGAGACTAAAAAATAAGAAAATTAAAGACCTGTACATGTCTGGCCTCTTCCTCGCTGATTATGTGGGTCACAAACTGCAATTCGTATTTCATAAACTTTTATTTTTGCTCATTTTAACATATTAACACCAACCAAGTCAACAGCTATGATATAAAAAATACACAATGAAAGGCAAATGAACCTTATAGCATAATAAAATTGAGACCCAAAATCATCTGGCCGATAACAACCTTTTTAGATACTTTATTTCTCTGTTTGCCGCAAAAAACCCCGGAAGTAAGATATGATTAATGCCGATAAGCTTATCTCGGATACTAATGAATATTTTTACCTTTTTTACCGATGAACTATAATTGATGTACTGTCCAAAGGGCTAACAAATGTACGAAGCTTTTCAACGACCTTCAGAGATTATAAACATCAATCATAATTCCTCTATCAAAGCAGCCGCGGATAAAATGTTTACTAATAAAGTCAGTTGCCTTATTGTCAATAATGACGATGGAGAATTTATAGGCCTTGTGACTGAACGAGATATCGTAAACCGAGTGGTTGCTTCCTCAATGGACATCGAAAAAACCACTATAGCCCAGGTTATGTCAACACAGATTATTTCCTGTTCTCCCAATACTCCGAGCAGCGAAGTTCGAGAAATTATGACTGTTAATCAAATTCGTCATCTACCAATCATTGATAACGGCTCCGTTGTGGGAATACTTTCGACACGTGACCTTATGGCAAGACAGCTTCTTGAGGATAGAGCGGCAGCCGAAGAGGTGGCAATGCTTTCGACTTGTCTGAAAAGCATTGACTTAAATGAAGTCGCCGAAATAGTCACCCATGAGGTGCCTAAACTTTTCCAGGCCGAGAAATGTGTACTGTTTATTCGCCGAGATGGTTCCGCCACCAAACCTTCCTCATTAATCAGCTACAACAACTGCTCCTGCCCCAAAAAGTCCCTTGAAAAGCTCAAAGATATACCCCAATTATCCGATGGGGCTGAATTTCACTACGCCAACATTCCTATTGTCTGTGAAAATCTCGGGGCCCAATCACCACGTCTGGTTATCCCGCTTAATGTCTCTCCCAACAGTTTTACTTCGACTTCATCCAACTCAACCAAAAGGCAAAAGCTAAATAGCCCAGACTGTTATTTATGTATGTGCTCTTTAGCTGCCTCCATTGCCACAAACAGAGAGCTGACCTCCTATAAAGCCAAATTAGCAAGAGATATTCTGAACTCTCATCTGACAAACGCAAAATTATATCAGGAGGCAAGGCTGACTTCCCTCACTGACGCCCTGACATCGGTAGGCTCAAGAAAGTTGCTTGAAGATAAGCTCCAGGCCGAGTTCGCCCGTTCAAAACGTTACAAACGAACATTCTCCCTTGCAATCTTAGACCTCGATAATTTCAAAACAATCAATGATATTTTGGGCCATGGTACCGGCGACGATGCGCTCAGAAAACTTGCTGAATGTATGAAAAGCCACAAAAGAGCAACGGACATACTAACTCGTTATGGCGGCGATGAATTTGTAATACTTATGCCGGAAACTCAAGCAACAGATGCTGTTACATTATTAGAAAGGATTCGGGATAAAATCCAGCATATAGAGCTGATGGAAAACCTGCCGATGACGATTAGTTGTGGGATAGCGGAAAGTTTATCCGGGCCCGCTGATTCTTCCAGAGAGATTATGCGAAGAGCCGACCTGGCTCTGTACGAAGCTAAAAGTGCCGGACGAAACTGTGTTAAGGTCTGGGACAAAACCATGTCAAAGGCCCTAAACAATGACGACATCGAGAATGAAAAGATCAAAAAGCTGCAAAGACGCATTGCCGGTTTATCAGAACAGGCCGAGAGAGTCTTTATTCAAAGTATCTGGGGATTGGTTCAGGCACTCGAAGCAAAAGATTCTTATACGAAGAAGCATTCGGAAAACGTAATGCACTATGCAGTCGGAATAGCCAGGGCAATGAAAATCTCATCCGAACAAATAAATGTAATTCGTCGCGCTGCAATGATTCATGACATCGGAAAGATTGGGATACCCGATGCAATTTTAACCAAACCAGCTAAACTAACACCCCGCGAACGCCGCATTATCGAACAGCATCCACTTATAGCCGTGCGTATTCTGGAAAAAATGACCTTCCTGGAACAGGAGATAGCTATCGTTCGACATCATCACGAAAAATGGAACGGGCAGGGTTATCCGGACGGCTTGTATAATTCTAAAATACCACTCGGTGCACTCATTATGGCCGCAGCCGATACGTTAGATGCTCTTACTTCAAGCCGACCTTATCATAAAGTTCGTTCTCTTGACGAAGCAATCGAAATTCTGGTCGATTCATCAGGATATGATTATGCTCCTAAAGTTGTTAAAGGTATGGTTTCATGGGTCGATGATGTTCGCAATCAAATGGGGCAAGCCCAACTCACAGCGGAGGATTTATTGGAATCACAAAGGCAGCTCGACAACAGCCCCATGGCCCCGCTTATTGCCTTCGAAGCTACTCATTAGGCACTCAGTAAAAGTGTTTTAATGACTGTGTTTGAAATGCTGCAAAGCTCTATTCATGCCGCAGTGATTCAATTGGATCCATATTGGCGGCACGATAGGCCGGATATAAGCCAAATATTATCCCAACACCGGCACTGATTCCAAAAGCCAAAACTAATGAACCTGTTGTGATTACTGTGCGCATCTGCCCAAAATGGGTTACTAAAAACGGTATTAAAGACCCTAAAAATATTCCAAAGATACCTCCCGACAGCGTCAAAATTAACGTTTCTGAGAGGAACTGAAAAATAATATCTCGCTTCTTGGCTCCAAGGGCCCGACGAATACCTATCTCACGCGTCCGCTCACTTACAGTGGCTAACATAATATTCATAATTCCGATACCGCCAACTAAAAGTGAAATCGCAGCTATTGAACCGAGAACAATGGTGAAAATGCGCTGAAATTCTTTCGCCTGTCTCATCAGCTCCAAGGGAACGGTTATTTCATAGTCACTTTTCTTGTGGAATCTACTCATAAGTGTCTCAACACTCTTGCGTGTCCCCATTACCAGATCAATCTCGCTGACTTTGACTATAATTTCCTGAAGTTCGACTTTTTCAAAAGTACGGCTGCCGGCGCTAATCTGTAGCGACATTTCACCAAAACGGTTCCTCGCCGTGTTGAGAGGAATATAGACACAGCCTAAGTTCGCACCGGCCTTCTTTGCTCCTGTGGCATCCTTATCTTCAAAACCATTTGCCGCTTTGTCACTGGCTTGCTCAGTAACGACGCCCACTACTCGATAGTAATCACTGGTTATTTTTACATCCTGGCCTAAGGGGTCGTCAAAGCCAAATAGATCTCTGACCAACTTTTCATCAACGACACAAATGCCCCTTTTATAGTGCATATCCGTGGTGCTGAGAAACCGCCCATATTTAACTCGAACATTCGATATCTCAGGAAACCAAGGCACTGTACCGACTACTTCGACAGCCACCCTGCGAGTGCGATACTGTGCCTGCTGGGAGAGACGGCGATTCGGTACTATAACCTGGACGTTTGGTATGCCATTGCGGAAACGTTCGGCATCGGCATAGGTCAGACCATATTCTTTCATAGTTTGCTGTTGACCACCGGATGATTGGTCATCAGGAGGATCTACTGTTTTTATAATAATATTGTGGCTGCCAAGCTGGGCAATCTTTTCCTGTGCGTCCTGACTGGCCCCTTCACCTATGGCAAGCATAGCAATAACTGAAGATACGCCGAAGATAATTCCTAATGCTGTCAGAGTCGAACGAAGCTTGTGCATCCACAGGCTTTTTGAGCCCAATTTTACTGTGCGTTTTAGACGAAATAAAAACATATCGTGTTTACCGTTTATTATATTCCTGATTTTTTATGCGACCGTCCAACAGGCGTATGACTCTTTCGGCGCCGGATGCTATACCTTCATCATGGGTAACGGCTATTAGGGTCTTACCTTGCTCATGCAAATCGTGAAGGATAGACAGAATTTCAGAACCGCTTTCCGAATCAAGATTGCCTGTCGGTTCATCGGCCAAAATAATCAGTGGATCATTTGCCAGCGACCGGGCAATTGCCACTCGCTGCTGTTGACCACCGCTTAGTTCCGAAGGCCGATGTCCGAATCTGTCGCCAAGACCTACCATTATTGCCAATTCCTTGGCGCGTTCGGCACTTTCATCCTCTGTAAAGCCCTGGTAGTACATCGGAACCTCTATATTCTCAATAACATTGAGCTGGTTGATTAGATTAAATGACTGAAACACAAAACCAATACGTGCACCACGTATTAAAGATAGTTGGTCATCTTCGAGTTCGGCAACATTCTGATCCCCAAGGAAGTAGTCTCCGCTCGTAGGACGATCCAGACAACCGATCATATTGAGCAAAGTGGATTTACCTGAACCGCTCGGCCCCATAATGGCCACATATTCCCCATTCTTTATGGTCAGGTCTATTTCGCGTAAGACCCGCAGCTCTACTGTTCCAAGCTGGTAATTCTTACACAAACGCTCCATCATTAATATTGGAGTATCATTATCATTGCTGAAATCAGCGATTTTGTCCACTTCCTGCATTGCCTTGCCCCTGTCTCATACCACCTCCGCCTTGTCCTTGCCTCATACCCCCTCTGCCTTGTCTCATTTTATTACCCAAACTCTGCATGGTCTTCATAAGTTCCGCTTTGAACTTTTCCGGGTTACTCTTCCGCAATTCTTCAAGCTCTTTAGCTTTTGCCGGATCGAACTGTTTTATACCACTCATTATCTTATTAGTCATTTCGTCCGTTAGCTGAAACTGCCTGCCACCCTGCTGCCGCGAGGGTCCTTCACCCTGTGGAGACCTTCCATCCTGTGGTGGTATTCCACCCTGCGGCGGTCCTTCACCCTGTGGCTGCCTGCCACCCGGCTGTCTTTCTCCGCCATCCGATGGTCTGCTCCGGCGCGTTCTTTGCCCTTCACCGGGCCGCCCGGCTCTCGCCCCTCTACTCTGGCTTTGAGCTTCCGTATCATTCGCATCAGCCACGCCCGAACTTGTCTTACTTTGTGGTATTGGTTGTTGCTGTTGGAATGAGTCTGGCCTGCCCATTTCACTGAAAAGCGGAGGATTCAGCATCACTTCCTCGCCGACCTCCAAACCTTCAATAACTTGAACAAATGTATCATTAAAAAGCCCTGTTTGCACTACACGTTCCTGAGGACTCTTTGAGTCAACAACGTAGCAGACTTTCCTGCCACCGCGATTTGACACTACCTGAATAGGAACGACTATAACATCCTCTAAGTTCTCGACGAGAATCTGTACCTTGCACGACATTCGACTTTTGAGAAAATCATGGGTGCCGTTTATCCTGACCAGGGCTTTGTAAACCTTAAGGTCGGGATTCATGAAGCCGCGTTGCTGGTCCGGCAGTGACCCCACCTCAGTTACCTCACCCTCTAACACTTTGTCCGGGAAAGCATCCATAACTATCGTCGCTGGCTGACCTACTCTTACCTTATCAACTTCGGTCTCGTGGACGCCGATTTCAGCAACCATTGACGCAGTATCAGGCATTGATAAAATCGTTTGTCCCTCGGAAACTGTTTCGCCTTCAGCAACAACCCCGCTGCTGCCTCCACCTCTATATCGCATCGACCTGTACATATCATCGCTGCCGCCGGTACCATATACCACCAACCCCGGAGCTTGTGCCGTAATTGTACAATATTCGATATTTTGTTTTATTTCTTTGACCCTCTTTTCTTGCCAGTAAAGCTGTTCCTGGGCTGTACTTACTCTCACCTGGGCTTGTGCCAGCCTTGAGCTGCACTGGGCATCAACCCGCTGTAATTGGCGGCCGGCCTCAATGTAGTCACTGACATACTGCTCGGCACTTTTCGGAAAATCGTATTCCTTAAATAAATCCAGAGACACCCCGGCACTTTCTCTCGAAAACGTACGATTCTGTAGAGTTAACTGGTCTTTTTGGAGTTCAAGGTCGGAAACATAATTTGCATCGTGAAGTTTTTCTGTCCCGGCCAAAGTGTCCTGTGCGTTTTTTAAGTTACCCTCCGCCATTGTAATGTCATCTTCCAATCTTTTCAATTCCTCCCCGGCAGCCGAACCATCTAACATATTCGGGTCGGTCTTTACTAACTCAAGAAATGGGGCTATATGTTCCGTCAGGTTCGACACTGCGTTTACATCTTTAACAAGCTTCCCTGCGAGTTCCGCTCCCAAATATTTCTGAAGGTCCAGCAGGGCAAACCGTACTTTCAATTTGGCGTCTGCGATATCGCTTTCATTTTGTATTATCTGAATGTCACGAGTCTTTGTTGCCGATAGTACGTTCTCCTGGTCACTGGCAAGCTCCATATTCTCTTGTATCATTCGCTCATCAAAGCCCGAAGCATCCAATTGTACAAGTACCATGTTGCTATCTACATCTTCTTGTGTCACATAAGTCCCCGCAGGAACGACAGTAAGTATTGTCAGATCTCCCGTTTCTCTTCCTCTTTCGACCTTACATTTGTATTCTATCGATTTATGGGCCTTGATACTGCCTCCTTCGGTTACGATGACTGTCAAATTATCACGGCGCACCGGGAAAGTTCCACCATCAGAAGCGTCTAAACCGGAGTTTCCCTTTATCTTTGCCGCCAGCAGCCATGAGACCGGCACCGCCACTACAATAAACAGCAGAATCAACCACAACCATTTTGGGCGTCTCTTTACTTGCCGACTTTGTTTGTTTTCGTAATTTTTCATTGTGCTCTTTGCTCCCACATACCATCCGGTTTTACCTGTAAAATACCAATATCCCTAAAGAAGCTCATTTTTGCAATCGTATGAGCTACTAAAGCGCTCGTAAGTTCATTTTCAGCTTGGACTAAGTCATCCATTGTTTCAAGTAACAGTCGTATTATACCTCGTCCGTATTCCAATAGCAGTTCCTGCTCTTCGACGCGCCTTTGGGCCAATTCCAGGCCGATTTTTTGAATCCGGTAAGTTTCTGCCTTTTCAGTCAGATCACGATAAGCTTCGCGTATATCCAGCTTGACATTCTCAGCGTCCTCATCATATGAGCGATTTCGCTGTTCCACGGTTATCAATGCTTCTCGATAAGCATTGCGTTCGGCTTTCCGGTCTAATGGTAAATCGCTTTCGAAACCAAGACTATAGGCCCCTTGCTGAAACTGCAATCTGTCAAAAGCAGTTTTATTTGCAGAACTTACCTCAGCACTACCAAGGAGGTTTAATTGTACGCCAAGACCCTGTGCTGCTAATTCAAGTTTGCGTGCCGAATCTTCAAGGCTGTCTCTGGTATTAGCCAGATCCAGGCGTTGAGCCAATGCAATCTCCATTGCTTCCTCTACTGTATATTCAGGCTGACTTATTCCGATTTCTTCCAGCGCTGCCAGCTCATTCTGGTCCAACACAATATTGGCATCGGTTGGTAAAGACAATCTTATCTTAAATCTGTCAAGGGCCGCTTCATAACTTTGTCGTTTTGTAACGAGACTGTTTTCTGCTTTAAGCAGCTCCTGCATGGCCTCATCCGCCTCGGACGATGGTTTTTGACCAACTTTAACCTCCATTTTCAACTGGTCTGTCGATTCAATCCGTCTTTGATAGCTTTTCTCGGCGATGGTTACAGAGTTCTTTTGCTCTAAGACACGATAGTAATCACTTATAATGCTGACTACAAATGTCTTACGAAAGCGGTTGAACGTACGTATCTGATATAAAACATTACGCTCTGACTGGGTCAGGTTTTCTCTGGCGGCCTTACCGGCGCCGGCCCCCAGTAATGGCACTGCCACATCGCCGCTCAAAATCGAACCCAATGTCGTTCTTGGATCGCCTGTAAGAAAACGCGTCCAGTCAATCGCAATGCCAATATTGAATAACACACCATCAAGGAACAATGATTGCTGGTCAACACCACCCGAACCATCTATCCTCATATCATCCCCGTTGCTTTTGTCATCTACGTAAGTTCCGTCTATAGTCTGAAACCATTGTCTTGCATACCGGTGACGGGTAAGCGTCAAGCCGAGTGCCGAAAGGTAAAGAGATTCTTTTCGAGACTGGTACTCCCGATTAAATTTGGTCGCAATTTCAACTGCCTGTTGAAGATTTAAGACACCCGATTCCGGTATCATTTCTGCAATTTCAACGTTATTCGTTGATTCCGGCTCATTTGGTGATACTATCTCAATTTGTGATACCGGAACATTAGCATCGCTTATTACATAATTCGTCTTCTGGCCAAAATCATCCTGCCACTTAGCGTCGATAATGTTATAAACTTCCGCATCGGCATCGGCTTTATACTGCTCTGAACTACATCCACCGGCAAAACCAAGAATGACAATAACGCCAAGAATCCAACATAAAAATGTCACAGGCTGAAACTTGCAAAACATAAAATTTTTCTCCAATACAGTTCCTATTTTTTAATATTTATTAATATTTTGCCCATTATACCGTATTAAATGATAAAAAAAATAGAAAAAACATCACCACAATCCTCCCCGTTTTTTGATGTTTCGGCAGAAAGCTTCATATTATATATTCGTAAACCCTGCACTTTCATTGATTTATATATCTGCTTCAGCAATATAAGTCAATTCTAATTTAGATAGATAGTCTTTAACCGTTAGGAATAGACGCTTTTATCTGTAAAAATATTGCGAAAAAAAAATAAAACTTCTAAAAACTTAAAAAATGTATGGACATTATTAATGTGCGAGTATCGTAAGACATTCATCCTAAAAGTGCAGACGCTTCTGTCTGCAAAAATATTGCAAAAATCTAACAACCTTCACAAAAAAATAACAGCTAATTTTATTGCCAAACAGGATATTAAATCGTAAACTCAAATTTAAATTGAATTTGGCGGCGTAGCCAAGAGGCCTAAGGCGACGGTTTGCAAAACCGTTATTCGCCGGTTCGAATCCGGCCGCCGCCTGTTTCTTTCTACCCCCAATACGTTAATCTGCATAATGAGTTCTGAAGTAATTATAATTCTGTTTCCGCAGATTGTCCATCTTTTACCTGTTAAAACAGTAAATTTCAGAATAATCCGGCAACAATAGGTAAAAGAATTGATTTGTATTCGAAGGAGAACTCTCCCTAAGATTTAATAATCGTTAAAGGATGTGCCTTCGCTGTCGGTGCCGGTCCAGTTGATCTTAAACTCAGCGGTCTCTTTTTTATATAACCATCCGCTGGACGTACCATCAACCGCCATAGAAAATTCGGTCCCTTCAGGAACATAAGCGATGGTCGATAATTTATTGAAGTGATTTACAGGAAGTTTTCTCAAATAAGGTCCGTTCACATAAGCCCCGGCTGGAATCGTGGATGTGGAAACTGCTCCCGTTTCCGTCGTCGTGGCTGTAAACTGCAACGCAAGTAATGCCGTCGGAGCTCCGGAGCCATTTATGTATCCCGGCGGGACTCCTTTATGTTGCATCTTATATAGCTCTATCTGCGTACGGATTACCTTAAGATTGTCTTTAGCTCCTGCCTCCTTTGCTTTTAGAACATGACCCTGAAACGTGGGAACAATAAGCGAGGCAAGGATTCCCAGGATTGTTACAACTAATAATAATTCTATAAGTGTAAAAGCTTGTTTCCTCATTTACCCACTCTGCACAAACTAAATATTCTTGCTCATATCCACTATATCGACCATAAAACTGTAGCACTTTGTTAAGGTATTTTACATTCTTTACGTGATACTTATCGAAAGTTCCATTAATAACAAAAAAAGTGCAGTGAAAACCACTTTACGACCGATAATATTACTGAGTGATACGATAAGGGAGCTGAGAATTTTGCTTCATCCGGTTGATGGGTCGGTGCACCGAACAGATCGGGGCCCTGAAGTTGGGTCGAGAGAAAAATTGTTTGGGCAGATGGCCAAATTACAGCAGTCAGGGGGCTAATTTGGACATCTGGGGCCCCGAACGATTTTTCTCGGTCATTGGGATCGCATATTCACCTACCCATTACTCGGAAGAACCAGAATTTTCTTAGAAGCGGACATTATGAAAGTAAATATAAAAAATAGTATCCTGGAACTCCAGGATGGTGATATTACCCAAATACAAACCGACGCCATCGTCAATGCCGCCAATGAAAATTTGGTATTAGGCGGAGGTGTCGCAGGAGCAATAAGAACAAAAGGCGGCCCGGAAATACAGGCCGAATGCAATAAAATAGGAGGTACTTTCGTAGGCGGTGCTGTTATAACAACGGCCGGAAATCTCAAAGCAAAACACGTCATTCACGCTGTTGGGCCCCGGATGGGAGAAGGTAACGAAAATGAAAAGTTAAAAAATGCCACACTGAGCTCACTTAAATTAGCAGATGAAAATAATCTTAAAAGTATATCCTTCCCGGCAATCAGCGCTGGCATCTTTGGCTTTCCCATCCAAAGCTGTGCCAAAATAATGCTTCAAACTACTATCGAATACCTTAATGGAAAAACCCGCCTTCAAAAGGTCATCTTTTGTCTCTTCGGTAATGATAGTTACCAGGTCTTCGCAAAACAGCTTAAGCAGGAAATATCTTAAATGAAGGCAATGGTATTAAACAAACAAGCACCTATCGAAGAAAAACCTTTAGAGCTGGTTGATTTGCCGAAACCCACAGTGGACGATAACCAGATTCTTGTTAAGATTTCCGTTTGCGGTGCCTGCCATACCGACCTCGATGAAGTTGAAGGCCGCTTAAGGCCGGCAAAGTCGTCAATTGTTCCCGGCCATCAGGTCGTTGGAAAGGTAGCCGAAAAGGGAAAAGACGTAACAAAATTTAAAATTGGCGACCGTGTGGGAATTACGTGGCTTTATTCCTGCTGCGGCAAATGCGATTTTTGCCAGGCAGGCAATGAGAACCTCTGCAACCAGGCAAAATGGACCGGCAAAGACGCAAATGGCGGTTACTCAGAATTTACCGTCATCGGTGAGGATTTCGCTTATTCGATCCCTCAAGAGTTTTCAGACCCTCAGGCAGCTCCGCTTTTATGTGCCGGTGTAATCGGCTATCGCACCGTTAGACTTGCAGATATAACGGACGGCCAGAAGATCGGCCTGTTCGGCTTTGGGGCATCAGCCCATATTGTAATTCAGATTATCAAATATAAGTTCCCAAACAGCCCGGTCTTTGTCTTTACGAAAACAGCCCAGCACGCCGAATTGGCCAAAAATCTCGGTGCTGTCTGGACAGGGCGGTCCGGCGACCGGCCCCCTGACAAGCTGAATAAGATTATGGATTTTACGCCTGTAGGGGAATGCATCCGGGATGCACTCGGCGTCCTCGAAAAAGGCGGCCGTTTGATCATCAACGCCATTCGTAAAGAAACACCTGTCCCGCCCCTGGAGTATGCAAAATATCTCTGGCTCGAAAAAGAAATAAAATCCGTCGCAAACGTGACGCGCCAGGATGCAGTAGAATTCTTACCGTTGGCAGCCCGGATACCTATCGTACCTACAATCGAAAAATTCCCCCTAAGTCAGGCCAATGAAGTACTCTGCTCGATTAAGAATTCCAGACTCCGCGCTGCCGCTGTTCTTGAGATATAAGCGTAAAAAGCAGATAATTTTTAAAATAATCTGAACAATTGAATTTACCGATTATATAATATCCTGATATAAGAACAGGATGCAAATAATTGCAAGCAATGTGTAGCCGGGCGTGGTAATCTCAGATTTGAATAATTATACAAATTCTAATTTACCCGGTACACGAAAAGAGTATAGCTTTTTGAAAAAGTCACTCTAATGGAAACTAAATTCAACGTCTTCGAGATTCTTGAGATAGCTGAAAAAATCGACCATAACGGCGCTAAATTTTACCTCAAAACCGCAGAGCTCTTCGAGGATCCGGAACTTAAGAACATATATTATATACTCGCCAACTGGAGGGCCAGGCACGAAAAAATTCTTGCCCAGAGGAGAAAACGGTTTTCTGAAAAGACCGGTGAATTCGGAACATTCGACCCGGAAAATTATGTTTTGTCAAATCCAAACGTCATGGCGGGCCTGACCGTGTTCTCCCACAAACCGGATTTATCAGGAAGATTGACCGGAGTCGAAAGTAGAGAGCAGATAATTAAAGATGCTGTCAGAAGAGCAAATGAGGCCATTTTTTTCTATGAAGGACTGAAAGATTTTGCCCGGGACCCGGCCACCAAAAATACTATCGATAAGATTATTAAAGAAGAGAACCGCCACATCCGTCTCCTCAACGAACAATTGCAGCAGCTCTGATACACTACAAATCAACATCTCACCACAACTGCAGCATAAAACTGAAAAAGCGGGAATCCTAACGTCAAAAGCAGTCGTATCAGCTACCGAATTTTCTGACTACTTAATCAAAGCACTGAATAATGGTTTATTTGCCTTTGCTCGTGCTCGCACCGCATCAAAGATTTTGTTTAATCTGCTCGTAAATAACACGTGCTCTTTCCTCGTTGCCGGACAAGAATCTGCTTGCTTTAATATCTATATTGGTTACATTGTCCGTCTCTGGTTCCATCCGTATCGTAATAGTCTTACCGTCTGCGATTTTACCGACAACCTTGGCATAAAATACGTCTTTGCCGGCATCGATAACCTCGATCTCCAACTGCTCCAGAGCCTTCACCGTCGCTGCATACACGCTGTTCAGGTCCTGGCCGGTCACAGCGTAAAGTTTGCCCCCCGAATAAACAGCAGCATCAGTACCTATCAAATTAGGCCTGCCGCAGCCACAGACAGACAACATCAAAACTGCAAGCACAGAAAATTTCCAGATTCCTCTTATTGACATTTTTAAAACTCCTTAAAAAATTTCATTTTAACATTTACACATTATCGATAAGTATTCGGATTGACAAGATTTTTCTTTTACTTCCATCCTAAAAATAACCTGTATTATATCATCGTAAATTCATTATTTCCATGTCAATCAGCGGCAGCGAACAAGCCGCTCCATATCAACGCTAAGGTCGGGAATATTTGTCTTCAGGTCCTCGACAAAACGCAATCCGTCTTTCCAGTACCCCGCGGTGGGTCTCAAGTCGGAATGAAAACCTGCAAAATAACGGTTCATATTGTGAACTAAAAGCTCCCGCAAATATTTGCTCACCATTGACGCTAACGACACCGGCAAAAATCGCTCATCAGCTCCAACAACAAAATGCAAACGCATACTTTTACTCCCGGCCCTCATCTCATAACTGCTGTCCGACGGACTCTCACGAAGAATCTTCAATTCCATATCGCCGAACATCCTCTGCAAGTGTTTCCGATAGTGAATCCGCCCACCCTGCCTGTCGACTATAATTTGTAAATCATCACCCCCAAATTTATCTAAAGCACTCTTGATAAGCCGCGAGGTAGCCGAGAATAGCACATTGGCCTTGTTCTTAACCGAAGCTACCATCTTATTGTAATACCCAACATCCAGACAATAGCTTTTCATATCCAGCAGCTCGATGCCGTTCGAGGCCATATCGTCAGACAATACACTCGATACAATTGCCCTGTCGGCGGCATCGGCCGAAAGAAAATGATTCCCCGCATCGCCGTACCACGGATAAGCACTTAACCGCTCCATGCATCCCGGACATAAAAGCTCTATTAGCTCCACCATAGTTCCCGGCTCTTTTCCGAGGCACTTCAGGCACGCCAGAACTGTTCGCTCCAGATGCCTGATTCCCATAGCTCTGCTGTACGCCTTCTTGCTGTCGGTAATAAGCATCCGTCCCGCAAGCCTTTTACGCCTGTTCCCGACACTATTTCTCAAAATCTGCCACAGGTCGGCCTTTAAAAGGTTGTGCGGAAGAAAAAATGTGCTCGACGATATGACCAGCGGGCCCAGAATCGGCCCATAACCGGCTTCATCAATACCAACTAATACAACCATGTATCCGGCTCCTGCCATCCATGCTAAAGTACACTAATTGCACCGGTAATCAAACGTTGCATCGCCCTGCCTGGATAAGAATTATAGCTCCTGATATTTGTAAATCAATAACGTTATTTGTCCTCAATCCAAATCTTTCAACACATTGTCTTTATTGTACATCTGGGCGGACCAGGCTGATTATGGTTAGTCCCAGCGCAATAAAATCAAAGCCAGAGGGTTGCTTTACTGCCCCTTGTTCCGCTATAATGATACCAGACAAACACACCAGTGAGTCTCATCATGTAAGGGGATGATTGTCGGTTTGAGAAAACCTTCTTATATAAAGAGGGATAACCGTTATGCGTAAACAACACGGTTTTGTTCCGTTACAAATCGGAATTTCCAGTCGGTCCGGCCGGAAATTTCCAACGGGATTCACCTTAATAGAGCTTTTGGTGGTAATTTCCATCATTGCATTGTTGATTGCGATCCTGTTACCGGCATTGCAGCGAATTAGACGACATTCCAGATCAGTCTCTTGTAAATCTAATTTGCACCAATGGGATATCTTCTTCTCAATGTATAAGGCCAATAACGATGGAAAGTTCTTTAAATCATCGCAGGGTAACACATGGATAGTACCTTTGAAGCCTTACTACCAGGACGTTAAAGACTCCCTCTTCCTATGCCCGATGGCCAAGAAACACTATATCGAAAATCCCAACGACCTGATTACAGATCCTCTCCTTGACAGTGCCGTTAAAAAACGTTTCTGGGCATTGAAATACATAGGAGGCGGCACAAAATTTCACGCATGGTTATTATTTGAACCTAAGATGTTTTGCAGCTACGGCCTGAACGACTGGGTTATGGATGACCGGTGGAATTTCACCTCGATGAATGTACCCGTCCTCATGGATTGCATTTGGCGGGGTGCGCGCCCGCACTATCTGGATTCGCCCCCGGCAGATGAGGGTTACCCACCTAAAGCCATGCAGGTTCTGGATAATAGCTATAGCGCAATGCAGTATTTCTGTATTAACCGTCACGATGCCGGAATAAACAGCCTGTTCAAGGACGGGTCAGTCAGGAAGGTGGGGCTAAAGCAACTGTGGATCCTGAAGTGGCATCAATGGTTTAACTCTACAGGCCCCTGGACACTGTCCGGCGGCGTCGAGCCCTCCGACTGGCCACAGTGGATGAGAAAGTTCAAAGACTACTAACAATGAATCAGCAATCTCCTTACGTGGCACGGGCTTCCAGCCCGTGAAAAACGGCTGGCTTGTCCCACCAATATTGTTGACTACATTCCTGCCTGCGGTTTACACTAATTATAATCACTCCGGAGTTTACCCTCGATTTAGCTCACTTGACTTGGAGTTTACCCTCGGTGTTAGCTTACTTGCTCTTCTGCCGGGGGTCGGGGGCTTCACTACTTATTTCACTATACCGGCTCTGCTTATCTCGAAGCATCGCCCAACACCTCACCGGTAATTTCCTTACCACAGCCGTTAAATAGAGCAAGAATGCCACCAAAGCGATGATTCTATTTTTATACGCTGCCATTAACCTTTTTACCTGCCATCAAATTGGAGTCATTGGGATTCGGGTAGATAATCCTTGAGTTCAACCCAGTAGATATCAGACGTGTCGTGATATGGATTCTCAAACCACCCGTTACTGCGGGTAAAGAACATGTATTTCTTGTCCGCGGAGATTCTCGCCCCGAATTCATGATACCCGGTATTAATTCCAGGACCCATATTCCGGGGTTTGGTCCAGGTACCATCCGGCCGTCGCAGGGTGAGGTACAAGTCCGTTTCCGTTCCGCCCTGTGCTCCCGGTCGAATGGAGTAGAATACCATAAAGGACTTATCCGGGGCAATTCCCGGATAGTGACCTTTTAAGTTGCTCATCTCCACAGGGATCTTTATAGCCCGTGGCCAGGTGTTGCCAACAAAAGGGGCAATCCAAAAACCGCCTCGTACGGAATTAAAGATGATACTGTTATCCGCTGACACAGAGAATCCACCCACCGCGAGTCTAAAGGGTGGGCCTAATTCCTCCGGCAAAGACCATCCCTTGGACGTGCGTATACAGCGATGGAAACTCCAGCCTTTGGACCGAGGAGTTCTCCTCCGTCCCGATCTGGTGAAATGTTGGTCAATGAAGTAGATACAATTGGCATCCGGAGATAGACAGGGCGACCACGACATGTCTGGAATACCTTTTATATGCTTAGGAACGGTCCAACCCTGGTCCGTGTTTTCTGTGATATAGACCTTCCCGAGTATTTTATAACAAAAGGTGTTACCATCTGCAGAGAAGTGCCCATGTCTTTCCATTTGGTGTGGCCGTGTATCGCTGATCAGTCCGGGGGCAAAGACCTTAGCAATAGGCCCGGGCGGAGTCTGCCCCAAATAGGGCCCCTTGGCAAAAGGCTTTCCGAACACTTGGATAGAACCTACTGCACAAAAAACCACAAGCCAAACAATTTTTTTCTTTGCCTGTTTCATAACAAATATCCTTTTCATAGGGGCCCCTTTGCCCGTTTACTATGCTGTCAGACTATCTATGGGTTTCGGGCAAATACTCCTTGAGTTCAACCCAGTAGATATCTGCGGCATCGCGTTTTGAATTCCAGCCTGTGCAGCGGGAGAAAAAAAGATACTTCTTATCAGCGGTAATGTAGGCACCGAAGTCATGGTATATGGAATTGATCCTGGCCCCCAGGTTTTTGGGTGCTGTCCAGCTTCCATCCGATTGTCGCAAGCTTAGATATAAGTCTGCACCGCCCAGTCCTCCCGGTCTAACGGAATTGAACACGATAAAAAACTTATCCGGAGCAATGCCCGGACCAGCGTCGTTGTAGCCGGTGTTCAAAACAAAAATAGGGATAGCCTGTGACCATGTGTTATCAATAAAAGGAGCTTGCCATATATCGTCTCCGCCACGTCCACCCTTGCGCCTGGAAGCTATGTAGAAACTGTTATCCGCTGCTAAAGAGAATCCCCATTCAATGGCCGAAGAACTGAGTGGTGGTCCGAGTTCCTGCGGCTGGGACCAACCGTGTGGAGTTCTGTTACAACGAAACAGATCGTAGCTGTACATGAAGTAGATACTATTTGCATCCGGAGAGAGATAGGGTGCCCACATCTTGCTTGGCACACTAAAAATAAGCTTAGGAGTCGTCCAGCCCTGCTCTGTGTTCTCTGTAATAT
>CAZZAX010000023.1:0-52198 GCA_964653075.1 uncultured Pirellulales bacterium
GAGAATTTGACGTCGGCCCGCGATAGTTTTGCCTGCAGCCACAGCCGGAAGAATTTCAAAAAAAGCAGCAGAAACAATAGTACTACAAGGCCGACAATAACCAAAAGTGCCATTCCAATCATCTGTAAGGTATTATCAGCTGCCAGAATCTTATTTATTAAGTTCATAGTTTTGTCCTTTCATTAACTTTCTTCTATTGTACGAACGGTCACCTGTGTGCTCTCGACATCGATGACTTTGACTTTTTTATCTTTTTCAACATAACCGCTTTCGGCTACACATTCAACTCTTTGTCCGGAAAAATCACACATTCCAACCGGCCGCAGCGGTGTAAGCACAACACCGACAGAACCGAGAAGCTCTTTTAGTTCTGAAGTATCCGGTACGGCATCGCCCTGCTGCCGATCCGGCGGAGAAAGTGTAACGCTTTTGCCGAATCTGGTTTTTGGGAATATTTTATAAGCAAAGATAAGGATCGCTGGTATCATTACGCTTGCGACACCTATACCTATCCAGCCGACCGTCGTACTGTAATGAAAGAAAATCACTGCACCGCCGATTAAACACACCAGCGCGCAGAGACTTATCAATCCGCCGCTTGGAACGAATACCTCGGCTATTATCAGAGCCGCACAGGCAAAATATAAAAAAACAGCAAAAACAAGCCACCACATAACTTTACTCCTATGATTGATTTCCTACTGCTTTAACTACAACTCTGTTGCCGTGAATCTCAATTATCTCAACTTTTGTGCCTTTGTCAAGGAAGTCTGCTTCAGCTACCACATCAACTATCGCATCGCCGAATTTAGCTTTTCCTGTAGGTCTCAGTATAGAGACAACCTCGCCGGCATCGCCCATTTTTACGCTTAGCGTTTTACTTTCGGGCGGAGTGGTCATGCTCAATGGTATTTCACCGCTTTGCCTTGGCACCGCCGGGGCAAGTATCAAACCGCTTAGGAACTGAATCCGCGGCAGGTATTTTGACAACAGCCAAGCCAGGCCTACAAATCCGGCAAAACCCAGCGCTAATGCCACGATCCCCCATGTGAAATCACTCCAGGCAATTGCATCCTGGGGCCAGGGTAATTTGTCCGGTGGATTTTTGATGAGCATACCGAATAAACCGGCGAAAATACATATTATTCCTGAAAAACCTGCGACCCCGAAACCGGGCAGGACCAAAAATTCGATTAGGAGCAGAAGTATCCCTAAAACAAATAACGCTACTTCCACCCAGTTGGCCAGCCCGATGAGGTATTTACTGCCAATTATGATTGTAAAGCATATAACCGCAACCAGACCGGGCAACCCCAAACCCGGGGTGTTAAATTCAATATATACCCCCAACATGGCAAGCATAACAAGAACGGCCATAACCGCCGGAGAATTGATCCATCGGACCATCTCTTCCGACCAGTTGGTTTCAAGCACCATCGGCTCGCCGACAAAAGTTACACCGTCTCGCTTGGCCAAAAAGTCAAGTGCCCCTCCCAGGTCTTTGACCACCGCCCTTGCTATGCCGTATTCAAGAGCATCAGGAGCGATTAGCGTTAGCAGCTTATCGCTTTCGACAACTATTTGTTTGTTGTTTAGGTCATAGATGTTTGGGTCCATGTTCGACAATTCAATGCTTTCAAAAAACTCGTCCTCACCTGTTTGTATATTCTTGACCCTGTAAACCTCAATTTGCATTGTCACCATTGCCCTGAGCAATGCCCGAGGATAACTGTTTGCATTCGCGGCCCGGTCGAAAATACCGCGGATAAAACTCTCGGTTTTTTCTCGTTCGACACCTTCAAGTTTTTGACTGGGTACAAGTACAACCGGGGCGCAATCACCTATCGTGGAATTCTCCAGCATTATTATGTCCTGGCAATGGATACTTATCATTGCTCCGGCTGATATCGCCTCAGTTGTTATGTAGGCGACTGTGTGTGCTTCCCTGCTTGCCTTGAGAAAATATTTGGATATTTCGTCAGCAGCGGAAACAAGTCCTCCATATGTTTGAATTTCATAGATCAGGTATTCCACACCTTCATCAAGGGCTTTTTGGGTCCTGCGCTGGATGGATTTATAAAGTCCATTGTCAATCATGTCTTTGCAGATGATTACTGCTGCCTTTACACCTTGCGTACCTGCAGAGGCGTTACTGAACTCTTCTGCCGTAACAGCCCCCCAAAGCAATAACAGGCACGGCAGAACAATCGCAATTTTTCGAAGTGCAGATTTCATAATGAGAATTTTACCTTTATTTTGCCGGTTTGGCAATGTAAATAATGCTTCGTAAATAATATTGTCATCCCTGCCAAATAAGGAAGCGGGGATTATGATGCATCCGATACCTTCGGCTTGATTCCGACCCAGTGCAGCCCGCCTATTACCGCTTGTGCGATATTCGTGAGGTGGTCGCCGATTTTTTCGACATTATCAACCAGGTCGATAAATACTAATCCTGCATCTAGTGAGCACACGTTATCGCTCATGCGCTGGACATGGCTGCGGCGAAACTCCATTTGCATCTTGTTGATGTTGTTTTCATTGACCAGAGCTGACTTGCTTGCCTTAATGTCTCTGTTTTCAAGAGCTTCTATGATGTTTTCGAACATCTGCTCTATTTCGCTTCTAAGTTGGTCAATCTCAGCCAGTGCCGAGTCGCTAAATGAAAGCTTTTTTTCAATTTTCCGTTCAGAGATTTCGACAATATTAACCGCGTGGTCGCCGATACGCTCGAGGTCGTTGACAGTATGCAAAAGCACTGGTAGCTGAATGGATACTTCATCGGAGAGTTGTCTTCGCGATAATATCGAAAGATATGATGTAATTTCATACTGGAATTCGTCTATAAAATCCTCTATTTGTCTTACCGATTCGAGCTTTCTTCTGTCATTATTAACAATTCCGCTGATAGACTGCTCAAGGGCTGTTTTTGCAGTTTTTGCCATACGTACTATTTCACGCCTTGCCTGTTCCAGTGCTATTACCGGTGTATCAAGAAGGTGCTCTTCGAGGATTACAGGCCTGGCCGCCACATCGCCCGGCCTTTCCGGCACCAGTCTGACCACTATTTTCTCCAACAGACCTGCCATTGGTAGAAATATCCCGGAATTGGCAACGTTAAAAAGAGTGTGCGCGATAGCAATATTGGCTGCAATAGTGCCGGGCCCGAGTTTCCAGGGAGATACTATATGAACCAAAGCACCAAACCAACCCACATAAACAAATGGATAAGCTATGCCCGCGCCGAGAATGTTAAATATTGTGTGTGCCCATGCCGTGCGCCTCGCATTTAGATTTGCCCGCAGTGCCGCAAGCTGAGCTGTAATTGTTGTTCCGATATTGCTGCCTAACACGAACGGTACCGAAACATTGAGCACTGTTTGCCAGTCGCTCCCGAAAGCTCCTCCCATGGCCAGCAATTGCACAATAGCGATGGCGGCCGAGCTGCTTTGAAGAAGCGTTGTTATTACTGCACCGGCCAAAATTGCTAATAGAGGCTTGGTGCCCATAGCCACGAAAAGCTCTTGTACTTTCGGGCTTTCCTTCAACGGATCGAAACCGGCCTTCATAAAACCAATGCCGACAAACAGTATTCCGAAACCCAGCAGTATTTGCCCTATACTTTTTGTTCTTCGAGTCTTACCCAATACCTCAAGGAGAAACCCGACGCCCACAGCGGGCAGCGCATACGTCGTTATCTTAAGGGCGCCAATTCCTGATATGGACACTATCCACGCCGTTGCCGTTGTACCCACATTTGTTCCGATAATCACACATATTGCCTGTTTAAGTGTTAGTAGTGCGGCATTAACGAAACCGATGACCATAACGGTCGTAGCAGAGCTGGATTGGACTAAAGTCGTAATACCTGCGCCGACAAGAAAAGCAATCAGGGGTCTCTTGGTCATTGACTCAACTATCTTCCTGAGCCTTTGCCCGGCGACTTTTTTCAGCCCGTCCGACATTAGACCCATACCAAACAAAAACAAACCCAACCCCCCCACTGTTCCGAATAACATCTCCTTTAAAATTAACTCTTTTGTCATATTGTGTCCTTAAATGGCCCTTGAAAAGCGAAAGAATTCAAACTCAATGGAACTTCTACTTGTTTTGTTTTGACCCGTCAACCGAATTTCACTGTGATTATTGTGATTGGGTTTTTTCACTGCCTGTTTGGGCACTGGGAGGGATCTTTACTTCGACTCCTTGCCATTGTTCCCATTGCAGACCACCTATTACTGCCTGCGCGATATTGGTCAGGTGGTCACCGACTTTTTCGATATTGTCAACCAAATCAATAAATATCAGTCCGGTCTCCGCCGAGCAGTTCCCCTCGCTCATACGCCGAACGTGGCTGCGACGAAAATCTATTTGCATCCTGTTGAGGTTATTCTCGCAGCCCAGAGCCGATTTCGCTGCATTGACATCATTATTCTCAAGAGCCACTATGATATGATCACACATCTGCTCCGCCTCGCTTTTCAGTTGATTTGCTTCCATTTCGGCTGAATTGCTGAACGATAGCCTCTGCTCGATTTTACGCTCTGCGATTTCGACAATATTAACCGCATGATCACCGATACGCTCGAGGTCGTTAATCGTATGCAACAGCACCGGAAGTTCCACCGACATCTCTTTGGAAAGCTCCTTTGTTGACAAAGCTGCAAGATACGAGGTTATTTCATACTGCAGAGTATCTGTCACGTCCTCTGTCGTTCGTGCTATCTCGAGCTTTCTCATGTTATTTTCAAGAAGCCCCTGGACCGCCTGATTGACTGCCCTCTTGGATGTCTGCGCCATCCGAACTATCTCACGCCGGACCTGGTTCATAGCAAGCTCTGGCGTTACAAGCAGGTGCCGTTCCAATGTCGTCGGTCGTGTCAGCATGTCGCCCGGTTTTGCCGGAACCAGTCGAACCACTATTTTTTCCAGAATCCCGGTTAACGGCAGGAAAAACACGGTCATGAAGCTCTTTATAGTCGTATGGGCAACCGCTATAGATAGGCCGATAGTCTCTACTCCGGGTTCCCACCAGGCGATAATATAAACTAACTTGGCCACCCATCTGATAAACAACAAGCAGATCAGCGCGCCGATAACATTGAACGTCGTATGTGCCCACGCAGCTCGGCGTGCATTCAGATTTGCCCGTAACGCCGCAAGCTGAGCTGTTATCGTCGTGCCGATATTGCTGCCTAAAATAAAAGGTATTGACACGTTTAGTGCTATATCCCAGTTGGTTCCGAACGCTCCGGCCATGGCCAGTAACTGAACACTCGCGACGGCCGCCGAGCTGCTTTGAATTAGCATCGTCACAAGGCACCCCGCCATTATAGCCAGAAAAGGATTCTCGGCTGCCTTCTTAAAAACCTCTTGTGTGCCCGAGCTTTGCTCCAGGCCGGCGAATGCTTCTTTCATAAAACTTATGCCCAGAAACAGTATGCCAAACCCGAGGATGACTGCCCCTATGTTTTTGAGCGTTCGTGTCTTGCCGAAGATCTGCAACCCAAAGCCCACACCAACAGCTGGTAGCGCATAAGAAGTGATTTTGAATGCTTCAAAGCCCGATATAGAAACCAGCCATGCGGTGGCTGTCGTGCCGATATTCGTACCGATTATCACAGGTATCGCCTGCTTGAGCGTGAGAAGCCCCGCGTTCACAAAACCAACAACCATGACGGTTGTCGCAGAGCTTGACTGGATTAAAGCCGTTACGCCCGCCCCAACGAGGCAGCCAAGGACACGATGTTTTGTCATTGATTCGAGGATGTTTTTGAGCTTTTTGCCCGCGGCCTTTTTAAGACCATCGGACATCTGAATCATACCATATAAAAACAGACCCAATCCCCCTACTGTTCCAAAAATCATCTCTTTGACCATTCTGTTCCTTCAGACTGTATTGTAAATAGCATTACACATAGATTGCGCGGTAATTTTGTCAGTTTTTGCTTTAGCGGTCAAGCAAAAAACTAAAAGACAGGAACTATGTACTGTTCCGACTATGCAAGGCGACGAAGAATATCTATCCCCTCTTGTATCTTGGCGTCACTGGTCGCGTAACTTATCCTGAAGTGTGTATCTTTTTCGCTGAACACATTTCCCGGTATAATGAGCACGTTATTGGCAATGGCCTTTTCTACGAATTTGCTGCCCGGGCCGCCCGGAGCTTTAATAAACGCATAAAACGCTCCGTCCGGCTTGACAAGCTCGAACTTGTCCTTTAATCCCTCATAAAGAAGGTTCCTTTTGCTTCTATATGCATCGACCAAGTCGCTTATCTTGTAATCCAGAGCTGCAATAGCTGCTTTCTGGAAAGGTGCTGGCGCACAGACGAAGGTATATTGCTGTATCTTGGTCATTTCTTCTATTACGTTTTTAAGAGACTCTCCGGCCGCCACGTAACCCAGCCGCCAGCCCGTCATAGCATAAGACTTGCTGAAACCCCGAAGCAAAAGCGTTTTCTCGTAGTAATTAGCTATGCTTGGACATTCACCGTCATAGCAGAATTTCTCGTATATCTCATCGGTCATAATGAGAATATCTTTTTCTGTCGCAACTTCAGCTAATCTCTTTATTTGTTCTTTTGAGTATACCACACCGGTCGGATTGCACGGTGAATTAAGGATAATCATCTTGGTTTTGCCGGTTATCGCATCGGATATTTTCTCGATGGGCAGCTCGAAATCCGGATAGCTATCTACAAACACACATTTCCCCCCTAACATGTTTATTACGTGCTTATAGATGACGAAGTAAGGATCGGGTATAATCACTTCATCTTCGGGATTGATAAGCGATAAAAACGCCAGAAGCAGCCCCCCACTCACGCCGCTGCTTATTAAAACCGCCGGGTTTGACCAGCCGAATTCGTTTCTTACTTGCTCGGCTATTCTTTTTTTCAGGACAGCGTCACCCGCCGTTTGTGAATATTTATTCTGTCCCGCTTTGATTGCCTTTATCGCTTCTTCTTTTAATGGTTCCGGCACATCGAAGTCCGGCTGACCTATTGAAAAATTCACAGGATCCTTCAGTGACCCCGCCAGCGCAAATACCTTGCGAATCCCGCTTGCGTCGATTTTACTTGTTCTGTCTGCGAGTATTTCTATCATTTAAGGACATACTAACGAGGTAAGCTTAAATCGTCAATTGGAAAACTAACTATCGCCGAATAGCCAATCAGGAAATATTGAGCCTGTGGTTTTACTGTGGATTACTTTTGCCCCCCTACTGATGCTGTGGTGTCTCTTTCCCCCGAATTTATTGGATCATAATATTATTCTTGATTGTCGTTTATCTTAAATTCTGCTTTACGCACAGAGAAACAATCATCCCCTGAAAAAAGTAAATAGTTGCTTCTGCCGTCCTTACTCATCCACCTGGTTGGTAAACAGCTTGTTTCCCCCGGCCCGACATCCCATTGCTCCGTATAATATACAGTCGTCCATGGCCCCCACGGCTCCGGCGCATCAAAAATTCCAATTCCTCCTTTGAAACGCATATCATCTTTATCGTAGATAGTCTGACACCATAGGTACCTTTTCAGCCCGGTGTTATGGCTGATGCCTGAGCGATAACATCTGCCGGGATTAATAAACACGGCCTTCATTTCACCAATGTCCCTTGTCCAGACCGCCCGGCCGGAATCATCAATGCCCTGAAAAAATTCATAAGCTTCCCGCTTTATTATTTTGTCTTCCGGTACCCGTGCCATTACCATCCTGTCCGCCGGCTCGTAGGCACTGTCACTATCGTGCGAGTATAGATAAACAAAATTATCTCTTGCACCGGCGTAATTCCTGCCATAATTCAAAAATGTTGGAGCACCAAAACTCGTTGTAAACTTCCAGTTGCACCACTTCCAGCTCTTGCCATGATCTTCGGAACAGGCTATCTGTGAGTTGGCGGTATTTCTAACCAACATATAAAGCACACCATCGACACAAATAATCCCACTGGCCTTCGCACCTTTAGCCCCCTGCCCTACTCGTTCACCTGTGTCTGTGCGAATGTTGATTCCCTGAAAATCAGGTGGCGACCCAACAATCTTTGAAATACCGAGACTCAATTTCTTTTTGGTTTTCGGTTCAAATCCCCAGCCGTCCCCATAAGCTATGTACTGATTGTTATCGTCCGCCCATGTAATCGGCCAGTTGTCACTTCCTGATGCCCGCCGGATAATGGTATCGACCGGCGCCCATTCGATGCCCTTTATCACGGGACTTGGCGGATACGGCGCAGCCGCCCTGTCGCCTTTTTGGATTGCTGACTGTACGATTGGTTCGATGAAAGGTTCGATTGATTTGTAGTCGGAGTTGCGCGCTTTGTTGAGTGATTTGCCCGCTCTTGAAGCCACAATATCGAGGCTTGGTATAACCACAATCAAACTGTCATACAGGCCCCATGACCAATAGGTATCTCGTGGAACATTTGCCATAGTTCCGTCGGTGTTATTCCACCAGAGCAAACCATAGTGGTCCGAGGCGTTAAAGTATGTATCTTTTTTAACTACCTCCAGCCCTCGTACGGACCGGGGTACGGTTCGCGCCATATCAACAAACCAGGAGGGGATGATTTGCTTGTCTTTCCAGCGGCCATTTCGCAAATAAAGATAACCAATCCGAGCCATCGCATCGATGTTGGCGCTGATTCCAGAACCAAACTCCCGCCGTTTGGTTCCGTTAATTTCTTTTGGACGGTAGGCGTTATCCCGCCAGGTTAAATCAGATTTTCTTATCCCAATCGGACCGAAAACACGCTCGAACATCAACTCGTTAAGGTCTTGCCCATAAGCTAACGTAATACATTCAGCCAGCCAGTTTGGTCCGCCATCACTATATGACCATTTTGTCCCGGGTTTGAACATCAGCCTGGTGTACCCACCGCTTTTATCAAAACCTGCCGTTTGAGTAGCAAGGTCAAAGAGTGTAATCTTATCAAGCCGGCCGCTTTCGGTATTTGACTCAGGTGGAGTGCCGAAGTGAAGATGGTATTGCTTGGCTGAGTCGTTTAAACTTTTGACTTTACCGTCTTTCAGGGCCAAACCTAAAGCAGTTACACCAATAGCTTTTGTTGTTGACTTAAGGTCGTATCGCCGGCGCTGGTCCCCCCATTGACTGACCAACCGACCATAACGAGTGACGCATCCCGAACCACCGCCGGTGAGCGCATAGTCACGTCCCCTTAACAGTATTGATGTGTCCATCCCCGCTTCTTCCGGCCTGGCTCGCTCCCACTTGAGTTCCGGCCAAACATCTTTTTCCTTGTTGACACCAAATGAAGACCCGGCGATACCTACAACCAATACGATGATGATTATCGGATTTCTAATCTTCGACTCATTCATAACGATAAGCAAGCCCTCAATAATCAGTCATCAATTAGTATCCTCCGGCGTTACCGTTCTGCTCTGATGAGATACGAAATGCGAAAGATAGGATATTATATACAACACATAACATAAAATATGTAATATCTGACATATTACATATGAAATGCACAATACAATATTAACTTTCTTTTCCTTCGGCTGTTGGCGTTTCGGCTCCAGCGACTGCTTCAGTCGCTGCCTCTTTTTCGAGACCTTCTTCTTTGGCTTTTCGACCGGCGTGACTCTTGCGATGAGCAACCTTCGGCAGACCCAGTAAAGAATCACCCTCAGACCATCGCTCTTCATCTTTTAGCTGTTCAACACGTTCAGCACGCGACAGAACGTTTCGGTGTCTGCTCAAGGCGCCTTTTATTTTTAAAGAGCGATCAATAGACATTCAAATTTTCTCCTATAGTTATTGTAATTTATTTTCATTTTACTTTTTTACCGTAAGCGTCTCTAAAAAAGTTCGGTGCAAAAGTTACATAATTTGGAGGAGCTTGACCTTTATATTTTGCTCCTACCCTGATAATTTCTTGCAGTGCTTTGTATCCATCCGTGCCGGGCGTTCCCGGGTTATCATATCTATTTATTGTTTGCAAAAAGTAACGGCCTTTTTCCATTACAATTTCAGTTTTGATGTCGTACTCGTCGAAATGCGCCTGAACAGGCTGCAAATCTTCTTTTGCTCCCCACTGTTGTACTACAATTACATTGTTACCCGTCGATTTAGGCGTAACCGCCTCCATCGGTTCTGGCTCTTTGGTATCCAGCAAAGCACTATCTTCTTCTTCAACCGGCGAAGCCTGCTCTATGACATTGGCTACTTCCTGCTGCTCTACCGGCTTTTCCTGAATAGTTGGCTCCATAACATTCTCAGCCGGCCCGGTTGGATTCTTATCGGTTACATTATAATAAATCTTACCGAGCCTAAAAGCTGCCAAAATCAACAAAACAGAGCCTAGTACCAACGCAACACCAAGTTGATATGGCATGGAAAATTCAATTCTGCCGACATTGAATTGAACAACTCTTGGTTTTCTCCACCATTTTGCTGCGGTTTTCGATGTTTCTACATCCGCTTTAGACTTCTTGTTCGTTATAAGATCCTCTTTTTTGGGGACCGGCTTTTTCGGGCACATTTTTTCCAAAGTCCTGCCATAGCCGGGCTTGTTGCGAGCTTTGCTCATTACCTCATAAAGAGCCTTTTTGCCTCGTTTCCGCGCCATAGCCGAGTCCATTCTATTTTACAACACGTCCATTAAACCACTATTATATCGGCATAAGTCCAAAAAACAAGCCAATATCAAATAATAAATTGACCAATTTCTATAATATTTCAATCCATATTTCAATTATAAACTCTCAATATTTGTGACAGTATTATTAAAAAAAAGTTGCCGAAATCTATAAAAAAAAGGCCGCTTTAAAAGCGGCCTTTTTGTTCACGGTTAACAACACAAAGCTCAGTAGTCATTCGTTTCCTGATGCTCACTATTGTCGCCACTTCGCGGATGAGCGTTTTCATAGACGTCTTTGAGTTTTGTTGTCGTAAGATGTGTGTAAACTTGAGTTGTTGACAGGGATTGATGACCGAGCAGTTCCTGGACACTCCTTAAATCGGCACCGTTGTTTAACATATGCGTTGCGAAACTATGACGCAGGGTATGCGGGCTGATTGCCGGATCCAGTCCGGCCATTTTAAGATATTTGTCCATTTTGCGACGGACACTGCGTGTACTGAGCCGTCTGCCGTGCTTGTTCACGAACAGAACTTTGGAGTCAAAATTAACATTGTTTTGTGCTCGTTTGTTCCTGTACTCCATATAATGCTGGATAACCTGCAAGGCGGATGAGCCGATAGGAGCGATTCTTTCTTTTTTGCCTTTGCCTCTGACGTGAACGACCTCGCCCAGGAAATCTATATCATCCATATTTAGTGCCACAAGCTCGCTGACTCGAATGCCGGTACTGTAAAGTGTCTCCATAATTGCTCTGTCTCTGGCACCGAGCCAGTTGTCAAGTGATGGAGTATCAAGTAATTTTTTTATCTCTTCATAATCAAGAAAACGCGGCAGTTTTTTGTCTTGTTTTGGAGTCCTGACAGCTACAACCGGATTGGATGTGAGTTGGTTTCTTTTAACAAGAAACTTATAAAAGCTTCGCAGTGTTGCCAGCTTTCGGGCTATTGTCGCCTTGGAATACTGTTTCTCGTTGAGAAAAGCAAGATACGATCTTACAGAATCTGTTCCTGCAGAAAGAAGTAGCTCATCGACTTTCTGCTGAACAGGCGTAGCCACTGCTGTAGCTGAACCTCCCTGATGATCTAACGAAGAAATTGGCTCGTTCTCCGTATGGCTGGTTTCGGAAGCGCTCACCAAAAACTTGCCGAATTGTGTTAGGTCGGCGCCATAGCACTTGGCTGTGTGCTCGGAGAAACGCCTTTCAAACTTCAAATAATCTAAGAAATGCTGGATGGTTGTGCTGTCTTCCATAATATGTACCTACCTGTTAAATTTAAATTTATCGAAAGTTATCTTAACATTCTAAAATCACACAATTGTTTTGTTTTATATCTTGACAGATGTCGCCGAGATTAGTTTACTTGAATCTGGGCATCTGTATTTTCGTCTAAGAGTTCGTCCGCCTGACCGATAAGCGACTGTGTAAGTTTGAAACTCAGCACCGCTGCATCAAACCAATCGAAATCTGTCCGCTTATCTTTTGCCTGCATAATAAGAACATCCAGAAGCTCATCTTCACAGCCGTTATCATAACGGAATATAAACTTCTCTACCCCTTTGTTCAAAACGAGTTGTCGTTTCATTTTTTTCATTGGAACAGACGGCTTTAAGTTCACGTAAAATCAATTAACTAATACGGTCCGTTAATTAATAATTAATTCGTATAATCACTTACATTTGTTATCGGCCTAAAACGAACTTACTAAAGCATAATATTCATTTTTCTTCAGTAAATGTGATAAAATCGATTCTCTGGGAAACATTACAACGCTTTTATCGGCCAATAAGACCACGGGCTTTACAAAAATGAATGGGAATGTTTATAGATTGATGATAAATTTGAATAAAATTCTTTTATCAGGTCGGACGTGGAAAACAGAGACGTACTCCTATATTTGCCTTGAAAAAGAGTATTCCGTCTTTTTGCTCGGAGATAATAAGGCCTCGGTGCTGAAGGTCTCTGATATATTTCATTGCTTCGTTGTGGTCGATACTCAGGCCTGAGGATATGTCATTTAGTGTGCAAGGCCTGCGTTTCAGTATTGATAATACATCATCCGCCTTTTTTTCAGGGAAATTGACGTGATGGAGTGTGGGAAAATCAGCAATAATTTCACATTGTGGACCTAATTGGGCGGCTATGGCCCGGAGTTTTTCGATATCCAGTCTCTTGAGGTTTGGCTCTGCTGTTGGACGAACGGCCGTATTAAGGTGGACTTTGTCAGGCCGAATATGTTCTATGGCTTTTTTGATTTTGGAAATTTGATCGGATTCGGTATTGAGACCTTCGACAAAAAACACTTCGAGCCATATCTGACCGACAAATTCATCCCTGAATGAACATAACCCAAAAATGAGGTTTTCAATATTAATATCACGGTGTGGGCGGTTCACTTTCTGAAAGGTCTTTGTGTCACCGGCGTCCAGGGAAGGCATAACTACATCGGCCTTTGCGCAATCGACGCGCACGTCCTCTTTATAAAAAAGTGTGCCGTTTGTTAGGATAGCAACGGGAATATCGGTAATATTCTTTATGCCTTCTATAAGTTTGCCGAGTTGTGAATTCAATGTCGGCTCACCGGAACCTGCGATAGTAATAAAATCAGATTTTTCGCCCTCCGTTAAAATTTCTTTTAATTCCGCTAAGATAGGCTCGATAGGGACATAGTTCCTTCGTTCTATACTCACATTGGTGGATTTACCGAGCTGGCAATATATACAGTCGAGCGTACAGACCTTGAACGGTACGATATCTACGCCGTAACTTAATCCTAATCTTCGTGAAGGCACAGGCCCATAGAAATATTTTTTCTCGCCGTCCATTTTTTATCAGCGTATTACATCAAATATTTTTTTGCATACTTTCAATAAATCTTCGAGCCAGTCTATTGGCATGATACAGGCGGCATCGGATTTAGACTTTTCCGGCTCTGTGTGGGCTTCGATAAAAAGCCCGTTTGCCCCTGCGGCGATTGCTGCTCTGGCAAGTATTGGCGCCATTTCACGTCTGCCTGCGCTGGCATTGCCGAGTCCGCCCGGCTGCTGAGTGCTATGGGTGGCATCAAAAATAACAGGATAACCGAGCTTTTTCATTTGTTCGATACCCGTCATATCGTTAACAAGACGATTATATCCGAAAAAAGTGCCCCGTTCTGTAAGTGTTATTTTTTCGTTACCGAAGCTGCGAATTTTTTCAACTACGTTCTTCATCTCTTCGGGAGAAAGAAATTGACCTTTCTTTATGTTTATAGGTTTACCTGTTCGCGCACAGGCGCATAGCAAATCAGTCTGCCTGCATAAAAAAGCCGGAATCTGGAGACAATCCAAAACCTTACCTGCCACTGCTGCCTGAGAGGGTTCGTGTACGTCGGTCATAATCGGCAGGTTGGTTTTCTCACGCACGGTTGCAAGAATATCCAGTCCCTTCTCCATACCAGGACCCCGAAAGCTGTGCAGGCTTGTGCGATTGGCCTTGTCGAAACTTGCCTTGAAAATTATTCCAACATCCGTCTTGTCACTAATATCGACAAGTCTGCTTGCTATATCCAAACAACAGGTTTCGCTTTCGATTACACAAGGACCTGCCATTACGAACAAGGGAGCATCCAAACTAATTTCAACCTTGCCGATTTTAAAGTGCATTTTATTGTTTCCTTTAACAAACAAACGGTGAGTATTGTTTGTATCACAATTAACGGAAGTCAATTGAAAATATTATTTTATCCTATGGCTCTAACTATTCTTGTTCTTATTCCGGCGGGTTTTGCATTTTCGGGAACAATGCAATTGACCGCCTGTGATATTACCTCGATATGTACCGGCAAAGCCGGTCCGGGATCGCCGTCAATTTCGGTCATTACCGAATTGGTATTGGAACTTACAATGATGCTCTTTCCCTGACGATAAATAACGTCACCGGCTTTGGCATGTTGTTTCAAAACAGTCATCATTGAATGTTTAGCCAGACGAACCTTGGATGCGCATTTATAAATACAGACATCCAGTAAGCCGTCTCCGTAATCGGCATAACGCAGTATTTGCAGGCCTACGGCATATCTTGAAATGTTTCCGACAAAAACCAGGCTCGGGCCGTTGAAAATCTCTTCTCCGTCGAGTTCCACTTTCATAGGGTTGAATTTGTAGTTCCAGAATGTTCGCCATATCGGCCAAAAGTAATCGAAGTGGTCTATATTTCCCTTTCGTTGTTCGCTGACTCTATTGACAATCTGGCCGTCAAATCCAAAGCCGGCTATGGTAGTAAAACATTTCCCATTTGCACTTCCAAGGTCCAGATGTCGAACATATTCTGCTTCGAAGGCCCTTGTGATTGTTTTCAGTCTTTCATCAAAACCTAATTCATTGGCAAGCAGATTTTCTGTTCCTTGCGGGACTATCAGCAGCGGCTTGTTACTGCCTTCCAGGCCGTGTGCAACCTCTCTAACGGTTCCGTCACCACCGATAGCGACAACCAACGCACAGTCGTAATCTATTGCCGCATTAGTAGCTAATTCGCGGGCATTTTCCAAAGAAGTAGTCAGACTAACTCTGACGTAAAATCCTTTTTTGAGAAGGTATTGTTCAAAGCGGCGTCCGAGTAATTTGTTGCTGGTGGCGCCGGATTTGGGATTTACAATATAAGCGATATAACCATCTTCCGGTTTCATGATTATGGTTCTGAACTTTTTAAGAACAACGCCTTTGACTTATTTGTTGGACTGTTGAAGTCGTTCTTTCAATAAGGAGGCATAACTTTTTAAAATATGCGGCAAACCAGTCAATCCCAAACTATTCTGTATATTGGTCATTATTTTATTCAAGAATTTAAAGTTTTTTACAAGCTCCAAACAAATTATAGATTCGACCCAATCTTAGGAAAACCTTTCAACATAATAAGCTCAGTTAGGACAGCGAATTCTCTAAAAGATACTTCGTATAGCTCTTAGGTTCTCCAAGCCCATCAGCCGACAACTTGTCAAGGATTGCCAGAACCTGGTCGGGATCCGCAGATTTAGATTCGAAAGATACGGAATAGATAGAGGATCTGTCAATAGGAATTTCAACAACTTCCACTTCTCCTTGAGGCCCAATGTAACGGGTGCGATGTTTACAGATCTCTCTGTGGAGGAGATTTGGTTGTGCAGTAAGTAGCACTTGTTTAACCTGAAACGGTTCTGAGCATTTCGATAATAGCTCCATTATGTCGCGTTTAATTTTCAGCTTTGCAAGGACCTTGTTCCATACCTCTGGGGGAGCCGGCAGCTTCTTGTCAATTTCTGTGTGCCAGAGTTCGAGTTCTTCGCGTTTATCTCGGAGTATTCTAAGTTTGATGCTTGGTTTCCGCTCTTTTGGTTTTCTAAGCTTTATATTGAATGTGGGATCTTCTGTAATAAAGTACAAGTCGTTTTCTTTAGTGGGACCGCAACATTTATCGAAGAGCTTGTTGAGTTCCTTATGTGTAAATCTTTCAGGTAGCTCTTTAATAAAATATCGGCGTTCCCAGGTATCAGGGATATACTTTTTATTTTCACAATGATTAACAGGCGGATGAGACATATATATCTCCCCTTATTTTCTTCTTTCCATCTGTCAGGAGTTTGCATGCCATCTCGTCAAATGCCCGCGGCTTTGGATCCTTCATTTCATCTCTTGAAACGATGGAAATCGTCGCATTATGTCCTTCGAAGTTTTTCTTTGCGGTATAATTCTTGAAGTTTTCCTGACCTTTCTCAGCTACAGAGATAGCCTGTTTCACGTTTACTTCACGGGCAATCATCACGAGGTCTGGTTCGTTTAAACTAAAGATGTCATATTTTGCATTTTTATTATTTGCATCTTTTATGTCGTGTTTACAGAATGCGTCAGCAAGTGCGAAGCTAAGTTCTTTGATTGTTTCCTCTCGAATTTTGTTTTCTGCCCTTCGTTTGCTTGATCCTTTTTCCTTGAGGAAGATCTGACGAGTATGCTGGCGTAAATGGTCGACATCAGCATAGATTAAACAGAATTTCCTTCCCTGTCGTATTATTTGGTCGAGCTTTCCCAGATAGGTACTCCTTTCCTCTTCGTATTCACTGATTTCGGTGATACTGTCTTCCACGTGTTTCTTTATATCATCGACAGATTTTTTGAACAGACTCGCAGATAATCCCTCCGATCCTATCTTCAATTCGAACGGTTTGCCCATGATTGCTAAGTATACGAAAACGGGGATAAGTAGTAGTGCAACGTACACAACGTCGCCTTCGATTTTTGCTATGTGCTTTGTCAACGCAAGCACTCCGATCCCAGCGCACATAAAGAGCAGTGTAATAAATATAGAGACATAGGGATTTTTATCTTTGCCTTCAGACATATCTATTTCTCCTTAAAGTGATTTTTCATATATAACACTTTGAGAGACGATTTGCTCCTTGGATTCTATCTGAGATTTTTCATTTATGCTTGCTAAGCTATGCTGGTAAGGCTAATTTACAGTAGAATATCAAGTTTGTCTTGAGAATTCAAGCATTCCTATATGCTATCTCCATTTACTGACAACGATATTAACACTTCGATTCTAAATAACTATATTTACCAGTCGCGATTTAATAACAATAATTTTTTTGGGGCTTTTGCCGGCTAAAGCATCGACCACTTTTTCGCTGGCTAATGCTTTTTGCTTTATTTGTTCTTCGTCTGACTCAGCGGAGACAACGATTCTGTCCTTTATTTTACCGTTGACCTGTACTGCCAATTCGATTTCCTTTTCTTTAATTAGCTTCTTGTCATATTCCGGCCATTGTTCATAAGACAGACTTTTGCAGTGACCCAGTATTTCCCAGAGTTCTTCGGCAATGTGGGGTGCAAATGGGGCGAGAATCAAAACGAACTTCTCGACGACTGCTTTTGGTCTAACGGCTTGTTTACTTAGGTGATTCATAAAAATCATCATTGCGCTTATTGCGGTATTAAAGCCGAAAGTTTCGATGTCGTAACCTACTTTTTTTATTGTCTGATTCAACAGTCTAAGTGTTGCCTCGTCGGCCTGGGTTTCTTGTATCTGCTCGGTAAGCTTGCCTGTCTCTTCGTCGACAATTGTTCGCCAGGTCTTCTGCAGAAACCGATGAACGCCTTCGACTCCCTGCATACTCCAGGGCTTCATTGCCTCAAGGGGCCCCATAAACATTTCATAAAGCCGCATTGAATCTGCGCCATAATCTGCAATAACATTATCCGGATTGACTACATTACCGCGGGACTTGCTCATCTTCTGTCCGTCCTCGCCCAAAATCATTCCCTGATTGATTAGTTTCTTGAACGGTTCTTTTGTGCTGACATAACCCAGGTCATAAAGAAGTTTATGCCAGAATCGCGAATACAAAAGGTGCAGGACAGCATGTTCGGCCCCTCCGATATACAAATCGACTCCTGTATCGCTCATCCAGTATTTTTCCTTTCCCGGGTTACAGCCTTGCTGCTTATTGTCCGGGTCAAGATACCTTAGATAATACCAGCAACTGCCGGCCCATTGCGGCATTGTGTTTGTTTCGCGTTTGGCTTTTGTACCGTCGGGCAGTGTTACATTCACCCAGTCTTCTATATTTGCCAACGGTGGCTCACCTGTACCGGCGGGTTTATAATCTTTGACCGCAGGCAGCTCCAGAGGAAGTTCTTCCTCCGACAGTCCTATGACGCGACCGTCTTCGGCATGTAATATCGGAAAAGGCTCGCCCCAGTAACGCTGCCTGCTGAAAAGCCAGTCACGCAGCTTATAATTAATCGCTTTTCTCCCCTGCCCTTTCTTTGCGAGCCAGTCTGTGATTTGCTCCTTAAATTCCGATGTGCTCAAGCCATCGAATTGGCCGCTGTTAATCGCCCTGCCGTCGCCGACGAAGCATAACTTTCCTTGTCTGACCAGTTCGGCTTGTTCACTATCCTGGGATTCAACAACCGGGATGATTGGCAGTTCGAATTTCTTCGCAAATTCGAAGTCACGTTCATCATGAGCCGGAACAGCCATAATTGCGCCCGTTCCATAGCTAATCAGAACATAATCGCTTATCCAGATGGGAATCTTTTCACCGTTAACCGGATTTATTGCATAAGCTCCGGTGAAAACCCCGGTTTTCTCCTTTGCCAAATCAGTACGATCAAGGTCGCTTTTCCGGGCCGCCTGTTCACGATATTCTTTAACTGCTTCTTTATGGTCATCGGTTGTAATCAAATCCACGACTTCAAGCTCTGGGGCGAACACCATATAGGTAGCACCAAAAAGCGTATCCGGCCGGGTCGTAAACACCCAGAGGTCCCAATCGCAATTTTCTATTTCAAATTTAACGTTCGCACCAATGCTTCTACCTATCCAGTCTTGTTGCAGTTTTTTAATAGAATCCGGCCAGTCAACTTCGGCTAAATCTTCGAGCAGTCTTTCGGCGTATTTTGTTATCCGAAGCATCCACTGTCGCATCGGTTTTCTGATTACAGGATGTCCACCCCGTTCGCTCAGCCCCCCTATCACTTCCTCGTTGGCTAAAACCGTCCCGAGTTCAGGGCACCAGTTCACCGGGACCTCCGCTTCGTAAGCCAAACGATGTTCCTCAATGTATTGTTGTTTATCTTGTTCACTCAATCCTTCCGGAATATGCAGCTCTTCGATTGGTTTGGCTTTTTGCTCGGTCTCGTCGAAGTAGCTGTTAAAGAATTTCAGGAAAATCCACTGTGTCCACCTGTAGTAATTCGGATCGGTAGTATTGACTTCCCTGTCCCAATCATAGCTGAAACCGAGTGATTTAATTTGCTTACGAATATTATCTACGTTCTTTTTTGTCGTTTCTTTCGGTGCGGTTCCTGTTTGGATAGCATATTGTTCGGCAGGCAGGCCGAAGGCGTCCCAGCCCATGGGATGCAGAACATTGAAGCCTTTCATTCGTTTATAACGGGCGACTATATCACTGGCTGTATAACCTTCCGGATGGCCGACATGCAGACCCTGTCCGCTGGGGTAGGGAAACATATCAAGCACATAATATTTGCGCTTAGAGTTGTCGCAGTCAGGTGCTTTGAATGTTTTATTTTCTTGCCAGAAATCCTGCCATTTCTTTTCAATTTCGCCGAATTTGTAAAATCCCTTCTTTGAGCACATCTGTATTTATTGCTCCTTATCAATGCAAAAAACAGCATTTTGTTACACAATAAAGTAAATATCCATGGAAATCCACTAAATTTCATCGTCTATTAGTTGGTGTGAGCTTTGAGGAGTTTTTTATTTTGATGTTGTTGGCTTAATAGACTTCAATGCCTATACTTGTCGAGTTGAAGACTTAACGCCCCCACATTCCGTCCGGTCGCACCTGAAGCACGCCCATATCGCTATAAAAATTGAGTGTCGCGTTGTTATAATTTACCAATGCCTGAGTAGCTTCATTTTGCGCCTCAAATAAGTCACCCTGTGCAGCCAGAACCCGGCGACTACTAGCGCGTGCATACTGCATCAGCAGATTGGTCTTTCTAAAGCGCTCCTGGGCCACCTTAAGGGCTTCCGATTGAATCCTGTATCGCTCCGCTGCCTCTGCAAGATCACGGTAAGCTTGGCGGACTTCCAGCCTAATCGTATCGGCAGCCAGTTCATATTCTCGCTGTCGCTGATTCAGCATGATGAGAGCTTTTCTATAGACATTTTGTTCAGCTACTCGATCCAGCGGCAAATTAAGTTCGAAGTCCAGATTATAGTCATTAGCGGCTTGCATGGTCTGCCGGTTACCCTGCTGTTGCGAGGCAACATTGGACGTGCCGATAATGCTTAAGTCAGCGCCAAGAGCATCTGCCGCCACAAAGACTTTACGCTGTGCATCAATAACGCCCTCGGCGCTATTAATAAGGTCAAGACGCCGAAGCAAAGCGGTTTCGACAACCTCAGCCTCAGCAAAATCTGGCTCAAGTCTCTCTGCAGCCCTTAAAGCTTCAAGCTCACTTACGTCTAATTGGAATTCTGTCGTGGTTGGCACACCAAGAGTTATCTTAAACAAATCCAAAAGCGACTCATATTCTTTTACTGTTTGAACATATATGTCTCTTGCTTTTAACTTCTCCTGATGCATTCTATCAAGTTCTAACGTGGGCAAACGGCCGGCATTAGTTAAATTTTCAACGCGCTCATATAACAAAGCAAGAGTATTGTAGTTAGATTCTGCGTTTCCGGTCAGGTTATACAGTTCCAGTACCTCGTAGTATTGTGCAATAACGGAAACCACAAACGTCTGACGAAAACGATTGAACGTGCGTACCTGATATAACGTGTCCTGCTCAGCCTGTGTGAGGTTCTCTAATACTACTTTCGGATTGCTGCCGCGAAGCAAAGGTTGTGTGAGAGTTGCAGTCAAAACAGAGGCCAGCCCCCCCTTCATATTACCGGTAAGCACATCAAGCCAGGCGGCTGATATTTTAGCACCTATCAGAGTGCCTGTCGCTAATAACCTGTTAAAACCCAAATTGGCCTCCGCCCCGATGGCCGCATCATTCCAGTCGGCGTCGTATCCGCCGCTCATCCCAGCAAAATACTGTCTTTCAAACCCGTGACGAGCCAACCTCAAATCCAACGCCATCGTGTATAAAGTTTCCTTCTGCAATTGATAGTCACGATTGTGGGCTGTCGCAATTGCAACCGCCCGTGGAAGGCTCAGCACGCCGCTGGCAGGTATGGTTTTCTCAATTTGAATGTCGTTAGGTAATGGCGCGGTATCGCTGATCTTATAGTTGGCTTTTGTGCCAAATTCTTCCTGCCACTTTTGGTCGATGATGTTATAGACCTGTTCGTCGGCTTCCTTTTTATAGTTATGCTGAGTGCACCCTGCCCAGCTACACAAGCAAGCCAAAACACATACGATCAAATAAACACGGTTCTTGCCAAAGCAGTCGTAAAGCATATATCTTATAGTTCTCCTCGGTGCTTTCCAAGCTCACCCGTCCTTTTTCAGGCTTACGCCGGAATTGAGTATTTAACTACAATCCTCTTATCCCGACTATCTCACCTGGGACTAATTCTAAGCCCTCAGGGATATTTACTATTATGGGTCGTCCCCACTGCGGGACCGCAATATTTCGCCACAATCGCTCCGGCATTAGTTCTGCGGTGGGGCCGACAAATATTACTTCGGACCAGGCGATCTGTGCAGGTTGTGTATTCTTGATAAGTTCAACCGGCATTTTTTCTCTCACTTGCCCAAGCTGTGCTTCGCTGACATACGCAATAATCTCGCTGGGTTCAGTCTCGGCTACTGCGAATATTGGATCTCCGGCAGTGACTACCTCGCCCGGCCTTCGCAATACATTTTCACCCGGCCTGCGCAATGCTACCTCATTAGTATTTGCCTGCATGCCGACGACAACGCCATCGAACGGGGACTTTAACTCTAATGCCTCACGAGACTTCAGCGCCTCAAGCTGCGACAGCAATCCATCCATAAGGTGCTCCTGAACGCCTATTTCTTTGCGTATAACATCCAGAGCATCATCTACAGAAGGGTGAAACGGATGTTTTCTGGCATATTCATCATGCCGCTGCTGGGCTTGTCCCAAATCACTTTTGGCCTGTTCCAGCATGTGCTGATCTTCTTCTATCTTTTTCGCTAAACTGTCGTATTGAACCTTCACTTTCTGTAGTTCATAAGGCGCAACAGCTTCTTTTTCCAGCAGATCCTCTGTAATTTTCACCTCTATTGCCAGATCTTCCAGTACTATTCGGTCAGATGCAATTTGTGACCTTAGGTCAAATATCTGAAGCCTGGTTTGTTCCACGTCAACGAGAAATCTCCTCATCTCCGCGACCCGGTTAATCTCTCGATCAGCCTCTTCAGCCAGTAGAGTTTCCTGAGTGGGGACCAACTGCGTCACAAGGTGTTCTATCTCCGCTGTGGCAGCGGCCAGTTGTGACTTCAATTCAGCCTCCAGCAGTTGTTCATTATCGAGTACAGTATCCACAACAGCTAATGTTTGTCCCACTTCAACCAGTTCAAACAAACTAACAGGTACACTTTTTAACCTCCCCGTGCAAGTGACAGCAATCTGACGAACCTGTCCCTGTGCAATGCCTAAGACTTCGAAACGTTGTGAGCGGCGAGTGAAAAGCCCGACCACGCATGCGACGACACCTAACCACACCACGATGGGTATTATGTGCCGCCGTAAACGTGACAGATAACTTATCGGGCTTATTATTTTCATACGCGGCTTAGACCTCCAGCAATCGTTCCTGCATTGTCAAACTTATGTTTTCGAGCCCTTCGACATGTTGAAGTTCCGACAACATCTGTTGGTTTTTGGCAGCATTTCGTATCATTAACTGGTATGCGTATTCAACTTCAGCAGTGCCAAAGCCGCTGGCTTGTGCCGATATGAGGGTAAAGCTGCCGCAGAAACGTTTAAGAATATTGGAAATTGGACTATCGGGCCCAATGTGGCCCCTGAAACTAAACCGCAAAAAGCCGTTGTGTGGTTGGTGTGTACCGAAGCCCGTAAGGTATAAATATATTACTATCAAACTTAGAATAATAGTTCCGACAATGGCGACCGCATAGCGCTGAGAGCCTGCCGCCATGCCAACTACAAGTGAACAAAAAATGAAGGCTATGTCCCTGGTGTCTTTGATAATATTTCGAAAACGTATAATTGCCAAAGCGCCCATAAGCCCGACTGCGGTAATGATACTCGTACCGATGACTGCCATCACCATTGCCACGACGACGGTAATGAGAACAAGCGATTGGACAAAGGATTTTGAATAAGACAAACCGCTGTGAGTAAAATAATAGACCCAGGCCAATGCCTGTCCGAGAACGAAAGCAAGCAAAAGTGACAGCAGGACCGACTCGGGTGTAAACGCCCCCCCTGCCGCAGGTGTATCTTCCAGTATTTGCCAAATTCTATCCATAGTTTACATACCAACTAACTGGGGCGCACAAAACTTTAATAAACAAGAATCTTTGATTGAAGAAGCATACTTTGATATTGATCGTTGCCGCAAATTGAAGCATTTGACCATTTGGCTAAGCCAAATAGGATAACGATCGGTAAATTTAATTTCCAAAATGACACCGCCTGTTGTAAAGGGATTACGTTGCCAGCCGCCGCCGCCAAGTCTGACTTCGGGCAAGCTGGTAACATTGTAAGCAAGCTCACGATCGAAGGTTACTCTTACTTTGTTTTCCGAGCCGCCTTCATATGCCTGCCGGGTATAACGAATTAGTACTGCAGGTTTTGCTCGAATATTATTCATATACATCTGGAACTGATCAATAGTATCTGTGTCGGCTGTATAATTTTGCGGTGGCAGTGGCAGACCCCCAAGTAAAATTGGCACATCACGATTCATGGCCCGGGCCCGGCTTTTCATAATGATAGTATTTATCCGGCGCTTAATCTCAAAAAAACGTGGATAATCCGGTTCATCGGTGTAACTGCGGATTCGAAGTTTGTAGCGGTTTTTCAATCCTCCGAGGCTTTCTTTGCAGAGTTGCAGGTCGCCTGAATCCAGATAAAGACTAACAATCGGGTAATCACGGCTGCGGTGCAATTTACAATATCTGTCCAATGGCAGGTAGGGCTTGATGAACTGGACAATCGCCTCGGCCATTGACTCGCTAATATGATATTTCAACTCGTGTCGGCATCTTAGAGTTCGATCAATCTGCTTGTCCGGTATTTTTCCGGTTTTCGCATTCCTTTTGCGAGAATGAGAACCGGTACTCTGCCCGGAAATAGGTTTTAATGATTTACCCTCAAACATAACAATCTTTGTTATTCCACAGGACACCTTGCGGTGCAAACCACTTTATGTATAGAAGGATGTGGAATTTGTTAACTTTATTTATTCCTTACAATTACGGTCTTTGGCATCTGTTTCGGACATGCACCCCTCTTTATGATGCATAAACTGTTTTTTATTCCCTTGACTTTGCTTTTTACAGCTTAGCCCTGATATCCAATCTGACAGTTTTACCTATTCTAACATATTTAAGGTGCTTAAGTCAATATTATTTTAATTCTGTAACGTTCCGATTATGACGATTATGAGGCTTTCTTATAAAATCCCGCTGAATCTGATAAAGCTTGGACAAACAAGACGACCGAAAGAATTGCTTTTGATACTAAATTCTGTCGGTCAATAGGATGTCTATGTCCTGGGCCTGGAAGTATCTATCGCGGCTCATGCGGTATTGGATCGTTTCTTCAGCCGAAAAGGAATCAACTGAGCTGTCAATAGAATAATCAATCCAATCCACACGCTTGATATCGTCCAGATTAGCACTGCTGCAATAATCAACGCAAACCATACTGAAACTTGCAAACGTGTCGCTGGAACATAATGTTTATATTTATGTATTCTCTTTGTTCTTACGCATATTCCGTATATGAGAACTTTTCGAAATATTTTCATATTCCATTTCATTATAGACACATTTTACTACTACATATATGGTTTCAGAATAATAGTAATTGCAGGCTGAAGACAATGCTATCGCTTAATTTTATGAATCTTTTCAATATCGGGAATTAATTTGGCCGAGTATTCGTTTGCTTTCTGGTCGGCCCGGTCCTCTTTCCAGAGTTTGATTATTTGACGGGCAATTGTCCTGAAATCATCCTCGTTAATATTATAGAGAAAGATCATCAGCTTTAATGGGGATTATCTCTATCAGGAAAATTAGCCTTACAGACATTGCATTATATAAGCTGCCAAGTCCCTGACCGTCGAAAGTTTGTCGATCTCGTCATCTTGAAAATTCACATTGAACTCATCTTCTAATTCCATCACAAGGTTTACCATATCAAGCTCGTCCGCATGCAAATCCCCGATCAGGCTAGTTTTGGCGTTGATAGTGGCTTTATCAACTCCCCACTGTTCGGAAATGATCGCTCTAACTCGCTCCAGTATTTGCTTCATCGATGGTGACTGTGACTTTGGGGGCGGCGCTGATTCCATCGGCATCGGCGCGTCCTTTAAGTTAGTGGCGAGTTGGTTGAGACCTTTCTTGTAGTCGTCTCGAAAGGGAATCATTTGGTAGCTGGTCCAAAGCGGTGGTGGGTCACACGGCTCGACGTCAAGCGGAATTACCCGTAGTTGTCCTCTGCGTTCCAACGCGATAGCGACATTTGTTTCCTTGGTTACCCATTCCGATTCTATCGCCGATGGCGTGAGCACTGTAACCATGTGGCTGCTTTCCTTCAGACCTCGATTGATAGCATCTACCCAGCCTTCACCGGGATGAATGCAATCAGGAGCAATCCAGACTTCTACACCGATCCGCAGCAGATCTTTAGCTAATCTATGAGCGAAGCGAGTGTCTGCGCTATCGTAGCTGATAAAAACTTGTTTAGCCTGGGTCATAATTATCCTCGAGTCAGGATTTTCCATTTACACTTCGCAGAAACTCTCCTGCACACTTAAAGTCACAAAATATCAAGATCGCATTGAGATTGCAATAATTTTCTGATCACCCCAGCGAATTGTCTCGCAAAAAACGCCAAAAAAGTCGAACACTTATGTCGAGATGACGCCTTTTCCTGCTATTTTTGCACACCGCTACCGTTGGCCTCCATTCCAGAACCTGGTTTTCAGTGACCTGTTTCAACTACAAATTGGATTTTCCCCATCTCTAACGGAACCTATATACTTTCGGGTTATTAGGAGTTTTTTTGAAAATTGTGAGATTTTCCTTGGCCGTAATGGGTTGTTTATTGACTATTGGCCATCGAATTCGTAAACTACAAAACTTAATACTCTGCCGCAATTCTACGAGTGTAAACCCGTAGATGAAGTTATCCGCCAAAGGCGGACAGGCAAAGCCTGTTGCGGCAAATGCTACGGGCGTAAGCCCGTAGAAATTTACTTTGCTGAATACGAGATACAAGACTATGGTAGAGAAGGTTGTAAAAATTGGACTTGTTGGTTTCGGTACTGTGGGTGGCGGTGTAGCAAAGCTGATACTTGAGGATGCGGATTCGATAGCGGCTAAAACCGGCCTTCGGCTTCACCTGGCCTGCGTCGTTGATATTGACACAAAATCCCCCCGTCCGGTCAAGCTTCCGGAGGCTATCCTCACCGATGATCTGAATAGGTTGTTGAACGATGATACTATTCAGATAGGCATTGAGATGATAGGCGGGACCGATATAGCAAAACAGGTCCAGCTCAAAATGCTTGAGGCGGGCAAGGATGTGGTTACCGCCAATAAGGCCTTGTTGGCTGAATACGGCAATGAGCTTTATATGGCTGCTCACAAGAGCAAGCGCTGTATAGCGTTTGAAGCCAGTTGCGCCGGAGGTATTCCCATTGTTTCAGCTATCCGAACGGGATTGGCTGCAAATAATATCACTGCAATGTACGGCATCGTAAACGGGACCTGTAATTATATCCTCTCAAATATGACTGCAACAGGTGAGGAATTCTCAAATGCTTTGGCTCAGGCTCAGCAAAAGGGTTACGCCGAGGCTGACCCTGCGCTTGATATCAGCGGAGGTGACAGCGCGCATAAGCTGGCTATTCTTTCTTCTATTGCTTTTGGATACGAAATTACACTCGACGACATATTTGTCGAGGGCATCGAAGAAATTTCCAGAGATGATATTCGTTACGGCGGTGAGATGGGCTACTGTCTCAAATTGTTGGCTATTGGACAAAAAGACCAGCAAAACAGAGTCTCACTAAGAGTTCATCCATCCTTTATTGCAGAGGACAATTCGCTTGCACGTGTGGGTGGTTCGTTTAATGCTATCAGCATATTCGGCAGCGCCGTCGGGCAGGTAATGTACTACGGTCGAGGTGCAGGAATGATGCCGACCGCAAGCGCCGTTGTTGCCGATATCATTGATGTAGCTCTTGGTAATTCAGGTACGACTTTTCACCATTTGAATCTGCAACCAAGAAGCAGGACGGCACCGTTGATTGAAAAAATAGATAATCTTGTAAGCAGGTTTTACATCAGGATAATGTGCAAAGACCAGCCGGGCGTAATAGCTAAGTGGAGCAAAGTGCTTGCCGAGCATCATATAAGTATTTCCGGTGCGCTCCAGCATGAAGGTATCGGACCGGACAATACTGTACCTGTGGTAATTACAACTCATCCTACCCGTCAGAAAAATGTTACGGCCGCCCTGGAAGATATGGAGAAACTCGACGTTATTGGCGGCAAGCCGGTTTGTATTAGAATTGTGGATATTCCAGAGGACAAAGATTAGTGACTAAATATGCCATAATAATTCCTGATGGTGCAGCGGACGAGCCGCTGGAGCAATTCGGTAATAAGACCGTGCTTGAAGCTGCCCATACTCCGGGTATGGATAAAATCAGTACATCAGGCAGGCAGGGTCTTGTCCGGACGGTTCCATTAGGTATGGAAGCCGGTAGCGATGTAGCTCAAATGAGTCTGTTAGGCTACGACCCGCGCCGGTATTATACGGGCCGGGCGCCGATTGAGGCGGCGGCACGTAATATCAAGCTGTCATTGGAAGACTGGGTTTTCAGATGCAATCTGATTACCATTGCCGATGGCGAAATGGCGGATCACAGTGCCGGCCACATCTCTACCCCGGAATCCGGAAAACTGATAAAAGAATTGGATGTGCAGCTTGGTAATGAGCGGATTCGGTTTCATGCAGGTGTAAGCTATCGGCACTTGGTTGTCTTCAAAAAGTTTGTTTTTGATGTTCAGACATATCCGCCTCACGACAATATAGGCACGGCGATAGATAAGATTTTGCCTCGCGGAAAAGGTGCTGAGCTGCTTGTTGATTTGATGGCTCGTTCGCAGCAGCTTTTTACCGGTCACGATATTAACAAAGTCAGGAAAGATTTAGGTGAAAATCAGGTAAGCTCCATCTGGCTTTGGGGACAAGGTAAAAGGGCCCAAATGGAACATTTCCAAAAACGGTTTGGACTTAAAGGCGCTACTATCACCGCTGTTGACCTCGTAAAAGGTTTATCTAAGCTTATAGGCTTTGATTTGATAGATGTGCCCGGCGCTACCGGTTTTATTGACACGAATTATCAGGGCAAAGCTTCTGCTGCAATAGAGGCTCTGCGTGAATATGATATTGTTTTTGTTCATATAGAAGCGCCTGACGAAGCTTCGCATTCCGGCAATGCCGAGATGAAGAAAAAGGCTGTCGAGCGGATAGATAAATATATTGTGGTGCCTGTGTTTGAGGTGCTGCAGGGTTATGAAAGCTGGCGAATGCTTGTAATGCCGGACCATCCGACTCCTGTCCGAACCTGTGCGCACTCGCATGAGCCGGTCCCGTTTGCTTTGGCGGGTGATAATATCAGTGGAATTTTACATGCTACTTTTGGCGAGACTAATGCGGCCAAGTCAGGATTCAGGATAGACAATGGTTTTGAGTTGATGGAGTATTTCTTAAAGAGCTAAAGTTTATTGACCGTCAAAGACGAATTCAATAAACTGTTGCAGCAAATATAAATTTTTAACAGGTTGCAAATGAAAATAATTGTACAAAAATTTGGCGGTACTTCCGTTGCTGATGCTCAGAAGATTCGTAGCGCCGCCAGGCGGGCAATTAAAGCGGTGGAGAATGGCTTTGGGGTTGTGGTGGTAGCCTCGGCCCGCGGTAAACAGACAGACCAGCTCGTCGCTGATGCCCTGGAGCTTAATCCTAATCCGCCAGAACGCGAAATGGACCAGTTGCTAAGTACCGGCGAGCAGCAAACAGTTTCACTTTTTGCGATGGCTCTTGATGCTATGGGGTACGATGCAATCAGCTTAACGGGCAGCCAAATCCGGATGATGACCGACAGCGAACATATGAAGGCGCGAATACAAAGTATCGGTGCCGAACGAATTCATAAACAACTGGACAAAGGCAAAATTGTTATTGTCGCAGGTTTTCAGGGAATAGATAAGTATGAAAATATAACGACCCTCGGCAGAGGCGGCTCGGACACAACAGCAGTTGCGCTGGCCGCTGCGCTCGGAGCCAAGGAGTGTGAAATCTATACCGACGTTGATGGAATTCACACTTCCGACCCGCGAATATTCAAAGATGCGGTGAAAATAGATGAGATTAGTTATGACGAAATGCTTGAGCTGGCAAGTTTTGGAACTGTTGTTATGCATCCTCGGGCGGTCGAATTCGGTAAGAAGTACGATGTAAAGATTCATGTCAGAAACAGTAGCAACGAAACTAATGGGACAATAATAACCCACGAGGTACTGTATATGGAAGGTGTAACAGTTTCAGGGGCCACAGTACAGAAAGATATGGCAAAAATAAGTCTTGTCGGTGTTGATAACGTTCCCGGCAACGCCGCAAAGATATTTGCTCATCTGGCGAAGGCCAAAGTGGTTGTAAATGATATTATCCAAACGGAAATCAGCCCCGAAAAGGCGAATCTGTCGTTTATGATTAACCTGCCGGATTTGGAGGCCGCTAAAAAAGCTGCCGAACAAATAAAAGATGAGGTGAACTGTGATAGAATCTTTGTCCGTGATGATATTGCAGAAGTTTCCGTGGTCGGCATTGGTATGCGGACCCATTACGGCGTGGCCGAGAAGATGTTCGGCGCTTTAGCTGAGGCCAAAGTTAATATCGATTCGATTACCACCAGTGAAATTCGCATCAGTTGTGCCGTGGACGAAGACCAGGCGGAAAAGGCACTTGAGGTCGTTTGTAAAGCCTTTGAGTTAGGCAAGCCGGCCGAGCAGCGAAGGAAAAGTTAACCGATAAAATACACACAAATAATATCGCGGCATTTTTTGGGTTTGTTTGGGTTTGTTTTGGCTTTGTTTTTCGGCCTGCCAAATCCTCAAATTTCACATATTTACTTGTCATAAAAGAGCTTAAGTCAATTAAAGCCTTTTCGGCAATTGGGTTTGGATTGGGTTTGGATTGGGTTTGATTTTTACTCCGCCAGGCGGTTAAAATTTCGTATTTGCCTGTCTCAAAAGAGCTTACGCTAATTTTAATGTTTTTAGAATTGGCTTTGTTTTGCATAAAAGCAGCAGCAATTTTCGTACTTTTTCCTCTGATTTGCCTGTTTTTTTCATTATTTAACTGCTTTTTTGACAATAGATGATTCATAATAAACACAAGACTCCAGACTAAAGACTAAATTTTAAAACAACTCGTCGGGGCCTGCAAACCCCGGTGAGATATTAAAGGATTATCTCACGGGGCAAGAAAACAGTCCCTCTATAATTAGACGTACCTGCACGCTTTCGTATTTTAGATCCTTCGACTGCGCTCAGGACTTGCGCTTTGCTCCAGTTTACTATACCTATGGCACAGGTTGACGATTTTCTATTTTGCTGGGGCTGCTGCCGGATTTCGGTGCCTGCTGGCGTGCTACGTTAGCTTTCTCGCTAACAGGTGGGTATTATACCATATTTTTGCCGAAAATCAAGTTAAAAAAACAAAAATCTACTTGACTTGCAACTGTGTATCAATCTCATATCGTGTGCCAGACCCATTCGACTGCGCTCAGGGTGAAATTTGTCAAAAATTACCAGCGTTTTTTGCGCGCTACAAACAAGTGAAAAGTGTAAAGTGTAAAGTTAAAAGTTGAAAGGCATAGAAAAGACAAACCCATTGGAGTAAAAGACACTCAAAAGGAGTAAATTTGTAGTTGATTTTAGGTGGTTTTAGAGCGTTTTTTGTTGAAAATTGGGCGGTTTGTGCTGCCGGAGACAAGTAAGCTCACGATGGCGATTTATAGCATTTCTACTGAAGGCCAGCATGAGCGTCATACATTCACGCAGACGCGGAGCGTCGGAGTGATTTAGACTGGCGCGAACCGAAGGTAGAAATGCGGCGTCGAGCCGAACCGCAGGCAGCACAACGCAGTTGGATGAGTAAATGAGTGGATGAGAAATGCTAATTATTATGTTTTCGGCGAAAAATCAATTTAAATCAGCCTAAAAATGCATAGTTGTTCTTGACAATTTCATATCAATAATGTAGGAATTCTTTAGATTTAGTGAGCAAGCGAGACATCTTGTTTTGGTAGGTAGATCGAAAATTAGCGATATTATCCGGATATCATATCAGCTAAATTGAGGTTCGAAAAATGATAGAAAACAAGTATCAATTTCTTAATGACAGACCAGTAAAAGAAGATACGATAGGTCACTACAAAATAATAGCAAACCAGTTATATGAGACTATACATTGTAATCTGGATAAGCCTTTTGTAATTGGACTATTTGGTTCATGGGGAACGGGGAAAAGCTCAATAATTGAAATGCTGGAGGTACGATGTGAGCGAGAAAAAAAGGAAAAGATAGAAGTTATAGTAGTTGATGCATGGCGAAAAGACAAAGCTATCTTTAACAGGCAGTTCTTAAAGAAGGTAGGTAGGGAGCTTCTTCCAGAAAAAGACTTTAAAAAGGTCAAGGACGAGATTGAAAAAAAGACCACGGATAATCAGAGTAAATGGAAGCCAACAGAAGAAGCAGAAAAAGAATATAAAAAATACAGGCTATTTATTTTGGTGTTGATTCTTGGAGCTATTATATACTGGCTCATTACTAAACAATATGAACAAGTATTTCCAGTTGGTACTGTGGCGGCAGGGATTTTGGCATGGCTTATTGCAAGATACTTCCAATACATATTACCTAAATACTCTGTTACAACAGATAGTACAACGACGAATGTAGCTGTTCATGATATCGATCATTTTAGGAAGGTTTATTTTGATAAGATTATTGGGGAGACGAAAGCAGAATGTGTATGCATCGTAGTTGATAATTTAGATAGGGTAGAGGCTGAGGATGCACTAACAATAATACGGACACTGAAGACGTTCATAGTGGATGCAAAAGAGGACAAGGGAACCGAAGAAGCAGTTGATGAACAATCATTAAATAAAGTTATTTTTATCGTCCCTTGTTGTGATGAAGAACTTGAGCAACATATAAAGAACTCTGGAGCAGTTGATGATGGTACAGAATTTCTACATAAATTCTTCAACGTTACTTTTAGAATTCCTGAATTTCGTGAGCAGGATGCATTTCAATACGCACGAAAGCTACTTGATGAAATGTGCTTTAAATTTGACGAGAAATATACAAGTACAATTTGCCATATTATCAGCAATGGATATGGAAGAAATCCGAGAAAAGCAAAGATATTTCTGAATAATTTTCTTATGCATTACAATGTGGCAAAGGCATGTGAGAAGGACGGTAAAATAAGGAATGGTGTGATTACCGAACACCCAGATTGGCTGGCAATCTATATGGCAAATAAAGAATTAGGTGCAAACAATCAATATTATTTTAAACGTTTAAGCGAAGAGATTGATCCGGAATGTGTAGCTGCGATTAGGTTCCTAAAAAGACCAAATGATTTTGATTTGATTGAGGATCTGGATGAATTGCTTCAGATGGCACGTCGCAATGAGGAAAAATTTCCTGAGCGACTTGCTGAAAGGGCTGGTAAGAGTCAAGAGATCATTGACGCTATATGGAGAAATATCAGCACTAATGATTATAGGAGCCAAGTTAATGTTATAGCCTCGGTTATCTGTGCAATAGAAAAAAATGGGAAAATAATAATATCTCCATCCATAACTGACCAAATGGCGTTGTGTTTATCGTCACAATACCCACAAAAATTGAACGATATGCCAGGGAAGCTTGTGTATGAAAGGATATTAAAACACAAGCCTGAGGAAGTTCTAAGTATCGTCGAAAATTTTGGGCAGATTATAAATGGGATTAAATGCTCTAAAGGACAAATTCAGTATAGTGTAGATCTTTTGGAAGCAGTTTTTGAGGACTGTGAAGTTTTGTTTGAAAAATGTCAAGCAACTATACGAAATAAGTTAAAACAGGGATTACCAAAGGCCATTGAGCGGCTCGCCAAGTTGGGGGATGAGATATTACCAGTTGCTATAAAATATCCAAATTTTAAGTCGGAAGTACTCTTTAATAAATCTTTGGAAAGATGTAATGAAGGATATCTTGATATTTCACCAGACGACATCATAGAATATTGCATGGCTTTAGTGGATAAAACTAAAGATAAGACTCAATTTATAAAGAATGTGATCCAATGCTTCGATAAAGTATTAAGATATTTTAACAATAAAAAGAAATGGGATAGTGAAACAAATGAAGAAATAGAGGCAAATTCTGAAGAATGCGCAAGTTTTGTGAAAGCCTTACGAATTATAAATAGCCATGCTCATGAATATGGTATGCCGCCTTCGGATAGCGAGACAGCCTTGCAGAATCTTGATGTGTTATTTAAATATGTGGACGACAGAAATAAACTTGAAATAATCGATGCATATCGAGATTGTGAAAAATTTGATAAATGGCCAACAACCGTGAATATAGCCGTAAGCTTTTATAACTCAAGAGGACAGGAATTGCTGGAACATGGTTCGGAAGATACCGTATGTTTGTATATTGAAAAAAATAGTAGCTTGATAAATCAGAGACTTCAATCCTATATAAGTACGGCAGGGAGTAGGTATAAAACAGTATTTCATCGGGTGCTCGAAACATATTCTGAAAGAAGAAAAAGTATTATATCAGAACTATGGGATGAGAAAAGTGCTTGGGTGGGTGAGTGGATTAAAGATAATGCTTCAAAAAAAGAGAAAACAGAAAAGATAGGAATTCAAGATATTCTATTTCACATTGCTAACAGTAAAAAATACCCTATAGATGCATATAAAATTCTTAGTTATTTGAAGATAGGTAATTACAAAGAAGCAGTAAATATACGAAATAGACATTTCGATAAACTGATAGAATCACAGAAACTGTCTACGATTGAAGGACTAAAATTCGTACTTGAACGAATCTACAAGGCTTCATATAAAACTACAGACAAGCAAAACGAATTGCTTCGTAAAAACTTGGGAAAGATTGATCAGAAAACTGCTGGAAACGAATTGAAACGATTGGTTAACAAAGTAATAAGGATTTGAAGATTGCCTCGCTTTAGTTTTGAGTTGAGGATTTGAGATTCTTCACTCTGTTCAGAATGACAAAGACGAAGATTGCCGCAATTTAGTTTTGAGTATTGAGTTTTAAGTTTTGAGTTAGGATTGAGGGATCTTTTGGTGAGGCTTACGGACGGCCCAGAACAGAAATCTTAGAATGACAACATAAGCAGCCAGGCCATAAAAGACAGCATATAATATGGAAGTGCTATTGCAAGAAAGAAAGTAACGAGAAAATACCAGCGTTTTATTGGGCCGGCAGGATATTGGAAGCCGCATATGAACGTTCTGCCAGTAATAAGATGAGACAGGGATGAATCATAATTAAGCAGTGAGGCATAAGTGGTACGCATTATCGAGATTAATAGAAGCAGTGCTGTGAAGGACGTAGTAAATAAAAATAGTACCGAACCGCAGGCAGAAATTAGAGAATTTAGAATGTAGAATTGAGAATTGAGAATTTTAAAGATTTCAGATTCGTGGGTTTGGTTTTTTTCAGACGTGGACAAATGTAATTTCCCTTCGATTACACTCAGGGCAGGCTCTTGCCAGATTTCTTCGACTTCGCTTCGTTCGGCAAGCTCGGGACGGGTGGGACAGGTATCGAACAAGGAATACCTATTGATTTATAATCGATTATCGGGATGATGATGCCGGCTGAAATTCAGGAGGTGGTGAGTTGTTGTGGGATTATGTCGATTTGCCTGGCAGGCTCATAAACCTCAAGCAATAGCCGCATAAGGTCTGTTACCGTAATTACACCTTTTAAATTATTCTGCTTATCGATGACCGGAAGGCAGCTTATTTTCTTCTTATATAGTATATCCGCAGCTTCATAGATGGTGCAGTTGGGTGTAACGTGCAATGGCTTTCGCTTCATAATGCTGTCTATGGACAGTTCAAGGCATTTGGTCTGTGGCTTTATTGCGAACAGATGTTCTCTAAATCTTTTTTGCGGTGACGGGGGCCGCCTGCCGGAAAAGGGAAGAGAGCGCAGTATGTCTCTATCGGAGAGCAAACCCAAAAATTTTCCCTGCTCATCATTGATTAGTATATGTCTGATTTCTTCTTCCTGTATGACATCTATGGCCCTGGTTATTTTGTCCTGGGGATCCAGACAAATAAACTCTTCCGTCATAATTTCCTGTACGGTTCGAAATATCCATGAAAACAGAACTCCGGCCATAGCCGATCTATTTAAATCTTTTTCGGAAGGGACCGGGCCTTTTTTCAAAGCCGTACATAGCTGATTTACTACTTTATTGAGCTTGAAGAAGAGCTTTAGGAAGTCGGTAGTAGTTATGATACCTGCCAGGTCACCTTCATTGAGAACGGGCACCATGTCAATATGGTTTAAGATCATAGTGGTAATAACATTCTGTACCGATGTCTGAAGCGAAACAGACTTGGGTTTTCTGGCGACTATTTGTACGAGTAATTGCCGCAGGGCCCTATGGTCTGTCTTTTGCCTTTCGGTTTTCCTGTCATCCGGTGCATTTATTCGCAATACATCTCTTTGTGAAACAACTCCAATAAAGTATGGTTTGGTCTGGCCTTCATATGGTAAGTCCACAACAGGAACATGCCTGACCCTGCGGTTTTCCATAAACTTTATGCATTGATTAACAGTATGGTCGAGAGTCAGTGTTTTAACATCGACGTTCATAATGTCCTGAGCAGTTCGCATAGGTTTAAGGTAAACGTCTTTCCCAGTGCACATATCTTCTATCACATCGATGAGTGTTATCTGTTTGCTTTCCATGCTGTTTTATGTCCTACAGCATTATTACGGCATAATTGTTTATGGCTATTTGTGTGCTTTACTATTTTATCGGCTAAGATTATAACCTGCTTTAATGAGCTTTCCGCTAATTCAGCTATTAGTACTTAATGCGGTTGATGTAAGCTTTTTTACCGGAACCTCTCTATATCATAATAAAGCTGTGAAGTGTATCTCAGATATCGTATATCTTATTTCGTGAAGCGTATCTCGCATTTACTTTAAAGTTTGTATTCCTTTATTTTTCGGTATAGTGTTCTTTCGCCGATGCCAAGGATTTTTGCGGCCTTTTCGCGGTTGCCTTTTGTTTTTGCTAATGTATCTATAATGGCCTGCTTTTCCAGGTCGTTCAGTGATACTCCCGCTAAACCCGTTGCAGCGCTGCTTGCGGATGCCAACTGTGGTCTCTGTGCTATTTCAGGCGGTATGTCCAGTACATCGAGCTGGTCGCGGTCGCACATCACAACCATCGTCCTTATAGTGTTGCGAAGCTGACGAATGTTGCCGGGCCAGTCATAGGCTAAAAGGATTGTCTGTGCAGCGTCGGTTATACCTGTAACTTTGGAGCCGACCTCCTTTACGGCCTCTTTGATGAAATATTCGATAAACTCCGGTATATCTTCGGTCCTGTCGCGCAGGGCCGGAAGAGAAATGTTTACACCCTTGATTCTAAAATATAAATCCTGTCTGAAATCTTTTGTTTCAATAAGATTGCTCAAATTTTGGTTGGTTGCACTGATGATACGGACATCCACGACTGTCTGTTTATTCGAGCCTACCGGTATGACGATACCATCCTCGATGACACGGAGAAGCTTTGCCTGGGAGCTCGGCGCCATATCCCCGATTTCGTCTAAAAATAAAGTGCTTTTGTCCGCCGCTTCGAACAGTCCTTTTCTGTCGCCAGCGGCACCGGTAAAAGCGCCTTTGACATGGCCGAACAGCTCACTCTCCAAAAGAGTTTCGGGCAGACCGGCGCAGTTTAACGGCATAAAGGGCTTGTCCCAGCGCAGTGAATTGTAGTGAATCGCCCTTGCCAGCAGCTCCTTGCCCGTTCCGGACTGGCCTTCGATTAAAACGGATATATTAGTCGGTGCCACCCGTCTAAGGACCTGGAATATGCCTTCCATTGCAGGGTCTTTACCCCAGACACCCTCGAACTTGAATAGCCCTTTGTCTGTATTGTCTTTTTGTGTCTGGCGAGAATATGCGGCCATGACTTTATTACCGGCCTGAGCCGCGAGAGTACGAAGCTGGCTGATGTCGATCGGCTTGGTGAGATAATCGTATGCCCCCCTTTTGATGGCTTCCTTACAGGTGTCGATGGTGGCGTAGGCGGTTATTAAAATAACTTCCGTTTTATCATTTTGCTTTCTGACTTCTTCAAGTATGGCAAGTCCGTTTATATTACCGCCTAATTTCAAGTCGGTGACAACAATATCGACCTGCTGGCTGCGTATAATCTCCATCGCATCTTTTCCAGTGTAAACAGCTATTGCCTTCGTACATAATTTCTGCAGCGATTCGGCGATTCCGTCGGCATGGTCCCGCTCATCGTCAACGACCAGAATTAGATTTACCTTTTGCTTCAAATCGGCACCTCATCAGGCATAGATGGGTAATGTTATAGTAAATGATGTACCTTTTTCCGGCTCACTGTCAACTTTTATTGAGCCGTTATGTGCCTCGATAATTTTTTTTGCTGTTGGCAGTCCCAGGCCACTGCCGTTCGGCCTGGATGAATAATAAGCATTGAAGATGTACGGTACTTTTTCCGGGGCAATGCCGCTGCCGGTATCGTTAATCTGAATAACTGCTTCTTTTTTTTGCCGGTCTGTTCTTATCATCAATTCTCCGCCTTTTCTCATAGCCTGCTGAGCGTTAATAAACAGGTTCAATATCACCTGTTTTAACATATCCGTATCGACCTTGCAAATAAGGGGTTCGTTATGCAACCCCTGGCGCATAGTTATCGAATGGCTGTGTGCCTGTGGTGAATAAAAATCGATCATATCACTGATAAGCTCATTGATGTCAATACTTTCCGGATGTAATTCGGTTTTGTCAACATATCGCAGGAAAGAGTCAAGTATCTGCTCGAGCCTGTTTGTTTCTTTTTGAATAACGGCTATTTTCCTCAGCGCCCTTGTGAAACTGCGATTATCTTTTTCTGTACCGACTTTGCCGGACTCGGCATCGGGAGAGGCTGAATCTTCCAGGTCTTCACTGACAAGCTCCAAATTGATCTTAATAGTAGAGAGAGGGTTTTTAATTTCATGTGCAAGCTCGCCGGTGAGCTTGGCTAATTCTTCAAGAAGATGTCCGTTCTTGTTTTTTTGAGTTTTGTTAAACTTTTTATGCAGAAGTAATACAACAGCCGGAACAACTGCTAATAAAGCAACAACAAAACCATATATAAAATACCGCACTTATCTTCCCTCTGCTTTTTTATCCTGTAGATTGGAGTAATGTCCCGTAAACACCGAAAAACAAAAAGCAACCCAGAATGATTGCAGACTCATTTTCATCTATCAAAGAATAGACGTTTTATTCTTTATGATCGGCTTGTTTCTTATCTGCTTTTTCCGTTTTATTCATTTGGGCAATAGCGGCTTTACGGGAAAGTTTAAGTCTGCCCTGGTCATCGATTGAAATTAATTTTACGGGTATCAAATCACCCACTTTGCAAACTTCCTCGACGTTTTTGACATAACCATCGCTAAGTTCGCTAATATGGCACAGGCCTTCAACACCAGGTGTGATTTCAATAAAAGCTCCAAAGTCCTTTACTGAAACCACTTTTGACGGATGATATATGCGGCCGATTTTCGGCGGCTGTGTAATCATTTCGATAATCTCTTTTGCCTTGAGGTGACCATCCCCGCCGAGACAGCTTATGTAAATAGTCCCGTCTTCTTCGACCTCAATGGTCGTATTGGTCTGCTCCTGAATTCCTTTGATTACTTTTCCGCCCGGCCCGATTACTTTGCCGATAAATTCAGGGTCAATTTCGATACTCACCAGTTTCGGTGCATATACGCTTAATTCCGGTCTTGGCCGGCTAATAGTCCGGCTCATAATTTTCAGAATTTTCAGCCGTGCCGCTTTCGCTTCTTCCAATGCCTCGACCATAATATTATATGCCAGACCCTCGGCTTTTATATCGAGCTGTATAGCCGTGATACCATCAACCGTTCCGGCAACCTTGAAATCCATTTCGCCGTAGTGGTCTTCCTCGCCGGCTATATCGGTCAGCAGCTCGTATCGTCCTTCTTCGGCGCTAATCAAGCCGATTGATATACCGGCGACTGGTTTTGTAATCGGAACGCCGGCGTCCATTAGAGCTAATGTTCCCCCGCACACCGAAGCCATTGAGCTGGAGCCGTTCGATTCGGTGATATCAGAAATAATCCTGACAGTATAAGCGAATTTATCGTCCGGAGGATTTACCTGTTCCAAAGCCTTTTCTGCGAGAGCTCCGTGTCCGATTTCTCTTCGGCCAGGTCCTCGCATTGGTCGTACCTCACCGACGGAAAACGGTGGAAAATTGTAGTGCAGAGTAAAGTTTTGAGCGTATTCATCCAATAAGCCGTCTATAATCTGTGCATCTCTGATGGTACCGAGAGTTACACTCACTACGGACTGGGTTTCTCCTCGTGTAAATAATGCTGAACCGTGGGTTCTGGGTAATATACCTACTTCGCAAGAAATTTGACGTATGTCATTATAACCTCTGCCATCGGACCTTTTACCGCTTAAAAGCAGTTTCTTTATGATCTGGCCCTCTATCTTACCAAGCATTCGTTTTACCATTGCCTTGTTGTGTTTGCCGGCAGCCTCATTCTGCGATTGCGGATTATCCTCATCAGCACAATATCGGGTTATAACCTGCTCAAACAGTTCATCTTTAGCTTTGTTACGCTCCTGCTTGTTTGGTATTTGCTTAAGTTCATGAAGTTTATCTGATATCTGCGAACGGATTTCTGAAAGGAGCTGCTCGTCAGTTTCCACAAGTGGGATTTCCTTTTCGACTCCGGCCTTTTCACGGAGCTCTTCGATCATTTCGCAAACCTGAGTGACTGTTGTTTGGGCTGTTGCGATTGCATCTGCGATAATATTTTCCGGTAGCTGCTTAGCACCGACCTCAATCATATTCATCGCTTCTTTGCGTCCGCCAAGCAGTAAATTCAAGTCTCCTTCGGCAATCTGCTTATGAGTGGGATTTACTACGAACTGCCCGTTGACTCTGCCTAATCTACAGGCCCCAATCGGCCCCAGGAAAGGAATCTTGCTTATCGTAAGTGCCGCACTGGCGCCTATCATTGCCAGAATATCCGGGTCATTTTCCTGGTCTGCACTTAAAACATTCGCTGAGATTTGCACTTCCTGGAAGTAACCCTCTGGAAACAGGGGCCTAATAGGTCTGTCAATCTGCCTTGCCGTCAGTGTTTCCTTTGTGCTCGGCCTTCCCTCGCGTTTAATAAAACCGCCCGGGAATTTACCTGCGGCACTTTGTTTCTCCCGATAATCAACACTCAGCGGAAAAAAATCAATATCCTCGAATCTTGGCGGCGCAGTTACCGCAGCAACAAGAACGATTGTGTCTCCGTATTGGACTAAAACCGCTCCATCGGCCTGTTTGGCAATTTTGCCGGTTTCGATGGATAATATTCTACCCCCGATTTGTCTTTCTACCCTACATACATCAAACATATACTACCTCATTCCAACATACATTAAACTTATACTATCTCATTCCTACATACATCAAACATATACTACTTCATTGGCATGTTAATAAGTGGATTCCGCTCTTAAACGAGCGGGTTACTTGTGTGCTAATGCTCATCTATTTTCGCAAGCCGAGTCGAGATATAATTTTCTGATAGCGTTTTATGTCTTTATTGCTCACGTACTTTAGCAATGCCGACCTGGTCCCGACCATTTTCAGCAAACCGCGCCTGGAAGCATGGTCTTTGCGGTGAATCTTGAGATGTTCCGTAAGCTCGTTAATTCTTTTCGTTAAAAGTGCAATCTGAACTTCAGGCGAGCCGGTATCCCCCTCGTGCGTCTCAAAATCGCCAATAATTTTCTGTTTTTTCTGCTTTGTTAGCATCTTTTGGATAAATCCTTTCTATCGCGTCTTTTACACAACCTATTCAACATATTATTTCAAACCCAGCATTTTAATGAGCTATAATAATATTTGCAAGCCTTTTCTACGCCAGTATATAAAAAGATTCGTCAAGGCCGATACAGAGGTGTTTATGCGGTATTTATCCCAATGATGATTATTTTGGGTATAGCGACTCGTGTTACTATGCACCCAAAGGCCGAGGACTGATAATAGAAAATAAGAGAGAATCCAAGCTGCTTATTCGATCAAAATGTCAGAGGGAAGGTTTGGTCGAAAGATGTAGGTATTAAGGTTATTATTTTCGTAGAGATTTAGAATTAGACTCTTTTATAAGATTTAGGGTAAATTGCAGAACAGTATCAACTCCTCTTGCGGAATCTTGCGGTTTTGGATAAACTTCATAATCAGGCACTACCCCGCGTCCATCTTTTTTATCTCCTAACGCCTCAAAATATTTAGCTGAAACCTGCAACTGCATTTTTGTATTAGGCGCTTCTAAAATTACTACTTCTCCATAACCACTTGGGGTGTCTTTTGTCTCCTCACCTACCAATATAGCTAAACTGTAATACTGTAATACTACTGCAAGATCAAGAGCGGTGGAAAAAGTATTTCTATTTATAAGAAGATACGTTTTGCCCCTAAACACCTGATAAGATCTATTAGGGATTTTATCTGAACGCTCAAACTCTATAACTTTACCTTCATCTTCCTTTGTAACCTTGGGCCATAATTTTCCTTCAATCTGCTTTGATAGTTTAATCATTATTTTACTGTATAGCTTAAATGGTTTGTCAGTCAAACAGCTAATCAATTCCCAGCTTAGATTTGTTGAGCCACCCCCATTATCACGAATGTCTATAATTAGATTTTTAATATTCTTTTCATGTATATAACTAAAATGCTTCTCCAAAAATACCTTAAACTTTTCCAAGTGTTGAGAACTAAAACCTTTTATTGTCATGATTGCCACATTGTTTTCTTTATCGTGAGTAAACTCAAAATGCTCAGGTTTTGCTTTAGTTGATTTTCTGGAAGTAATCATCTTTTTAATTTCAGAGGCTTCAACAACATCGATGGTTAAATTATGAATTTGCCCTTGTTCTGATTTAACCTTTAAATTTACAGGTTTCATTTGGCCATTGTCTAGCCACATTAAAACTGTTAAGCCTCCTTTTTCTGCCAAGGTTAGGTCATAGTTTTTGTGTTCAACAGCCTTATATCTGCAAATTTGCTTCAGGTAAGCCATCGCATTTCGATTGTTAATTTCCAGAATTTTGCCCATCGGAAAGTCTAAGAGACCATAATAACCTTTAATAAAAATGCTCCCACGAGTGCAATCAATTTCTATAGGATATGCCTTTGTGATTTCGGATTGCAGGAATGATAATACCTTTTTATTTGGCCTTAATCTGGTATGTCCGTTCCGTATTTCCGCCACGAGTGGAGCAATTGCTATGTAATATTCTAAGTCGTTTAAGGGTTTGTTCAATTTCTCATAAGTTTCAATCTTAAGTGTGTTAAATTCTTCTTTGGAAATATAGGCGTACATATTGGGATGAATTTCATCAATATTTTTTAAGATAAAGTCCAGGTCTTCCTTGAGTTTGTCCGGCTCAATGAGCTTTACAGGAGGTGGTTGAGATGTTTTTGTGCCAGTTTGAGTTTCTGCAAAAGTAGTAACGGCACATAAACTCCAACAAATTAATATTGCTGCAATGATTTTATATTTTTTCATAGTATTTCCTTACAAATGTGTTTTCGACTTCTTCGCATGGCCTGGTAATATAGGGCCAGGGCAGTTCACACGGTAAGTCTCAATATCTTTCGCTACTATATCATACCATTTGACTGCCAATAAATGCAACAAACAAAAGCATATATCTCACCACGAAAAATCGCTCTAAACACGGCTTATATCGAAGAACTAAGGCGAACCTTTATTCTAATACATCCTGCCTCAGTATCACTTCTTACAACTGGAGTGTTTTTATTGACGGGAAAGCTCGTATAGTAGAACTTAGGGATGGAGGTGTTTATGCGGTATTTGTCCCAGTGGAGTTCCGGGCTGTTTTTTGTTCAAGGAAAGATTCCAGGATTTCTGCTGCGGCGACGGCATCGAGGCGTTTTTTTCTTTTTCCTCGAGTATATTTGGCAGAAATGAGCTTTTCTTCGGCGCCGAAACTGCTAAGACGTTCATCCTGTAAGAGAACAGGAATTTTCAGGCCGTCTTGTAACTGCCTACCGAACTTCAAAACAAGTTTTGTTTGGGCGCCTTGGGAGCCGTCCATATTTAAGGGAAGCCCCAACACAACAGCATCGACATTTTCTTTCTCGATGACTTCGGAAATCTTTTTTAACAGCTCCTTTTGTCCCTGGATTATAGCAAGAGGTGAGGCGATAGTCTCGGCCCGGTCACAGATGGCCAGTCCGGTGCGTTTTGTGCCATAATCTATTGCGAGGTATCTCATTTTTTTACATGTAATGGCGTTTTAGAGGCCCATTAAGCTATAAAAACTTTTCTCCGTTATGTTGCTTTATCAACTCGAGCAGCTCTTTTAGTTTGTCGGTCTGGTCGATGCGGCATACAAGTGTGGCATCCGGACTGTGGACCACTACCATATTCTCTGCGCCGATAGCAGCAATTAGATGCCCCTTGTCTTCAGTAACAATAATGCTGTCTTTACAATTAAGCAGCTCGTTTGTGTCTGATATGACGATGTTATTGTTCCTGTCGGGGCTGATAATATCAGCAAGCGCTGCGAAAGAACCCAAATCAAGCCAGCGGCAATCCAGCTTAATAGCATGGACGTTGTCAGCCTTTTCCATGACTGCAAAGTCGATGCTGATTTTTGGTAGTTTTACAAACCAGTCCCGGAGCGTTTTCTGCTGATTTGGACTACCCCAGTCGGCCTGGATTCTGGTCAGCGGCCCGGCAGCTTCGGGCAGAAACTTGTGTAAATTATCTAAGATTGTTTTGGCTTTCCAGACAAACATGCCGGAATTCCAGAAGTATTGACCGGTGTTGATATATTCGGCCGCTTTTTGTTCATTCGGTTTTTCTTTGAACGCTTCTACGGAATAAATCTTATTTTTACAGCCGGGATACTCACGGGCGTTATTACATTTTATGTAACCGAGTCCGGTGCTGGCAAAGGTCGGCTGGATGCCGAAGGTAATCATGCTGCCCGGATTATTATTAACAAAGACGAGGGCATCTTTGATGGCCTGCTGCAGTACTTCAATGGGCTTTATAATCTGGTCGGCGGTGACTACTGCGATTGTGGCTTGCGGGTCGTGTTTTGTCAGGACGGTTGATACCAGCCCGATGGCGCCGGACGTATCACGAACGGCGGGTTCAGCTATTACATTATCAGAGGGCAATTCCGGAAGGTTTTCGCGCACAACATCCACGTAGCCGGCATTTGTAAGAACGATTATGTTTTTCGTCTCGAATATCGGTACGAGCCGCTCGTAACAACAGCGAAGAAGTGTTTGTCCGTCGATGAGTTTCAAGACCTGTTTGGGACGTTTTTGCCGGCTGAGCGGCCATAATCTCTTGCCCATGCCCCCTGCCATTATCACTGCATAATCCATTATTAAATCCTCTAATCCACCGAAAAATCAGACACCACAAAGTATATCAAGCCGGAAAGTTCTTGTCAATTTTAGTTAGGGATGGGATTTCTTATAAGATAAAGTACAGAAATACTTATCGTCAGAGGGGAATTTCCAATTGACACGGTCATTTTTTTCATTTTAATAGAGTTTTGGCATATAGCTTCGGTTGAGGTAAGCTTATATTGGAAATATGGGATTCTTTGAATTTAGTTGATATCTATGGCAGGAAAAATTGAGACACTGGACTACTATGTTAGTAAAGCGCTGGATTTCTTCGAAGAACGGGGAAATCTAACACTTGAACTTCCTGAAAGCTCCCATACCCTTGTTGTGGGGAGCCAGACAGGTTTGTTGACGGGCAGAATCATCTATCGCTTTGATGAGAGGAAGAGGAGTTTCTCGCACGCAAAGGAAGTCTTGGCACAAAGTGAAATTGACGCAAAGATAGATATATTAAAGGATGGAGGGGATGTTACGATTGTCTCTGCCACCGGCTCACGCCAAGTGGTTGATATAGCCAGCTACGCCCTGGAAAAAGGCCTTCGTGTGAATGCAATCATATGCAACAACGAATCTCAACTCAAGGAAAATTTTGACGGCAAAATAAACGTCATCTCATATCCAAAGATAAAGGAGCCTGCAACGGTCAACACGGCAACCTATGGGATTATGATTCAGGCAGTAACGCATGAAAAAGTATCAGGAATAAGGCGAGAGGTTGAATCACTAAAAGAGCCAGAAGGTGGATATAACCAGTTCAAGGCATTTACTGTTATATTAACTGACAGCGTGCCCGAGGTAGCAGAGATGGTTGATTGGAAACTGAGGGGGGAAAACATAGGAAGATGTGTAGGAACCATGGCCACACATCTTACGAATTTCATGCATGGTGCTGCGATTAATGACGCTGATAAAGAACTTTATATTGCCCTGGGATTAACCAAAGAAGAAAAAGAGGTTTTTGGACAAGTGCTGGAGCCTGTTCCCGAAGAAAGGAGGCATTATATTGAAGTCCCGGCTGATTTTGGTCCTTTAGGCTTCATGATGCTTGGATATTCGGTTGTTGGCCAGATACAAAAAAATTATGATGGTTTCAAGAATAATATCAGTGATTATGAGCAAAGAGCCGAAAAATGGAAATGGCTATCGCCTCTATGCGCCAGAAAGCGGACAAGGTAATCTTTCACGGTTAGCTTCGTAATCAGCGGCATGGTTTTCCGGGCAAGCCCTTCCGGTTTTACTTTTGTAATGTCATGTATAACTTCAGCAGTGATATTCTTGTATTAAAATTTTATTTGGGATTCTGAAATTAATATTTTTCCTTGGTTTTAGTGTTTGACTCTTCTTCATCAAAATTCAGACCTGCATTCGTTCACCGCTTAGTTCGCACTCTCATCATCGAAATTGATGTCCCTTGAAAGCTTTTTCTTTATCGACCCAGCCGCCCGGTATGTTCTCGGTGTGGGCCTGCCTGGCGTAGGCCTTCATTTTTGCCAAAATATCCGTGTGCACATCTGCAATATTATTCTGCTCAGAAATATCTTTACTTAGGTCGTATAATTCGAATGGTTTGTTTTTGCCCGGCGAAACGGCTTTCCAATTATCCATTCGCACGGCCGTCTGTCCTCTGTATTCCCAGTAAAGGTATTTATGCTTTTCCTGCTTGCGGCCGGCGGCCCGCTCGCCCAGCAGTGTCGGAATAATCGATATTCCGTCAATATTATCCGGAGGCTCGACACCGGCAAGCTCTGTTAGGGTTGGCATTACATCGGGGAAATACCACAAATGGTCACTGACAACACCGGCCTTAATCCTGCCCGGCCAACGCACAATCATCGGGATACGCAGGCCTCCTTCATATAAATTTCCCTTTCGTCCCCGGAAATGCCCGTTGGAATCGAAGAAATGGTTGAAGTAGCGTGCGCCGCCGTTGTCCCCGCAGACGAACACGATCGTATTATCGTCAATATCAAGCTCTTTAAGCAAATCGAAAATCTGTCCGATCTGGCGGTCAACCATAGCTACCATGGCCGCATATACTTTTGGATCCTCAGGTCTTTTTTGTCCGGTGTTCCATTGTTTATCTTTGAACTGGAGCCATGACGGGTCATCATCAGGGATTCCCCAGCGTCCGTGCGGCGGTGTCCAGGCGCAGTAGCAGAAGAAAGGCCTGCTGCTGTTCCGGCGAATGAACTTTATGGATTCATCGAATATCAGATATTGTGAGAATTGTTTTCCCGTGTAGAAGTCCCCTGTGTTACCTTCGAGGGGTACTTTTTCGCCGCTTCTTATGAGGTAGTTGGGGAAAAATGAGTGGGCGTGGACCTGGTGATAGTAGCCGAAGAAGATATCGAAGCCGTGTTTTTCAGGGACTCCTGTGGTTCCCCTGTCGCCGCAGCCCCACTTTCCGAATCCGCCGGTTGCATAGCCTGCTTTTTTAAGAACCTCGGCAACGGTAATGTCCTCGGCTCGCAAAGGCACGCCGCCGGGATTGGTCCGAACGGTCGTATGTCCTGTATGCAGGCCTGTCATCAATACGCTGCGGGTCGGTGCACATACCGGAGCCCCTGCCAATGCTTGCGTAAAACGCATGCCTTCCGTCGCCATTCGGTCGATGTTTGGTGTTTTTAGGTATTTATTGCCCATACAGGACAACTCAAAGTAAGCGAGCTCGTCCAGCATTATGTAAATGATATTGGTTTTTTTGCCTTTAGCGAGGCGCTGCTGTGTCCGGGCGCATCGTGGCATTGAAAGTGCTGCTGCACCCAAGCCGGCAATCTTGATAAAATCGCGACGTTTCATAGGATTTTCCTTAAAAAGCGATCCAAAATTAATGTTCCTTAAGGCGGTTAGTCTTCATTTTTTTCTATCGCCGCAGGTGCTGCGAAAAACTTTTTCAGGCGTTCTGTGTTGAATTTAGGCCCTCGTTCATAGGTATAAATGCCGTTTACTTCCTGTTCTATATCGGTGAGCTGTGTGTAGCAATAGCCGGCAATATTGGGGTGGCCGGTAAGGATAAGAGTCAGCTTGCCAATCAGCTCTTCAACTTCTTCAGCGCTTTTGCCGTATCCCCATTTGCTCCTGTTGTTACCGGCAGGTTCCTTAGTGGCATGCTCTTTAGTCCAGAAGGTTCCGCCATATTCATCCACCGAATATGGCTGTCCCTTGTATGGGGCAGATATCTCCGGGAAGCGGACGAAGACGTTCTTACCATCGGGTGCGACCGAAGCATACCGCTCACGGAACGTCCGGGGATTCTGGTCGTAGTCATGCACCGTGAAGATGTCCGTCTCAACGTGAACGTATCCGCTGGTATCGTTGATTGGACGCGTCGGGTCCAAATCACGGGTCAGCTCAACTGTTTCTTTCACAGCACGGCGATGAACCTCGAAACGAGACCTTGCGGCCCCGGCTGTTTCATTGAAAGGTGTCCATGCAACAATCGAAGGATGATTTAAATCACGCATGACCACCTCTCGCCATTCGCGCTGATGGTTGTGAACTCCCTGTGGATTGGCAAAGGAGTGGGAGCCGCCCCAGTCACAGAACTCGCCCCAGGTTATATATCCGAGCCGGTCGGCCCAGTAATGGAACCGCTCCTCGAAGACCTTCTGGTGTAGACGCGCGCCGTTAAAACCCACCGCCAATGAAAGCTTGATGTCGGCCTTTAGGGCATTGTCGCTGGGCGCGGTCCAGATGCCGTCGGGATAAAATCCCTGGTCGAGAACATGCCGCAAGAAAATGGGTTTGTTATTAAGGTAAAACTTATTTCCTTCAATGTGGAATTTGCGAAGGCCGGCATAGCTGTTTACCGTGTCCAAGATACGGTTGCCCTGAAGAAGCTCGAACCGGAGTTTATAAAGGTACGGGTCGTCCGGACCCCATGGCCGTGGCTTTTTTACTTTAAGAATCTGGCCAATGCCGCCGGCTGATTGTGAGCAAATTGAGGTGAGCTTTTTACCTGTTGCGGAAAAAAGAGTGGCTTGAAATTCCATGCCCCGGCGGCAGTTGTTAACAGCCGGAGTCAGGACAAATCTGTGGTTGTCGAGGTCGGGTACGATACGGACAAATTCGATAAAGCTTTGCGGCCGGGCCTCCAGCCAGACAGTTTGCCATATCCCTGTAGTTCGCGTATAGACGACACCGTGCGATTCGAGCCTTCTGCTTTGTTTGCCTGCGGGCTGAACGTCAGAGCGCACATCATCAAGAGCACAGACAAAAAGGTCGTTCTCACTGTTATGCAGCGCTTTGGTAATCTCAAAGCAAAATGACGAGCTGCCACCATAGTGGCGACCAACGCCGGCTCCATTGACCCACGCCCGGCAGTCATAATCGACCGCACCAAAGTGTAGAAATACCCGCATACCGGCCCATTTCTTCGGAACAGATAATTTGCGGTGGTAACAAACTTCGTTCATAAAGTTCGTATATCCGATGCCTGATAGTTTACTCTCCGGGCAGAAAGGAACGATGATTTTTTTATCCAGCCTCGTAGCATCCTTCGGCCAGTCTTTCTCATTGCCGGAGAAGCCGAGGTCGATGCCAAAATTCCACTGCCCGTTGAGGTTCAGCCATGTTTCACGGTGGAATTGTGGTTTTGGATGTTCGGGGCGGGGAATTCGCTTCTGTGGTTGAGCCGCAACATCCATCACTGAAACTGTGAGAAGTATTAACAGAATTGGCATAAAATGAAACTTTTGAACCATGTTCTTTAGCAAAACTGTACATTTCATAATCTCTCCTTTTATCAGCCATTCGCAAGGTTTATGTGAAATTAACCGGCTCTGGTGAGATTATAACGTGCTGTAATTGATATGCAATTGCTTTTCAAGTCAAGCTTTTAATTTGAGTCGAAGTAGTCAATGAGTGCGTACATCTCATTGTTCAGTTTCTTCATATCCTCAAGCAACGAAACATAGGGCTTATATTGATAGTCGATTATTCCCTTGTTCGAGTCGCGATTGGATGGATCGGTGCTCAAATCTTCCGGATTGTTGTCCCTGTACTTAAACCAGTGCCAGCCGACGCAGCATTTGGATTCGAGAAGGCCTATTGTGAAATGCTGATAAAACCGGCCTCTGTCCTTCTGTGTCGGGACCAGCCAGCCGGCACCCGAATTGTTCGCCAATCCGGAATCATGTCCCTTTGCGTAGAACTCTGTAATCATAAAAGGTTTGCCCGATTCCCGGCTCCACATAGCCATCCTTTCGGGATCCGGCTCCCAGTGGCCGTAGCAGTTGACCGCCACTACGTCCAGATACTTGCCTGCTACCTTAAATATGTACGGCAGGCTGAGAGCCCTTCCGTGCAATCTCGAACCGAGACACAGATGGTTCGAATCATATTTTCGGATTGTATTCGTGGTTATCCGGTAATACCGCTCAAATGCGTACACAATAAAAGCCTGCCTGTCGGCATCAGTTATGTCTTTTGGCGATGCCTGCTTACCTTTTCTATTATTAAGCCATTTTTGGGCTGCTTCATAGCCGTATCGAATGTCCGGATTGTTCACATCAAGCTGCAGAGACCTGTCCAGCATATCAGAGACGACGGGCATCTCATTATCCGAAAAATGTCCAATCAGCCAGGGGTCATCTTTAGTCGCTGAAAGCTCTTTAGCGTATTCGTCGCAAAAATTTTCAAAATCCGGATGAAACACGGGAATACATCTGTTTGGGTATCCGAGATGCCCCGGCTCCTGCCAGACAAGTTTTTTAGACCTGCCGAACGAACCCATGAAATTCCATGAAAGTGTATATGCCAGCCGTTGTGATTTTGTCCGCAGGAGCTCTGCATCAGACCAGCCACCGATTCCGTTAAAGCCATATTTCGCAAGAAGCGAAGCGGTAAACTCGGCCCACTTTTCCCATGTGCCGAATCTTTCCATGGCCGGCTTCCGGCTTATCTGAGATTTTCCCCTGCGCACCGAACATACGCCGATATTAATATACAGATTCCCATCGGGGTCAACAAGCCACCATCTTCCTGTTGTTTTCTTCGGATAAAAATAGCCTTTTGCCTCGGCTTTGCGGTCAACTCTGCCGCCATATTGGTTATATGGGATTTTCTTCGAACCGGGCCGGAAACCATCCAGCAGCTCTATTGTGCGGGTGTCGCGCAGCTTCCATTGTTTATCTGTGGGTTTCCTCTTAACCGGCACCTTGATATACTTTTGCTCAGAAGCCCGGCTGCTCTTATTTTTAGCCGGGGAAACATTACTGCGAATGTCTGGAGTTGCAAGAAACAATCCTCCAAGGACAAAGAGAAATAAGACCTTTTGCATTGCAACTCCTTTAGGCAATAGGACACCTCTGAAGAGCTCAAAGTCAAATACTAAAATCCCTGTCACCACAAAAATTTTCTTTGAGGCTTCCTCGTTACGACATTTCAGCCAGCGTTCGTAGCTTATCTGAACAGCTTTTCGACTTCACGATGCAATCATAAAGGACATCGTGAATCTGCTTATGTCATGGTTGATCGTAGTAAACAGCACCCAGGATCAGGACAGTAGTCTTTGCCCTTCATGAGGCTTGAAATCGTTTCGGCCCCAATCGGTAGGATCGACCACTGAAACACAGGTAATCTTACCTTCTTTCGCATAGACATATAATACCTGGTGGCGAATAATATTGGCATATATCATCAGGGTGTCTGCGTCAATAGATGACGTACCGTCAATAGACCATAAACTATATTCACGGACTGCCTCTCCTGCCAAATCCTTTCGGGGCTCACCATATTTCTGCTTGAACTCTTCTACTGTCTTCGGGCATTTCTTCTTCAGGAAGCGATAGATGGCCGGGGTTTTAGGCTTCTTTGCTGGTGTAGGCTTCTCAGGTTTCCAATCGGGATCCAGAGAAGTAATAATACCAGCTGCCTTTGCCTGACGGTAAGACTCTCGAATACTACTCCTTATCCCACTCCCAAAGCTGATATTGTAAATGGTAAATAGACCGTCCCAAATTATCTTACCCTTCCAAGGCAAGAGCACCGCTTTGATGAGGAGGGGCAAAGTAGGAGGGAGTATGTTAGCCATCTCGTCGGACAAACCGAGAACTCCATACGCTTTAGTGGAATCATCGGCTGGCAGAAATACCGTATATTTTTT
>CAZZAX010000024.1:0-51652 GCA_964653075.1 uncultured Pirellulales bacterium
AACTCCTACTCCATCACTTCTGCCTCAGGCCAACATAAGGACCTGAACGGCCACAAACATAGATTGATTTTTCTGCAAAAAACGCTAAAAAACAATCCCAATAATCAATAGTCACCAAATAACTTGTCCTCGGTGAGAGCTTTCTTGCTTTGGAGTTTACCCCCGGGAACCACTCCCTTGGCCCATAACAGGGGACCGGGGATCAATAATCAATTTCAATCCTATGACCTCCGGGGTAATACCCCGATGAAGTTTTTTATTTGTCGAAACCGGCCTACAGTATGTTATAATAGAACCGGTCAAGCATCCAGCGAGAGGCATCATGTCTGAAAAATAATTGTTGGTTTGGGCCATCATTAAAGCGGCTGTTTTTTATGGAGTCAGATTATGAAAAACATGAGACTTTTGGCAATTGGATCGGTATTTCTCCTTGTCTGTCTTGGCATTAGTTGTCGCTGCGAGCGGCAGGAACAAGTGCACAAGCCGGATAGCATGACAATCAAGGGAACGTTCTTGACTTTATCCGAGTCTACCTATCCTTCTGAATCCCCATTCACCGTGGACAAACGGCGTATCGAGAATGTCACTATCGAAATGGGCACATTGATCTGTACTGCTGATACGGGGCTGTTCAACAAGGAAAACGGCCAAATACGCCTTATCGGGGATGTAGTGGTCCGCACTGCTGACGGCATAAAGATCACGGCCGAAGAGGTCGTTTTCGAAAGCTATTCTCCTGTGGAGAATAATAACAGTTTGGTCAGATAGCTCGTGTCGACCATGTACCATGAAATGTTTCGCACCATTTACTGATTGGGCACAACCCTGAATCTGTAGGGATAATTCCACCATCTAAACAATCAAGGAAATCATATATTCAAAAATCAGGTGTTTTCAAACAAAAAACGCCTAAAAACCAAGAACTACCACCAAAAAACAGCAAATGAATATAAAAAGCTCTAAAAATCGCCCAATTTTCGACAAAAAACGCTTAAAACTAACTCCTGTTAAGGCAGGAATCCTTAAATAATCAATCATCTATTATCAATAATCATTCAAAACCCAATCCCCAAACTCCTTGTTTTGAATTTCATTTTTCGGTAATTTGAATTTGTTTAGTATTTAGAGTTTAGGGTTTAGGATTTGTGCGAGATGCTAAATATGAACTAAAATCCGAGCACTTTTCAGCAAAAAACGCTGGTATTTTTCAACAAATTTCTAAATTTCTAAAAAAATTTTAATCCTTTTCCTCATAAGCACTTAGACTCATTCACTCATCACAAAATCCCCGAATTTTCGTATCAAACACGCAGGTACGTCTAATTATAGAGGGACTACTTTTTTTCCCCTCTTAAAAACTAAACCTGTCCTGAGTGTAATCGAAGGATACCAAGAATGAATAGTCAGTTAAATAATGAAAAAGCAGGTAAATCGAGGGAAAAAACTACGAAAACTGCTACTACTTTTCGTAGAAACAAACCCAATTCACCAAATGTCCAAATAAACGTAACTAATTTAATAACAATGAATTATGCAATTTTTACCAGTCTGACGAAAGTCAAAAACAAACCCAATCAAACCCAATTCAAAGCCAATTCAAACCCAATTGGCAAAAGGCCAAAAATGAACATAAATAACTTTCTAACAAAGGATTATAAAAATATATCCCGCTTGCCGGGTAACAAAACAAACCCAATTCAAAGCCAATTCAAACCCAATTTTGAACATTCGAATTTGTTTCGGATTTCTCTAATTCTTCATTCTCAATTCTTAATTCTAAATTCGTCGTTACTCCCTTTGTTTCTACTGCCTTTTAAATATAGAGGCGCGGCTGTTAACGGCGTCAAAATAAAAAATGCATATTATAACGAAGACAAATATTAAAGGAGTACTAAAATGAAACGGCTAATAGTTACCATCATAGTTACCATAATGACAATATCCCTTTCCGGCTGCTCCTTTGTCAGGGAGTACTACCGCGGCCACGCTCACCACGAAGTAATCGTAACAGCCCCGCGGCATCTGCCCGTAAGACACCATCGCTGGTATAATCCGCATACCCACCGCCACTTTGAAAGACGCCACCATCCCGGATCCAGACGCATGCACCATTAAACCTGCAGTAGTACAAGAATGGGGCTTGCTCCGCACGGCAAAGTCTATTCGGAGCCGGCCCCGCCTTTTTTTCTCATCTACACATATACTTATTTACCCATCTCACCTTCAAAAACCACAAGCTACGAATATGACTTGTGTTCTTTCTAACTTTTTCTCTTTTTTTCTTACCTTGGAAGTAAATTTTAACGATGATACAATTAGCAAAAACAGTGTTTTACAGCCCTGATAAAACCATAAAAAATGACCGGATTCATGATAAGTAAGCTTGAACCCATTTGGCCAATAATAAACGGATTATCAAGGTAAATACGAAGTCTGCAAATCCTGCAAATATTTGTCAACTGGTAAGCTGCGATAAACGTCTATATAATTGATGGTATATAATTTTCGTGATAAGGATAAATATGCTGTTTTTGCGGACGTATCGTAATCGAATAAAATGAAAGGAAAATGCAATGGACCTTAAAAAGTACTCTCGAATCACTGCTGTGTTCTTGTTTGTTTACGCCGCTGCCGCACTGGCCGAACCGTCTCTGACGGTCTATAATCAGAATTTCGCGGTGGTGCGGGATCAGATTAATCTCAAGCTGACAAAAGGTATAAATGAGCTGAGTGTTACCGATATCACCGCTCACCTCGAGCCGGACTCTGTAATCCTCCGCGACCCCAAAGGCAGACGTGCCCTGCAAATCCTCGAACAAAATTACCGCTCTGATCCCATTTCACAGGGTCTTTTGCTCTCTTTATACGAAGGAAAAGAAATCGACTTCCTTACCACAGACAGGGAGGGTGAACAAAAAATCAAAAAAGGCAGGATTGTCCGCTCCGGCTACGTCGCTCACCAGTCAGGTATGCAGCGGTATGGCTCTCGTTATGCTCAGACCCAGCGTACGCATGCCTATGGCCCAGCCGGCCAGCCAATTATCGAGGTCGACGGAATGCTACGGTTCGGCCTGCCCGGATTGCCCCTTTTCCCCTCACTGGCCGATGACACTATCCTCAAGCCCACGCTTCACTGGGTGCTAAACACCGACAGAAGCGGAAGGCTGAATGCCGAGCTTAGCTATGTCACAGGCGGCATGAGCTGGAAGGCCGACTACAGTATGCTCGCCGGTGAAAAGGGCGACCGGCTCGATGTAATCGGTTGGGTCACAATCGATAATCAAAGCGGAAAAACATTTGATAATGCACGCATCAAGCTTATGGCCGGCGACGTCAGCAAAATCCAGGATGACCAGGACCGCTATCGCTACTCCGGCATGATGTCCGAGGTGCAAGCTTCTATGCCCTCACCGGTCTCGGAAAAGGCCTTCGATGAGTATCACCTTTACACTTTGAACCGTCCGGCTACGCTTCACGACCGCGAGACAAAGCAGGTCGAGTTCCTTCGCGCCGAAGGTGTAAACAGCCAGCGGCTGTATGTCTATGATGGCGCCAAGATTGATTATCGCCGGTACCGCGGCTGGACGCCCGACAATATCCGCCGTAACAGGGACTACGGAACCGATTGCAATCCCAAAGTGTGGGTCATGAAAGAGTTCGAAAACTCGGGAAAAAACAACCTCGGTATCCCTCTGCCGCGCGGCGTTGTCCGGTTCTATCGGCGCGATGATGACGGCCAACTGGAATTCACCGGCGAGAATATTATCGACCATACCCCGAAGGATGAAACCGTCCGCGTTTATACGGGCAACGCCTTCGACCTCGTCGGCGAAAGAAAAAGAACGCATTATCAAATCGATACAAACGCCGACTGGCTGGACGAGGCCTTCGAAATCAAAGTGCGCAATCACAAGGAAAACCAAACCGTCGAGTTCAGGGTCGTCGAACATCTTTATCGCTGGATAAATTGGGACATCGTTCAAAAGTCCGACGACTTTATCAAGACCGACAGCCAGACCGTCGAGTTTCGCGTCCTTGTCCGGCCCGGCCAGGAAAAAGTCATTACCTATAAAGTCCACTACTCCTGGTAAAACCCCCGTGACTTTCTTCGAGATTGGGTTTGTTTTGCATACAAATAGTTGTATTTTTCATCGTTTTTTCCTTTGATTTGCCTGTTTTTTGATTATTTAACTGCATATATGACATTTTCAAATCCGAAATTCTAATCCTTCCCATTCGACTACGCTCAGGGTAAACTCTTTCGCTCAGGATGAAGCATAGTATTAATTATTTAGAGGGGATAAAAAACGCTCCCTCTATAATTAGACGTACCTGCAGGTTTGATACGAAAATTCGGGGATTTATGGGTGGGTGAATTTTGCTAAGTGCTTATGAATAAAGGAATAAAAAAAATTTTGGAAATTTTGAAAATTGTCGAAAATTACCAGCGTTTTTTGTCGAAAATTGCGAGATTTTTATTGAATTGGGTTGCTTTTTTGTGCTTAGCTCCCCTGTTGCGAGTCATGATGACTCTTCGACTCCGCACAGGGAGAAGAGAAGAATTAAGCTTAGTTCCCGGGGACAAGCTCTGGATAAACTCTGGGTAAACTTCGGAGTGATAAAATTAGTGCGAACCGCAGGTAGAAATAAGAATTTAGAATTAAGAATTGAGAAAGAAGGATTAGGTGTTTTAGATGTGTTTTATGAGGTTTTATAGGCTGGTTTAACACTGAGTTTCATAAATACCTCTATTATATCACCACATTGCAGCCGGAGAGAAAAAGCGAGCAGGATATCCCTAAGCATCAGGTTCGAAATGCTATTGGTGTATTAGCCATAAGATAAAGTTGCTGCCTGAATAAGTCGATGGATTGTATTAATAGCTATGTTTATTTGCTTAAGGGAGATTGTGTAAGGCGGATAGATTAATTTTTCATCCTTAACCTAGCTCAAAGTTTGCCTTTGAAACATCTGAAAGTTGCATAGCAATCCGGTAGATGCCCTCAGAAATCAGGGGCCAACAGATGAACATAATTTGCAAATACAGGAGAAAAAACAATGGTTGACAGAGAACAGTTTAATGACCTATTGCCGATTAAGAACCGGAACTTTTATACAACTCATGCGATGACCTCTTCCCGCGCGTGGATGAAAATCGGGCAGGTGATGAAAAAAGAAGTCATTACCATTTCACCCAATGAGACCGTGACTACAGCGGCGATAGTGATGTCTGAGAACAACGTTTCCTGCATCATTGTTGTTGATAATGGGAATGTGACAGGCATCCTTACCGAGACAGATCTTCTTAAAAAAGCCGTGGTCGAGGCCAGGGATGTACATAGAATGGCAGTGGCCGTAGTAATGTCATCACCGGTGGAGACCGTACCTTCTAATTTTTCGGTCCTTGAAGCCAGCAGAATCATGGAGACTAAACACATCAAGCGCCTGCCTGTCATGTCTGAGAATAAACTGGTCGGAATTTTAACACAAACTGATCTGGCCCAAGCTTTGACATACTATGGTACGTGGAGAGACATTGCGGAGATAATGAGTAAGAACGTATCCGGAATACAGAGGAAAGCAAGCGTAGCGAAAGCCGCAACCATCATGTCTTCTCGCCATATTTCATCCATCACAGTAATGGAGGGAGACCAGGCTGTTGGTATCCTCACGGAGAGAGACATTCTCAGGAGAGTCATCGCTCTGCAAAAAAATCCACACCATGTCAAAACAGAAGAAGTAATGTCTTCTCCAGTGATAAGTGTCTGTCCAAGCCTTTCTGTTTTCAGCGCCAGTAAGACCATGGAAAATATGAATATTCGCAGGCTGGTTATCATTGAGGACAAGAAGTTATGCGGGATTGTGACTCAAACAGACATCTTCATGGCGATTAAGAATAAACTACAAGCTGATGAAGACAAAAACCACAGATTACTGGAGGAATCCAAAAGCGCCATATATACTACCGACTTAGATTACATGATAACCTATGCTAATCCTGCATTTACCGAACTATTCGAGGTCTCTGAACCCCAAGAATTCATTAATCAATCATTTCTGCCGGAACGGTTTTGGTTTGATCCGAAAGAAAGAGAACAGTTCTTAGCCGAGGTAAAAGAGGATTGTTTTGAAAGCAAGGAGTTAACTCTCAAAACTTCCACAGGCAAAAAGATATACGTCACAGTTTTTTCCACCTTTATCAAAGACCTCCACGGAGAAACGAACGGAACACAGGGAATAGTCTATGACATAACAGCGAAAAAGGAACTGGCGGCACTAAGAGAAGCAGAGGAAGCCCTGCGTCAGAGTGAACAGAAATGGCGGTCACTAGCAGAGAACATTCCTGATGTTATCTTCGCTGTAGGCAAAGACGGCAGGATTCAGTTCCTCAATCATACTATGGCAGGGAACGCTCCGGAGAATGTGATTGGAACCAGTATTTATGAATATATGCCGCCCGAACAACAAGAGATAATGAGAGCATCTATCGAACGTGTCTTCCTGACGGGGAAAGTAGATTACTTCGAGATTGATTGGCATGGCGAGCAAGAATCAGAGACCATATGGAAAACACGCGTCGTGCCTGTCATGGATGGTGGACAGGTCGTTGCAGTGAATCTAATTTCTACAGAAATAACCAAGCAAAGGAAGTCCGAGAGAAGACAGCTTGAGCTTCTTGCTACTGGTATAGCCGAGCGCAGAAAGGCAGAGAGAAGACAAGAGGAGCTTCTTGATAAATTCGAGAGCATCAACAGTGAGCTAAAAGACTTCTCAAATATAGTCTCACACGATTTGAAGGATCCATTGCGAATGATCCAGAGATTAGCGCAGTGGGTATCAGATGATTACGCCGACAAGCTCGACAAAAAAGGAAAGGAGCAGTTGGATTTGATCTTGAACCAAGTGAATCGAATGTACAACTTGATCAACGGTATCCTAAAGTACTCGAGAGTAGGATATCTGGCTGAACAAAAGGTTCATATCAATCTTAATGATCTTATGCCACAGATTATCGATACGGTCTCTGCACCGGAAAACATTACCATTGTGGTCGAGAATGAGCTGCCTGTAATCGAATCAGAACAAACGCGCATTACCTGGGTCTTTCAGATTCTACTGAGCAATGCCGTAAAATGTATGGATAAATCACAAGGCCAAGTAAGAATAAGCTGCGTTGAGGAAGACGATTTTTGGAAGTTCAGCGTCGCCGACAACGGGCCAGGAATTGAAGAAGAGCTCTTCGAAAAAATCTTCCAAATGTTCCAAACAACTGAGCCGCAAGACAAGATCGAAAGCACTGGTATTGGCCTTTCACTCGTGAAGAAAATCGTTGAGACTTACGGAGGTAAAATCTGGTCTGAATCAAAGCTCGGGCAGGGAACTACTTTCTTATTTACATTACCAAAACAAAATTGCATGGTTATGGATGCAAAACTCGAAACCAGTACTATTGACTGAAGATTACTGTCAAGCTGATAGTATCGTACACCGTAGCGCCAAATTCTACCTTAAAATGGTGGAGCTGTTCCGAGATCTCGAACAGCAGAGTATATTTAAGGAACTGGTTTACCGGAGGGTCGAACAAGAAAGAGTCTTCACCAAAAAAACAAAATTTGATGACTAAGATGAATGAGTACTTAAAGAATTATCTATACTATTTTTTCATAGAGTTGTGAAGTTAAAATAGTGTTGTTGAAAAAGGTTCACAGGAGACATATTAATGTCACTCCATGCCGTTTTCAGAACGAATAAAGAGGAAGGTGATTGGGGCCATGGTATGATTATGGTACACGGGAGAAAGTATCGCGTATTCAGAACGAGTCCATTGTTCGGTGATATGGGTTACGGTACTGTTAAAGTAAACGGTAAAACCTATACGGTATATAGAACGAAGAAAGAAGATGGTGATATCGGTTACGGCGTAGTTAATATTCAATACAAATCCCAAAAGAAACAGGGCAAAAATGACACGAAACAACTACCGTATGACCTTGCTGAAATCGTCCGTCTTTGGCCGGAACTGCCAGAGCATATCAAGTCGAAAATCGAGGCATTGGTTCAAACTCATAGCAAGGAGGCGATTTGAATGCCGCAGAAACCAACCATGAACGATATTTATGATTCAAAGACAACGGATTTGCACTGCGCTTTAATATTGATTAATGTGAATTCCACGTCAGGTGCGGATTGACAGACAACAACAAGGCCAAGGGGAAATGCGGCACTTCGATGTTTGACAGGCTCAGGGACGCTTCCATTCAGGCAGGCCGTTTACCCATGATGGTATGTGGGTGGTAACGAGGGGGTCGGCCGGGTAAACTCAGGGGAATTTAGAATTTAGAATGAAGAATTAGAGAAATCAAAAAGCAAAACGAGCGGCTCGGCGTTTTGCTTACCACGCAGGTATATGGGTGGTTACGAGGGGGTCGGCCGGGGTATATTCTGCCTGGGTATATCGTTTTGTTCTGACAGCGGCTTCGGGTGTGAAGTAAATAAAAGATTTACCTCTGGGGGGCAGCTCATCTTTGTTCAGCCACCAGTAATACTGTTTGTTGGTTTCGGAGACTTCGAAGGCCCGAAAGCCCGCGTAGCCGCCCTTGTCCGCCATTGTAAATGAGATAAACGGTGCGATAATCGGTGCCCTCACTATTAACCAGGGGTCATCCCATCGGTCTGCGCCGAGTTTGGGGACAGGAATAATCATCTGTCCGGGCACCAAGTCGGCCTTTATTCCGAAACCGTTCGGGTTGTAGGCCCTTTTGTCCTGGTCAAACCACAGGCCGCTCTCGTATGAGCCGATGGAGAAACTACAGCCGGAAATGAGCAAAAGCAGTGGTATGAATGTCAGTTTTACATTATTCATTTTGTCAGGCACTCTAAATTATATTTAAAAGGCCCCCGGACGTTTTATCGGCCTTTTTTTATCGGCAAAGAAAGAGGACGGCTTTAAATGATTAATGATAATCCCCCGGGGATAAATTGACGAGTGATAACCGAGATATTGCAGCAGAGAAAATGGCAGAGCATTCATACTTCGTACCGATAAAAAATGTTACTTCGAAGAACGAGAGTCCAAACCTGTCTGTTATACGGCCAAATCAACCGGTTCGTTAACGGGCTGTTCGGCAGCGGCAATGTTCAGGCCGCGCAGATCGTTGTAGATGGCCAGGAACTTTTCGTAGGCAACGCCGTTGCCGTTCGGCTCGGACAATTCGGGAAGGATTCGAAGATTGGTGACTGCATTAGTCAGGTCGTCCGAGGATGCCCTAAAAGCAGACTGCAAATTCACAAGAAACGTTTGCCAAGGGAACCCAGTTGCAGCACCGCTTTCATTGATGTCACTGTTTTCGATCTCAGGAGTAGTATTTTCCTCCGGGGTTGGTTCCGAGGGAGGAAATAAATTTTGCAGCGCCTTGACAAACTCATCAAAGACGTTAGCTAAATCGGCAGGCGGCTCACCTTGATATTCTCCTGCGGCCTGAGTGAATTGTTCATGAAGCCCCATCACAATTGTAATCTGCCCTTCTGTCAGCTCATTTTGGCCTTCGAGGAACGATGTAACAACGCCACCGACAGATTCCAGAACGCCAGCAGCTTTTTCAGCGGTTACGGTCTGGAGTTTTGCGGCCTCGATAGCAGCCAGCTCATCGAAGAAGTTTATCCGAAGACGAACGTCCGATACGCCCTTGAAATGGCCTTCCAAAAGATTACGCAATACTCCCTTTTCAGTATCAATCTCCTGAATCTGCGATTGAGGCTCTGTCGATGAAGGTTCTTCAACTTGAGGAGGTTCCGGCGGCTCCTGAGGCGTTTTTTCAACCTCGGGCTCGAGCTGGTCCGGCGTTTTAGGTTTAATAAACGGCTTTGCCTGCAAGCTTGTTCCATCGATTTTCATAAACTGCCCCCTGCAAATTAACGATAACATATTCCAAGTACATTATCGGCAGTAAAGCCTAAGACTTTAGAAAAAAGCCCATTTTTGCCAAATACAGGGGTATAAGTAACCTTGAATAAGTTTTTGATTTTAATTTGTATGAGGTTTCGATGGAGATGACAAATATTATATCCAATTGACAAAGGCGGGCCGGAGGGGTATGATTTTTAACGTTACGAACGGCGGGATTGGTGCCTTTTATAGATAGAAAGGAGGCATAAGAATATGTGCAAAAGACAAACAAACCAAATGGGGCGGGAATTGAAGAAAGAAGCAAGTGAGACGGCGGCGCTTTCGAGTATCCGAGTAAAAGGCCACTTCAGTTTCATAAAGACAGCCGTATTTGTTCTGCTGGTTCTGGGGTGCTCGGGGGGGACAATATGGGCGATAGCGAGCGGATATGCAGGAAGAGTGCAGGGGCTGGCGGAGGAGATTGTCCTTAACGCAGAGGAGCTGAGGGATGCAACAAGCGAGTCGGCTTACAACCGCATCGAGGTGGATGAGATTCTCGGTGAACTGAAAGAACTGATTAGTGAATACGAAGCGGTAATGGTCTTTGCCGAAAGCCCCTATCCGGGAGAAATCATGCTGGGCAGCACGCCGGGCGGTGACAGCACGTGGCTGGAGGCGCTGTGCAGCACCCGTTACGAGGGGCCGTTGAAGGAAATACGAATAAGAAGGACCGGACACAGGGCGAACTACCTGAGAATCAATGATATTGAGATTACCTATAGTACACCGGCCGGATGGGGCAGGGAGACCTTTAATAAAAACGGCAGGGTCAAGCTGTATAGCGGCGGTATGTTCAAATTAGCCCTGCCCAGACCGATGCGGATAAGGCGGATTCGGATTAGAATCAATCATGAATCGACGGGCCTGGAGATTTGCGGGATTCCGTATCATCCCGAAGGGGCGCCGCGTTTTCCGAGAAGGATGCGCCGTATGGCCGCAGAGCAACGCGGTCCAACAGAGATACTGTTGGGGACAACGCCCGGAGGGGACAGCACCTGGCTCGAAACTCTATGCAGTAATCCCTCTCACAAACCCATAAGAGAGATATGGTTGAAGAGGACGGGCAGGAAGACATCGTATCTTAGAATCAATGATATCGAGGTCACGTATCTGACGCCCGGGGGAAGACGTAAAGAAGTATTCAATAAAGGCGGAAGGGTCAAGCTTTATCATGACGGGATTTTCAAACTTTCTTTAGCCAGGCCGATGAGGGTCGTCAACATTCGTATTCTGGTCAATCACAAATCGACTGGATTAGAGGTCTATGGTGTTTATTAGTCTCTTAGTGCAGAAGGTAGAAAAAAGAGCACAAGAGCCCCCTGTAGTAAGTCAAAGGAGTAATTTTCGGGGGTAAAGTCCAAGGTATAAGTGCATATCTACGTACAATCCTGCTTTTACCGCCATAATAAACGGGACTTTATATATTTCATTTTTTTTGTTGACTTTGTTAATTGGGGTTATTAGTATAGTAGAGACAGTTCTCGTGCGATTAGTAGGTATCTGAAGGAGGGGAGGAATATATCCCCAAGCCATCAAATTGCCTTTTACTGCTTCGAGAGCAGCCCGAGGACATTGCCTGTCAGGCAGGGCTTCAAAGAGTGGATACATTGTCCGGCTCCTGGCTGGCGGTTATGGGCGGCGAGTCGCTGGTATATTAGTTGACAAAAGAAAGTGCACGTGAAAGGACGGAGAAAATGAGCACAAATAACACAAATCCAGGCCGGTTGATAGCCAAAGCAGGATTGTTGATTTTGGGGGCAGCCATGCTGATTATGGCCGCGGGGATATCGAGAGCGGAACTTTCGGAAAAGGACCCCGCAGCATCAATAGGTAAGAATAAGGAGCAACGGGTTCGTGCCAAACAAAATTATGTACAGGGTGAGGTCATAGTCAAGCTCATGGACGACCAATCAAGCGGAATATCTCTTTTATCACAATCCGGCCCTTCAACAGCGATTAGAGACAAAGCCATCCTCCGTCGCCTTGAAACCGAATATGGAGTATATGAAGAAGGCCCGATTTTCAAGGGCGGCCACGAGGGACCGGGAAGTCAGACACGGGGCCAAATCAGCCTGGCAACAGCAGAACCAAAAGGGCGTTCGACAGGCGGTAAATTGTCACGTTTCTACCTTTTGAAAACCACCGACAAAGTCAAGAGCATCTGTGCCCGGCTCAACGAGGATTCGGAGGTAGAGTATGCCCAGCCAAATTACATTTATCGAACCTGCTCCGATCCGAATGATCCGGAGTTTCCCGACCAGTATGCTCATCAACTAATCCAAATGTCCGATGCCTGGGACATTTCAACGGGCAGTCGCGATGTGGTGGTGGCGGTTACGGATACCGGTGTTGATGTGAATCATCCCGACCTTAAGGACAATATCTGGATGAATCCGGGCGAGATTCCGGAAAACGGTATCGATGACGATGAGAACGGCTTTATCGATGACATTCACGGCTGGAACTTCGAGAATGACAGTAATGAGGTCACTCCAGAGGGCGACGACTGGTGGGACATTGGCGGCCATGGCACACAGGTTGCGGGGGTGATAGCCGCGGTGGGCGATAACGGTATAGGTGTTTCCGGTATCAACTGGCAATGCAGTATAATGGTTTTGCGGCTGAGTATCGAGATTACCTCCGAGGAGATTGCTTCAGCCCTGGATTATGCAGGGGCGAACGGGGCAGATGTTCTGAATATGAGTTTCGGCGCCGATGAATTCGGCCCGGACGGAGACCCAATCGTCAAGGAAGCGATTGACAAAGCTTTTGCCGCAGGTATTTTGCTGACAGCCAGTGCCGGCAACGAGGACACAACCAAGCCACTCTATCCGGCGGCATATTACAATGTAATGGCGGTCGCTTCTACGAACGGGGAAGACATCAAGACGGGCCACAGCAGTTTCGGAACATGGGTGGATATTACGGCGCCGGGTACCGACATTGTAACAACGGACCTCGAGGGCGAATATATTGCCACGGCGGGGACTTCATTTTCCTCACCTTATGTAGGAGCGGTTGGCGCGCTGGTAATGTCTCATCGGCCGGAACTGACAAACGTGGAGGTCAGAGCCATTCTTGAAAATACCACGGACCCCGTTTATTACGGGGACATCGATCCCATTCAGGGCTATATCGGCACAGGGCGTGTCAATGCCTACGAGGCCCTTATGGCAGCAGACCAGAGGCAACCCCTCGGTGAGATAGCTGCACCGAGACAGGAAGAGATATTCGCATCGGATGGCAATGACATTCCTCTGGTACTGTTTGTCCACGGGGACTCCTATCGACTGGAGTACACTCAATACGGAAACGAAGACTGGCAACTGATCGACGAAAACAGTGTCCTTCCGGACCCCAACGGTCTTGTCAATCTCTCTTTTGCCAATCCCGGCTCGGGGGTATTCGAATTACGTCTCAGCGTAGATACAGAGGGAACCACGCACACCGACCGCAAGACATTCGGGCTGGAATATGCACCCAACATAGAACCATGGCCATTGCCGGAAGATGCCGAAGAAGCGGACGAGTGGTATCTCGGCAGTCCTTTATGCCTCGACGTTGACGGTGACGGACGAAATGAAATCGTTCAGGCATCGATGATTTGGGACGAGGATTCGTACTGGTCTGAAGGGTCAATAACCATCTGGAAAGAAGACGGAACAACCCTTCCCAACTGGCCCATGGCAGAGGAATCAAATCTCTGGGGTCTGACCGCCTCAGGCATGGCAGTGGGAGACATCGACGGTGACGGCGACTACGAAATAGTTGTCGTGGACGATTACATGGTCATGGCTACTGCTTTGCACGTGGAAAGCGGGCAGATGGTCGAAGGCGACTGGCCGCTGGAAGTAGGCGACTATTGGTACGCATATATTATCGGCAGTCCTATTCTTGCGGACCTCGACGGGGACGGCGACAGCGAAATTATCGTCGCCCTTGACGAGGAATCCAGAGAGAGTGACGGGCTATATGCCATCCAAGGCGACGGGACGTTTCTGTGGCAGCGGCGGTACACCTCAGAAGGCCCGATGAGTGTGGCGGACTTTGACGGTGACGGAGACGTTGAGATTACTCTTTGCGGATACGGGCCGGGTATCACCCGGGTCTATACATTCGTTCTGGACCACCAAGGTCAGCAGATCGAGAGATGGCGAGGCGGAAGCAGGAGAGGAACAGCCATCGTTGACCTTGACGGGGACGGGGAATTCGAACTGGTTTTCTGCACGGAGGACAGCGTTATGGCGGTCCATATTGACGGCAGCAAGGTCTGGGAAACAAAAGTCGGTGATTTGTTAGGTGAGGACGGTGCACTGAGTGTGGGCGATATTGACGGTGACGGTTTAAGCGAAGTCTATGTTACCAGCTACGTCGAAGCGGACGGATTTGCGTTCAGCCTCGTTCATGCCTTCGACCATCAGGGTGAAGAGCTTTCCGATGCCGGCTTTCCCAAGACGATGATGGGAGACGCGACCGACAGCTCACCCGTAATCGGCGATATTGACGGTGACGGACAGAAGGAGCTTGTAGTGGGTGCAACCGGCGCCCCAATTATGGCCTGGGAGGCGGACGGCTCGGTGACGCCGGGCTTTCCGATGCTGGGTCTTTCCACCGACTATAGAACATCTCCAGCTATTGAGGACTTCGACAAAGACGGTGATATTGAGATGATGGTGAACGGCTATGATTTTCAATTCCACGTAATAGACCTGCCGGGCTCGTACAATCCCGATGTCATCGACTGGGGCTCAGCCAGGCATGACCCGCAGAACTCGGGATGGGTCTCGAAGGGTCCGAAACTGAACCCCATAGATGCTCCGGATGAAATCAGACCCGGAGAGAGGCTCGAACTGACACTTAGCGCCACTAATCCGATGAATGCCGACCTTGACTTCTTTGTGGGCAATTTACCGGAAGGGGCATATTATGATGCCAATACTTTGAGCGTTTTCTGGAAGCCGGCGGCAGATCAGGCTTTTCACAGCTATACCTTCTCTTTCCTGGTAACGGACGGCATCCGGCAGAACAGTCTTAGTCACTCGGTTAAAGTGGTTATGGACGCCATCTATTACGCTAATATGGATACGGACCCCGAATGGCAGCTCGATGAAGGATGGGCATGGGGAGCTCCGACGGGTCAGGGCTCATGGAAGGGCGACCCGAACGGCGGATATATGGGCGATAATTCCATAGGGTACGCACTCGAGGGCGACTATGAAAATAATATGGCCGAAACGAGGTATGCAACTACCGGCGCCATTAACTGCGAAGGTTACGAGAATATAAGGCTAAGCTTCCGTCGGTGGCTCGGGGTCGAATCGCCTTATGACTATGCCGATGTGCAGGTATCGAATGACGGCAGCAACTGGGTGGATTTGTGGACAGTAGGCTATTCTCATATCTCGGATAGTGTCTGGCAGTTAGTTGAGTATGCGGTTCCGGCCACTGTCGCAGACAACCAGCCGACGGTCTATTTCCGCTGGGGTATCGGCCCGACGGACGAGTCAGTGACTTATCCCGGATGGAACATAGACGATATACAGGTCACAGGCGACAGTATCCAAGGCAATTGATTATTGACTACTCAACGGGTTTTCGCGGCACATGATGACATCAGGTCTGTGCAATGTCTCGTCGAAAGAGCATATGTGGTTTGCCTTGATAAATGATGTTACGCTCAAACAGGAAATCAGTTTTCTCCAGGACACGCAGGGAGGCCGTATTGCTCTGCCTTGTTATACAAGCCAAGCTGGACAATCTCATTTCAGAGAATCCTATTCGCACAACGGCCTCGACAAATTCCGTAGCCAGCCCCATGTTCCAGAATTCGGGCAGTAATCCGTATGCAACTTCCACTTCATCCTTTCCTGCCAAAACTGTATTTCGCAATCCTCCCCTGCCGGTAAATATTCCTGTTACACGCTGCCGGAGTATCCATATCCCATAACCATACTGCTCCCAGTGGGCCAGATTCTGCTCCATATATTCCGATGTCTGCTTGTGTGAGCGCGGGCCGCCAAGGTGGGCCATGATCCGTTCATCTCGGTTCATTTTATGAATAAACTCAAAGTGGTCTTGCTGCAGCCGCTCTGCATGTAGCCTTTTAGTATCAAAGCTGACCAAGTTTTTCATTGTTTACCATGTAATGAAGCAAAAATATCTCAATGAATTTAATATAGTACTTCTACACCCGGCCAGTATAATAGCACAAAATAGTCGATTCTTTCTTGAAAATCCTTTTTTTAGTCAATATTTCAGTTAGCGGAGACGCCTAACTTATAGAACAAAAGATGAAGGTTCTGTAGCTATGAGTCTTATAAGGAAAATATATAAACAACAGTCAGACAAAAAAGTTTGGAATCACTAACAAATCCATGAAGTTGTAGGAGAAAAAGAAATGGGCCCTACCTACGAAAGTGGTGATACAAGAAGGATTAATCTTCCGTCATATCCAAAAGCATTTATTCATTCTGCACGTCTATCCAGAGAAAGGGATCGAGTCTTTGTAGCAATGCCTTTTGATGCTAAACACTCGGAGACTTTATGGCGAGTAATACAAGGTGTTTGTAAAATCAGAGGCCTCAATGTTCAACGAGCTGATAGTTCAGTTTATCCTAATCCTATCGTTGCTGATATTTTGGAAGAAATCGAAAGGGCTGAGATCATTATAGCTGACCTTACAGATCTTAATCCCAATGTATTGTATGAACTTGGAATCGCTCATGTCCGTTGCGATTCAGTAATTCTGTTATGTCAACAAGGCCAACAACTCCCTTTTGATCTCGCCTTCATTCGTTGCATTTTTTACGACCTTCGCAAAAGCGATAGACAAATAGCATTTTCCGAACGTTTAGGTAAAACGTTGGATGCACTCAAGTCAGTTGGACCACCGATTGTCATAGAGTCAATTTTAGAAAGGACAAAGCTATTAATCAGTGACTTGCAGAAACTGGCGATCTTGCCTGATGAGGAATTATCTAATGAAACCGTATGGTTCAGTGGTTTTCTATCACCATACGCAATAAGTGAAGAAGAACCTTTTAAGCCTGAGGAAGCAGAATATCGCAATGCACTTTTTGAGGAGAAAAAATCAATGTTATCGCTGGCCCGTCGTGGTTGCCTCATACGGTGTATAATTACGCCACCGAGCCCAGAGGCTTTGAATCCTGCAAGATTGGATATAGCGAGCCAACGATTAAACTGCCTGCTTCGATTTTTAAAAAGTAGCGATGAATCGTTGAAGAATATTGAATGGGCAGTCTCACCCTTTAGACAAAAGAGTCTTTACATCATAGGCCATCTTTCCACCTTTGAAGGTTATAAGAAAGGAATTCAACGTGCGTTCAGCCTGACTTTGCGACAAACAGTGCCGGATGTTATCACGGCAAATATTTCTATGTACGAAGTACTATTCGATCGTTTGGCTACTTACACGCTTACAACATATAGTGGACATGGAGAAGTTGACCGTCGCGATGCACTTAGGCTGGCGACGATAAGATGTCTTGAGAAAGCACTAGAATACCTCCAAACGGTAGAAATACCAAAAGAACCGGCTAACCAGTGACATTGAACTTAATTCCAAGTTCAAAAAGAGAAAATAAACAGAAAGAACCAAGAAAAGGAAAAATCAATCGGCGGGCGGCAGCCATGATGTGTCAAAAGAGTAAGAAAAAGCGACTTTTTTTAACATCCATACCCGACTTTTTTAGTGTTTTCTGTGACATGACATATTGAATGTACCGGAATATTGTTGAAATTGAGACGAATCTTTATATTATCGTATTTACGGCAAGCAGGGGTGGTTCAGTGAAGTGGGTATGGGAAATCTCGAATTAGATTTCTTGTAAGCAAGAAAGTTCTTTTTAACTTATGCGGCCTTTGAGCCGCCTTATGAAGGAGATATAAGATGGAAAAAATAATTTCACGACGTAAATTCCTGAGCCATGGTACGTGCATTGCAATGACACTTGCCAACATGCCTGTAATGGCTTCACAAGGGGAGAGCTCATCCAAAAAAGATTTTCCGTTTGCGGATCTCCATGTGCACCTATCAGGCCAGTTGCCGATAGAAAAAGCCGTGCAGGTAGCCAAAGAGAGAAAAGTCAAGTTTGGCATTGTCGAGCATCCGGGCCACAACTACAGGATTAAGACAGACCATGACCTCAAACAATACCTGGACATGCTGGCGCCGTATCCTGTGTACAAGGGAATACAACCGGTATATCCCAAATGGCGAGATGCCTTTTCAAAAGAGCTACTGAAAAAGCTTGATTATGTCCTGATGGATTCAATGACTCTACCAAATCCTGACGGGACATTCTGGCGAATCTGGAGGTCTAATACGGTAGTAACAGACAAAGAGAAGTTCATGGACAGATACGTGGATTACTTCGTCCGGATCCTGACCACAGAGAGGCTGAACATTCTGGCCGCACCGTTCTATCTGCCTAAATGTATTGCTGAGGACTTTAAGACATTGTGGACACCCAAGAGAGTGCAGACAATCATCTCCCTTGTCGTAAAGCACCGTGTTGCAATAGAGATTAGTGAGTCTTATCGTCTTCCAGGTGAAGATCTCGTGAAGCAGGCCAAGGCCGCCGGGGCCAAATTCACATTCGGCACAAACAGCAGACATCCGAAGACTGCGGGGCGCTTGAACTACTGTAAGACAATCGTCAAGAAATGCGGTTTGACCAAAAAGGACATGTACCTTCCTACCAGACCGCGCGCAGAAAAACAGGTGTCTTAGCGACTGTTGACAGCCACCCATCAGCAATGACGTGCTATGCGGCATTTCTGCCGGAGGCCAGCTTTCAAATGATTAATGATGATCGATGATTGATTATTTGGATTAACCGCCCCCAGATTTGATCGGAGGACAAGTTTCATTCGTTGCTTTTGCTGCCGAAGGCCAGCATGAGGCTCGTTTAGTGTAACGGAAGTCCTGTTAAGGACGTAGTAAATAAAAACAGAACCGAACCGCAGGCAGCACAAAGCAAGTGGAGTGATTAAAATAAGTGCGAACCGCAGGTAGAAATGCAGCTCGCATTTCAGAGAAATTCGGGAGATATTTTAGCTACTTTAATTCAAAAACGGCCAATTTCGGCTTTTTCTGACCATTCAACTTATTGTTGGGCAGGTAAGTTGCAGTTTCTATACCGGAGGAGGATTTGACCCCTGACGATGGTGTTTTTGCGTATCAACACGGCCAAACAAGTTTGACCGTGCCACCCCTCCGGAACTGTCTTGTGACGTGAATTTGGGGATTTCAAGGGCCTCTTTTTGCGCATTTATGGTAAGATTATGAGATTCGTGGGAATTTTTAAATAATTAGCGTAACGAAAAAGCTCAACTGTCGTCTATGTATCAGACGAACGATATTTTTATGGAACAAGAGCTAATATGGACGGAACTGGTTAGGCAGGCACAAAAGGGCCGTAAAGAGGACATAAATAAGCTGGCCCGGGAAGCCGAGGGGAGATTGTGCGCATACATATATCGAGTAACTTTGAATTACGATTTGACACAAGATATTTCTCAGGAGGTCTTACTTCAAATGATTAAATCTCTTAACCATCTCAAGAGTGTTGAGAGTTTCTGGCCGTGGCTGTATCGGATTGCACAGAGCAAGATACAGCAGCACTACAAGGCCAAAGCCAAAAAGAGCCCTGCCTATGGGGATGCTTTTTATAAAAACTTTCTTTCGCAGCGCGCCAAATATCATCAGGAAGACGGACTCCGGCAACTGCTTCAGAAAGAGCTGTCGAAAAAAGTCGTGGTAGCTATGAAGCAGATGAAGCAGCAGTATCGAGCGGTCCTGTCATTACGATGTTTCGAGCAGTTATCTTACTCGGAGATCGCGGTGGCTATGGAGTGCAGCGAGGTCCGGGCCCGGGTTTTATTTTATCGCGCCAAGCAGGCACTTAAGAAACAGTTGACACATCAGGGCCTGAAAAAAGGTTTATTATTGATGTGCCTCGGTCTTTTCGGCAGATTGACGGCCCCGGCGAGAACCGCGACGGTGACAGTAACCGCCAACTCGGTCAAGGTCGGGGTGATAACGGCGGTGATAGCAACGGCCGGGACTAAATTAGGGATTGCAACTGTAACGGCGGCGGCAGTCGGGCTGGCGACCGTGGGTGGTATATCAGTTTTATCCGAAGCTCCCCTGCCGAACAGGTCCGAAGTCAAGAGCATCAATTACACGACCCAGTTACGCGATACGAGCCAGGGGCCGACAAGCAGCTTAAGCAAAGGCGCATACGAACAATGGTATTACTGCCCCGATGGAATCGATGGGTCTATGTTTATGCGGATGCAGCGATGGGACGCAAAGCAAACAAATCAACTTTGCGCCTGGCTTCAGAACGGAGAGGGTAATTACTATTATGAGAGCGAAGGGCAAAAGATTTATATCAACAACTATCGAGTGTTCTGGAGCAGTTTAAGAGTCCGGCGGCTACCGACCGACACAGCCGATTTCACGAGCTTTCTATCGGAAATTGAAGGCGACCTGAGCGGCGTTGAATATATCCGCGACAGTCAAACAGGACTGTTAAGAAGCGCTCTTGACGACCGGTTCGTTGAAGCGAGAAATTTCCGTACCGATTATAACTATAATACGTTAAATGAGAGGTTGTTCGAGTACGACTGGTCCGAATATATTCCGGTCATCGATGAACGGGACCAAATGCACAAAAGAGGCTGGACGTATTTTCGTATTAACGGTGAAATAAACAACCAAACCATTAGGGCCGCGGGGCAAATACCATTTGTTTATAATGTTAGTAAAGAACACCCGGCGTGGATGAGGTTAACAATCGGTAATGAACTCGAGATAGTCGACTGCAACGACGGCGCGTGCATACGCCGGGTCGATGGTACCGTTATTGCCGCTTATCCACCGGGGACATTCTTCAAAGGTTTGCTTCGGCCCTGGATGGGTATGCATACGATAGATATTATCCGCCGAGACGCCGCCCGGAGGAGGGTGGCGTTTAAGACCAGGCCAGCGAGGAACGAAGAAAACGTGATTGTCAGCGTATATTATGAAGACAAGCGCAACAATGCCGAGCTGGTATATGTAATTGACTTGGAAAACGATATTATCGAGGACATCAGATTTGAGGTGCGGAACAGGATGATTGGGTCATTGGTATTTTCATACCTTCAGGACATAGAACAGACAGGTGATGAATTTTCCGAGCCGGCCATATCGGTAAGTCATGAGGTTGCCATCCGACCAGGCGCGGGGATATTATGGCTGGTCGATCTGGCCCAAGGGAGTTTAGGCAAGTAAGCTCATTATATAACTTTACATAACAGTGTTGAGGCTGGAAAAACTTCGAAAAGCAGCTATGAAGTCTAATCAGTCGTGAACCTTTAGAGGTTTTTGTAGGAGGACGAAAAAAGTTTAAGAGGAACATTCTAAATGTCACGCTGATTATGCTCGTTGTTCTGGTCGTTCCGGGCGTTTGGGCGCCTGCTGGAGTGCGGATCAACTACGTTGATGTCGATGCCGCCGGTGTAAGCGACGGCTTTAGTCGGACCGTTGCTTACAATAAGCTTCAGGACGTTCAGGTTGATGCGAATACCTCGCCAAAGCTGTTTAAAATCTTAGAGGCCGAGGGAATTTTTCGATCTGACGAAGGTGTTCACCAAACGCCCGGCGACCGCTAAGTGACGTTTTTAGCTTATCAATAGCGTTACGATTCGGGGGGATGAGGAAATGAACCGATTCAGACGAAGCATGCGGTCGCCACCAGGGTTGATTCTGACCAACCTCAAACATATTGCCTTGGCTGAAGGATTCGGCCTCAATCAACTCGACAGCGAGATTCAGGATGCAGCAAATGAGAAGTACTGACAGGATAATAGCAGTTACGGTGTCGCTTTGTGCGATACTCATCCCAACATGTTCTTTGGCGACCGAATCTACCGACGTGCGTATCATTCATTTTCCCAAGGATCGGTCATTAGGGAAGCTTTACATCTCGCCTGATGAAGTGATCAAAGAATTCGCGTATTGGTTCCATTGGACACGGGCAGGGGAACATCACGAATACCTGTGTGAAGCCGAGGGCGAAGTTCATGTTCCTGTAGACATGCGATTGTCTCTCAGAGTCCATAAAACTGCTCGGAGAGACTTGTCCCCCCTCTCAAAACTCAGGCCGGATGACCTCTACGGTCTTGCGCTTCCAGCCTCATCTGCAGACCCTGTCAAACCATCCGATGTATGCATGCCACATATCGCACATTTGACCGGCCTGAGGAGCCTGAGTCTGGGACGGACCGCTGTTACTGACAGAGGCATGAGGTATATCAAGAACCTCAAATCTTTGGAATGCTTGTACCTGCCTCCTCGCGTGACAGACAGGGGTATGGCTTATGTGGCTGAGCTGACCGCCCTGAAAAGACTGTACATTGGGTATGTTGTGGGCGGTCAGGTCACAGACGCCGGCCTCCGTCATCTCAGCAAGCTGACCTCACTTGAAGAGCTGGGTCTCACTGGACAGCGCATGAGCGATGCCGGCCTGGTGCACCTTCGAGGCCTGCCGCGACTTGAATACCTGTTCCTTCGCGGCACAAACTTCACCGACAGGGGATGTGTCCACCTGAAAGACATTCCTTCACTAAGGACATTGAGCTTCCACGAAGGTGTGGCGCGCATAACAGACGCCGGCTTGGTCCATATATCCGAAATGCCTAAGCTTCAAAGCCTATGCCTACACGGGATGAGCAATATTACTGACGATGGGCTGGCCCATCTAACGAAGATGCGCTCGCTGAAAAAACTAGAAATTGGCAGTTCCCAAGTTACCGACAGGGGCCTTTCATATCTCAAGGAGATCAAGACACTTGAGCGTATAGATCTGCCCCAGAGAAACCAGCGTATCACCGACATCGGTTTGGCCCATCTTGCGGAATTGCCCAATCTCAGGCAGCTTGCGGTTTCCAGGTCGCATTATGTCGATCCCAAGAGGAACAAGGAATATTACACCGACAAAGGCCTGGAAGCCCTCGCCAAGTGTCGCAATCTTGAGGAACTCAGCATTGGCAGTATTGGCGTTACCGATGCCGGGATGGAACACATAACAAAACTCACGAACCTGACCAAACTCAGTCTGTTCGGCTGTGACAACGTCACCGATGCCGGGTTGGCCAAGCTGATTGCTCTGAAATCTCTGAAGAATCTTAGCATTACCCATTCTGATGTCAGCATCGCCGGGCTGAACAAGCTCAGGCCAATGCCCAGTTTGACGAACTTAAAAGTCTCCGGTTTTGAGCGCGGCGGCGTTACCTTAGATATCTCGACTTTAACCGCTCTGGAAGACCTGTATATGAGCCCCAGGTCCGGCACGGTCACATTTGTCGATTCAGATCTGAAATGCCTGGCGGGCCTAAAACAACTTAGGTCGCTACAGATTGGCCCGTGCGATTACTCTGACAAAGGCATAAAGTATCTGGCCGGCCTTGCCAATATGGAACGTCTCGTTGTCGGCGGTTCAGGCTTGACCGACGAAGGACTCAAATACCTGGCTAATATGAAAAAGTTGGACCTCTTATGTATCCAAGGTGCATGGAACAGGAGCAAGCAAGCCTTTGACAGCGGTGGTAACATCACTGATAAGGGACTGCGCCAACTTGAGGGACTCAAAGCACTGACTTTACTGGAAATTTACTCTGACAATACTTTCAGCGATGCAGCGTTGCGCCGTCTTCAAAGAGAGCTTCCCAACCTGTTTCGTCTGATAATCAACGGCGGGATACTGCAAAGCATCAACAGCAAGGACAGAGGAAGGTGAGTTGTGGATGAGTTCGGCCGGAGCGATACATGGCAGGACGGCAGGGTCTTGGACAAATACGGCAAGATGATGATGGATTTTCGCCAGAAGCAAAAAAGTGAACCCAAGGGATTTTAATCCCCGATGACGGGCAGGAAACTTTCCAACATTTGAACTTTATATCAAGGCTCGTACTTCGAGATGGTTCAAGTCAGTTTCTCAGAGCAGTGCCTGGGTACAACCTGTTCCATTTCCATATCGAACCGGCTTTACAGAAGCTTAAACAAGAATTTCCGGTATTATTATCCAATTAAACTGCCATTACTTATTACCGGTTTAATTCATAAGCCAACGAAGGACATCTATGAATATTATTTTATAACCAAGTTATTTAATGATATCCTTTTCGTGGATAAAAGATAGTATTTTTGTCGAACAGGTCCATATCAAAAGGTATTATAATTATATGGTAACAACAAAAGAAAAAGCGTTGACAATAGCTTCCAAGATCCGCAGAATTCTTGAGGAAATTTATGGCGAACGTTTGCGTAGAGTTTATTTGTACGGTTCGGCCGCACGTGACCAATTGACACCCGACAGTGATATCGATATCGCAGTTATTCTGGATGAGATACAAAGCCGATTCGAAGAGCATGAACGAACGAGCCAATTAGGCTCAGATGTGAGCCTTGAAGAAAACACTCTCGTAACTTTCCTTTTCATATCGGAAGCAGATTTTCAAGAAGGTTTGTTTACAATACACAGGATGGTCAAAAGGGAAGGGATTCCTGTATGAGAAAGGATGTACAGAATCATCTTGAAAGCACAGAATTATTTCTTAAAGAAAGTGAACATCTTTTTTCAGGCGGCTTTTACAATGGTACTGTAGGACGAGCTTATTACGCGATGTTCCATGCCGCGACGGCAGCACTTCTTTCTCAAGATTCAGCTTAAGCATTCTTGTTTTAAAAAGTTCCGCCTTTAGAAAAGGAGTTCCGGAATTATTATCCAATCGATGTGCCATTGATTATCGGTGTAATTCAGGCATACGATGCCGGCATTTCTGAAGGCCACAGTGTCGGATGCTTCACGGCCGGTCAACAACATTGAGGCCAGATTAGACAGAAAAGGCAGATGACCGACAATCATAATATCCTGCTTTAGTGACATTATTTGATTTTCTATCGCTTTAACATCATCGTTAGGGGCAAGACCATCGTGAGCAGTATGCTCTTTGTTTATATTGACAACTTCGGCCAGGAAGTCAGCGGTCTGCTGAGCGCGTTTTTTGCCGCTGTGCCACAAGTAATCCACGGACAGGTTCAGGGTTTTGATGAAGGCAGCGACCTTTTGAATATCCCGGAGGCCTTCTTCGGTCAACGAGCGTGCCGGGTCAATATCTTTTGAGGCCGCCTTTGCATGCTGGACAAGGTATAGTTTCATTTTTAGTCTCCCTTAGAAAGAATTAATGTGGAATTATTATAGTATAATTCCACAATCCAACAACTCTTTCGGCGATGCCGGTCAGCAGCCGGTAGTGTAGTTTTAGCCCTCAAATAAATTGAAAAAGCCAATCGTTGACATTTTTGGCATTAGAAGATAAGATTTGTTTTCTAAAAATTTTTTGGAGTAACGTAAATGACTGATGTAACTTTGGTTACGGGCGACGGGATTGGGCCGGAAATAGCAGAAGCAACACGCAGATGCATCGATGCGACGGGTGCGGACATCAACTGGCTGATTAAAGAGGCCGGCACCGATGTAATGGAACGTACGGGCACACCGCTGCCGGATGAAACGGTCGAGACGATAAAGAAGACCGGAATCGCCTTGAAGGCCCCGATTACCACGCCTGTCGGGACGGGTTTCAGGAGTATAAACGTTCATCTTCGTCAGACGCTGGATTTGTATGCGTGTCTTAGGCCGTGTAAAAGCTATGAAGGCGTTCGCAGCAGGTATTCCGATATCGACCTTGTGATTGTGAGGGAAAATACGGAAGACTGCTATGCGGGCGTCGAGTTTCAACGGGGCAAGGATGATACGGACGAGCTGATAAGCTGGGTCAATAAGCACAGCGAGAAAAAGGTACGAGGAAATTCGGGCATAACCATAAAGCCCATATCGGTTGAAGGTTCCGAGCGTATCGTTCAATTCGCGTTCGACTATGCGCGCAAGCTGGGGCGTAAAAAGGTAACGAGCGTGCATAAAGCCAATATTATGAAGTTTTCGGACGGATTGTGGCTTGAGGTGAGCCGGGAGGTTGCAAAGAAAAATCCGGACATCGAATTCGAGGACCGCATCGTCGATAATATGTGCATGCAGTTGATTCAAAAGCCGGAGCTTTATGACGTTCTCGTGCTACCGAACCTTTACGGAGATATAATCAGTGATTTGTGTGCGGGTCTGGTTGGCGGCCTTGGAGTTGCGCCGGGTGGAAACATCGGCGAGAAAGGGGCCATCTTCGAGGCGACACACGGCAGCGCACCGAAATATAAGGGTCAGAATAAGGTCAATCCGACGGCTCTTATACTCAGCGGCGTTATGATGTTAAGTCATATGGGAAAAATGGCCGAGGCCGAAAAATTAGAAAAAGCAGTTGCTGCGGTGATAGCCGAGGGTAAAAGCGTAACATACGATATGAAGCCGCATCGAGATGATCCTACTGCCGTCGGTACAAGCCAGATGGCGGACGCTATTATTGAAAAAACCGAAAATTAAAACTTAAAATTAAAAGGTAAAGTTTTTTTATAAAGCCCTGTAGATTTTCGCTTCTTTTCCGGGAACCTGAATCTTTATAGAGCCGTTTTCGAGAGCAAGTTTGTCTGTCGAATCGAGCAGATTAACGAATTGTTTATCTTTGAGATGATCCTTAATCCGCTGAGGGACATTTGCGTTTTTATCGATTTCAACCGTGAGGGGGGAAGGCATATTCTCAAAGCCATTGTTTATTAGAACAATTATCGTATTGCCTTTGAATTCTCTCATATAGCAATAGACAAAGTAATCCGCGAACAGGGTGAAGAGATAGCCGTATCGAACGGCTTCGTTTTGGCGTCTAATTTCTATAAGCTTTTTCGTGTGGTCGAATATATCCTTCTCATACTTGTATTGTTCGAGGGGCATGCAGTTTTGACCAAATATTTCCCATCGCATATCACGCCTGTTGTCGGGGTCGGCGTATCCTTCCATTGCAATTTCGGTTCCGTAGTAAATCTGAGGGATACCCCTGGTCGTAAATAAAAACGACAAACTAAGCTTAAGTATCTTATTTGCCCTGAGCCTGTCCCAGTGCCCCCACCTGTCCAAAACCTCAGTGGTGAACCTCTTGCTAAGGTCATGATTGTCAAGAAGAGTAACCAGCCTGTTGGCATTCGTATAGAGCTTGTCTTTGTCCAATATTCCTCGAGGCTCGTATTGTGAAAGCCTCGGCTTTGCGATGGTGGTCATACTTTCATTGTAGATAAAGGTTTTTTTGACCGCCTGGCACAAGGGAAAGTCGAAAAGGGTATCAAAATCATGCTCTTTTTGATACCTTGAAATCGAATCGATATCCCACTGGAGAACTTCTCCTATCAGTGTTATGTCCCGGTGCTTGCCCTTGACGTAGGATTTAAAATGATACCAGAACGTGTCTTCAACATGTTTGACGGTATCCATACGAATCGCATCAATCCTGGTCTGCTCAATCCATTCGGTGATATTGTTGACGAAATAATCAACTACGTCCGGTTTGCTATGATTTAAATCGGGCAGGCCGCACAACTGACTTTTTACCACATCATCGCCATTACCTTCGTTGAACCAGTCGTCTTTTATTTCTTTTTCGGGGTATTGATTGTAAGTTTCATTATGATAGCCGGTATGGTTAACCACCATATCGAGAATGAGCTTTATGCCGTTTTCGTGTAATTTATCAGAGAGGCGTTTTAGATATTCCTTACTGCCCCGGGCCAAAGCGGGATTATTAGAGTATAAATGCGGATCGACCTTGTTAAAATCCAGTGCCCAGTATCCATGATATCCATCGCTGTCATTGACGCGGCCGACGCTAAGATAGACCGGTGTTATCCATAACGCCGTGATGCCGAGATTTTTCAGGTACGGTATTTTTTCAATAATGCCTGCAAAATCACCGCCATGATATCTTCTCGGGTCGTTGGTATCGACTAAAGCATTGTTACTGCTGTCTGCGCCGTAGAACCTGTCGGTGATTATGAAATAAATTACATCATCCTGCGTTATCATTTGACCTGACCTTCCTGTGAATATAAGCATTAAAACTGCCGATTCAAGCTCGATATCTGCATATTTTATTACATTTATCATAAAGAGAGAACTTTAATGCAGAGATGTCTTTTTTATGCAACTTACCCTGGACGTTCTAATTCTCTCCCAAAGGCATACAGCAAGATTTACTTTACTATTTAGCATCGACCATTTACTATTATTTGCTGTAAATTATTTCTCAAATACCGGTTAAACAATGAACCAGGACGATTTTCACAAATTGATTTCGGGTAAAAAGGCAGGCTTTGGTGCTATCCTGCTGCGTTTTGTTTTAGGCGCCGCCTCAGCCGGCTACTCGATAGCCGTTCAGTTTCGCAATTTTCTGTATTCGGCGGGACTGCTGAAAGCACATCGCACAGAAGCAGCCGTGATAAGCATCGGCAATATAACGACCGGCGGGACGGGCAAAACTCCGCTTGTGGTCTGGCTGTGCAAGCAGATAATTTCAGATTCTCAATGTGCGATTCTCACGCGAGGTTATAAATCAAGGACACAAGAGACTGAATACTTAACAGATGAGCCTGCTATTTTTGCCGAGAGCTGCCCTGAGGTCAAAGTGATTGTTAATCCAGACCGAGTTGCAGGTGCGGAAGAAGCCGCTATTAAATTCGGCACGAAAGTGCTGATTTTGGACGACGGGTTTCAACATCGGCGATTAGCAAGAGATTTGGATATTGTCGCAATAGATGCTACGCTGCCCTTTGGCTATGGCAGGATTCTTCCGGCAGGTCTGCTGCGAGAGCCAGTTTCATCGCTGAAGCGGGCCGGTGCCGTTGTTATTACCCGGTGCGACCAAATCGCTGAAAATGAATTAAGGGGACTTGAAAAAAAACTGCAACTAATCAATCCGGATATGGTAATTGCGCGGTCGATACATGCCCCTGCTGAGGTTAAATCCATAGACAACAAAGAAATCAGTCTCGAAGGACTAAAGGGCAAGAAGATATTTGCCTTTTGCGGGATAGGAAATCCCGGGTCCTTTTTGAGTACAATAAAAACGGCAGGAGCTGGACTTGCAGGTTCAAAAATCTTTAACGACCATCATCACTATACAGAGGATTGTATAACGGACATTTTCGAACAGGCCGAAAGGCTTAAGGCGGATTTGATACTGACTACACAGAAAGACCAGAACAAAATACCCCGGCCGGCATTGACCAAAAAAGAGATTCCACTTGCATATATGGGAATAGAGATAAAATTTCTTTCCGGGGAGGAGAAATTATGGGGCTTGATTGAAAAGACGTTAGCAGGTAAAATGCCGAAAATGTAATTAGAGCACCCAAGAAGGGAAGATTTAACTTTTTTGAAAATCAGAGATTACCACGCCCTGCAGCTTTGCTGTGAAGGCAAGACGGCGGTGCCTGGAATGAGATTATTTTAAGGCCTTTTAAACAAGGATTTATATATCATGTATGAAAACCTGCTCAAAACGGTAACGAACCTCGGCTCGCCGAAAGTTTTAATTGTGGGCGATTTCATGCTCGATGTTTATATCTTCGGCGATGCGATACGAATCAGTCAGGAGGCGCCCGTTCCGGTACTGAAAGTTACCAAGAATGAATATCGCTGCGGCGGGGCAGGCTCTGTTGCGGCCGATATAGCGGCTTTGGGGGGGATGCCTTACTGTCTGGGTGTTATCGGAGACGACCAGAACAGTGAAATCCTTAAAAAGAAGCTAACAGAAATCGGGGCCGATATTAGGGGTTTGATTACAGTAAGTCACCACCCCACTATCAGCAAACAAAGGCTCATAGGTCTGGCCCAGCATCTTCATCGGCAGCAGTTAATAAGGATGGACTATGAGCCACGGGAACCCCTGACCGATGAACAGTATGAAGAGATTCTACAGATTTACACAGACAGATTAACATCGGCCGACATTGTTTGTTTACAGGATTATGACAAGGGGCTTCTGAGTCAGCCGGTCTGCCAGCAAATGATACAATCGGCCAGGAAAGCGGACAAGAAGGTGCTGGTTGACCCTTCAATGACAAGCGATTACTCCAAATACAAAGGTGCGACCGTTATAACGCCGAACCGTCAGGAGACTTCCTCGGCGGTTGGTTTCGACGTAACAGATGTGCAAAGCGCAGACAAGGCGGCAGAAGAGCTTGCACGAAAGTTTAAGCTCGATGCCGTTGTAATAACGCTTGACAAGGAAGGCGCATATCTCCGGACAGAAGATATAAGTCAAATCATACCGACCAGGAGCCGCAGCGTTTATGACGTTACCGGAGCGGGTGATATGGTTCTTGCGACGCTTTCAATAACATTAGCGGCAGGTTTCGATTATAAAACGGCAGTGCAGTTGTCCAACATAACGGGCGGGATTGAGGTGGAAAAATTCGGAACGGTGACGGTAACTATCGAGGAAGTAGCCGATGAGATTGTTCGTCAGGGCAAGAGCGGCAAAGTTCGGTCGATAGATCTTTTGCTCGATGAACTTACGTGGCACCGCAGGGGGAAAAATATTATAGTCTTTACGAACGGCTGTTTTGACGTGATACACAGGGGACACATCAAATACCTGGAATTTTGCAAGTCTCAGGGTGACGTAGTCGTAGTGGGACTAAACAGCGACAAGTCGGTAAAGAGCATTAAGGGACCTGAACGGCCGATCAATAATCAGCATGACAGGGCCGCCATCTTAGCGGCACTGGAAGTGGTTGATTATATTACGGTCTTCGATGAGCCCGACCCGCTTAATTTAATCAAGAAGGTAAAGCCGGACATATTAGTGAAGGGCCAGGACTGGGCGGAGAAAGGTGTCGTTGGCCGGGAATTCGTCGAATCCTGCGGCGGCAAAGTTCTTCTTGCGCCGCTCGTAGAAGGCAAAAGCTCGACCGTAACAATAGAGAAAATGAAATCGCTGGAATCAAAATCCTGATGGACGAAGATATAAAAAAAGAGATTACAGATACAATTGAAACGCACAAAAAGATGATTGCCGAGTTTCAGGAAAGCGGCATAGAAAAGGTCGCCGCCATTTCGCAGGCGATAATAAGGGCATTGGAAAACAACGGTACGGTTTATCTTTGCGGCAACGGAGGCTCAGCGGCGGACGCCCAACATATAGCCGGAGAGTTAATGGGAAGATTCAGGAGGGAGCGAAAGGCCTTAGCAGCGGTGGCACTTTCAACGGACACTTCTGTCATGACGTGCATTGCCAACGATTATGCTTACGAGAATGTCTTTGCAAGGCAGGTGGAAGGGCTAGTCAGGGAAGGTGACATTTTATGGGCATTTTCGACCAGCGGAACTTCGGCCAACGTTATTACCGCCGCTGAGTCAGCGAAGAAAAAAGGGGCCTGTGTAATAGCCTTTACGGGCAGGATTAACAGCAAGCTGGAGCAAATCGCCGATATTTGTTTTTGTGCCGAAGAAGAATCAACAGCGCGCAGCCAGGAAATCCACCAGCTTGCTTATCATATAATCTGCGACGTTGTGGAGCGCAGTTTTACCGATAGTTAAACCGGGAACAAATTTTTACAGATATGTCTGATAAAGCGATATTTTTCGACCGTGACGACACTTTGATCGAAGATCCGGGGTATATCAGCAGTCCGGAGCAGGTCAAGCTGCTGACCGGCGTGCCGAGGGCGCTTATTGAGCTTAAAGCCCTGGGGTATAAGCTGGTCGTTGTCACCAATCAATCGGCAGTTGCGCGTGGTATTGTAACGGAGAAAGTCCTCGGAGAGATTCACAAACGCTTAGAGCAGCTATTAGCCGAAGATAACGCATTCTTAGACCGTATTTATTACTGCCCCTATCATCCCGAGGGAGCCGTAAAAAAGTACCGTCAAGAAAGTGAGTTAAGAAAGCCGAACCCCGGAATGCTTCTGAAAGCGGCCGAGGAGATGGATTTAGACCTTGACCAGTCGTGGTGTGTGGGCAACAGCGGCAGTGATATAGAGGCCGGCTTACGCGCCGGCTGCAAAACTATATTGATAGACCTGCCTTCCCGCAAACTACGGCTCAAACCAGGCGAACCCAGGCCGGACTATAAAGCCATAAATATCAAGGAGGTTGTGAATATAGTAAAAAAATATCACCGTTCGACGATTGAGGCCGAAGAAGAAACTCAGCCGGAGCCTACGGAAGAGGCCGAACAGGTCGAGCAAGAGACCGAACAAATTACCGAGGTCACTGAACCGGTTGTGCAAGACGCCGAACCGGCCTTGCAATTCGCTGAACCAGTTTCGCAAGACACTGAACCGGTCTTACAAGTCGCAGAGCAAACTCCAAAGGTCGAAGAACCTGTGATATCTACCGAGGAACAACAGCTCGAATCAGCGCTGCAAGAGCCCCAGGCAGAACCGACAGAACAAACAGAAAGGGAAATTACCGGTGAAGGGACAGAACAACTGCTGAAGAACATTAACACACAATTAAAAAATATGCAGCGGACAAATATGTTCGGTGAGTTTTCGATAATGAGACTGATAGCCGGCATTATACAGATTATTGTCCTGTTTTGTTTGTTGATAAGTATATGGTTCCTGATAAGCCCAAACAGACAGGACAGCTCTGTTTTCATTGCGCTGGGCTTTGCAATGGTTCTTCAGCTTATGTCATTAACTTTCTATATAATGCACGGGCGAAAATAGCTATGTGCAAATCAAATCCCGAATCACAAGCTCCACGCCTGAAATCGCAAATTACGGAAGACGAGATTCTGGTCTGGCTTCCTTCTCCCATGGGCGACGCCATCCTTTGCACGCCGGCGTTAAGGGCCATTCGCAAGCATTTCAAAACCTGCAAAATTACTTTTTTAGCTACGGACATGATCCGCAGTGTCCTGTCACCATGCAGCTTTAACGATAAATGGCTGGAGCTAAACGACAACAATCCGTTCGCAATCGCAAAAAAACTTAAAGAACACAAATTCCTATATGCAATCCTTTTCAAGAATTCATTTGCCTCGGCCCTGGCGGTCTATCTGGCAGGGATACCATGGCGCATCGGTTATGTCCGTGAATGGCGAGGTTTTTTTCTTACAGAGAAGCTTTATCCGCTGAGATTACGAAACGGCAAATTCAAGCCTGCTTCGATGGTGGAGTACTACCTTGCAATTGCATTATGGTTAGGCTGCAGGACGACCGAGAGGAACCTTGAACTTCTTATCGACCCGGAAGAAAAACATAGGCTGAGCGATAAATTGCCGCAAGTATTAAAACCTGACGGCCCGCTCGTAGTAATCGTGCCGGGCGGAGCTTTCGGGCCGAGCAAATGCTGGAGTAGTCTCAATTTCTCACAAACGGCCGGGCGGCTGATTACCAAATATAACGCAACGGTTGTCATCTCCGTTGCTCCTGAGAGCGTTGAGGCACAAATCGCCAAAGAAATTTGCAGCTCAAGCAAGCACAAACTTATCAACTTAGGCGAAACGCCGTTAAGCCCGGGCGAATTGAAAGCACTTTTTTCCATAGCGGATTTGGTAATAAGCAATGATACGGGTCCGCGACATATAGCCATAGCTTTTGGCAGGAAAGTGGTCACCCTGTTCGGGCCAAACGACCCAATCTGGACAGATACGAATTACGAAAATGAAATTCAGATTATCGGTAATGTCCATTGTGCACCGTGCAGCAAGCCAAAATGTAACAAGAGCGAACATCTATGTATGGAGTCGATCAGTGTGGAGATGATTTGTGAAGCCGCAAAAGAGCTTCTTGAAAATAATCGCAAACAGGCAATTGTGCTGAGCCAAAAGGAATTTATCGAAACTGAAAAAGCGTTTTTCATTGACAGGGAATATCAAACGGCGTTAAGCGAATCGGGTTTAATTTCCATCGAAGATGTTTTTTCTTTCGATGCGGCCAAGAATCTAACTAAAAGCAACCTTGCCAGTTACAGGTCCCGCCTAAAGTTTGAAATAAATTTTCCTGAGCAGGCATCATCAACTACGGTATTTATGAAACGCTATGACTGTCCCCCGGTCAAAGTCCAGCTTAGAAACTGGCTGTCACATCACAACCATAGAAGCGAGGCTTTTCGAGAGTTCGATGCAGCGTATAAATTGACGGCAACGGCAATAAATACCCCGAAAGTTGTCTCTTACGGTGAACAACGCAACACTTTTTTCGAGACAAGGAGCTTCATAATCACCGAAAAAATTCCGGACGCCGAATCCTTAGAACGAAAATTACCGGATTGCTTCGATGGGCCGCCTATAAACGAAAAACTGAAACAGCGAAGAAATTTTATCGTACAAACGGCAACCTTTATCAAAAAATTTCACGAGACGAATTACCGCCATCGAGACCTTTATCTATCGCACATATTCCACGGCGAGAGCGGCAAATTTTATCTGATAGACCTTGCACGTGTTTTCAGGCCGATTTTAATGCGCAAGAGATTCCAGATAAAAGATATAGCACAGGTTTATTATTCGGCGCCGGGAAAGCATTTTTCGAAAACCGACCGAATGCGGTTTTATATGACATATTCCGGTCAAAGCAGGCTGAGAAGAAAAGACAAGGCGTTTATCCGTAAAGTAATAAATAAGGCAGAGCAGATGGCACGGCACGATATCAAGCACGGCAGGCCAGCTCCTTTTGCATGCTGAGGAGATTGGATTAAATGAAAGGATTAACTGTTCTAAACAAAAGCCCTGTACACAGCACACAGGATTTTATATTTGCGTAGAATACAGCTAACGCCTATTATATAGATGTGCATTTTAAGTGTTGCCCGGCCGGTTGTAACAGGACTGAATAGTCAGACTTCTATCTGTAAAGCCTGGCTATTCCTGTAAAGGAAATTTCCATGACACTATAAATATCTCATATCTATTCACAAACACAAATGAGGCTACATCTGTTACTCGGTGCTATAATTCCACTGGAGCCAGTGTTCCTCCAATATTGTCATGTCCAGCTCATTGACTATGCAGTCCTCATTGATATCCCCGGGAATCGATTCGAATCCCTCTTGATTTTTGGCGTGCTCGCAGGCATCTGCATACAATACGATTTGCATGGTGTCGGCAGCAGTAAATTCGCCATCGCCGGCCTCAAGCTGCAATGTATACGAGCCAGACTCTCTTACCGCAATCGTGGGATTTGCCGCAAGAGGATCGCTGATCTGGGCCGGATTCGATTCATTAGGCTCGGCGATGACCGTCCACAGAAGCGCGGCAGGCCCGGGGCCGCCGTCCGGGTCAGAGACGACCCCATCAAGCTGGACCGTCCTTAGACCGTTATCCAGCCAGGTGGCAACATCATCGCCGGCATTGACAACCGGTGCCATGTTCATCGTGTTGAATGTGAAAATCGGGCTCAGATAAGACGGAAAATCGGTGCTTACGCTGGAGTCGTACAGGTCAAGTGCCCAATAGTAAATTGTGTTAGCGGCCAGTGTAACGGGTACTGACTCAACCGCCTGGCCAATGACAACCTTGGGATTGGCCTCGACGTAGGGATTAGTGCCGAAGTAGACATCACAGGTTACGATGCCTTCAGGAATACCAGGCTCGGGTAAAGTCCATTGAAGCTGGGCGGGGCCGACGAGTACGGTCGAACCGTCGACCGGATTCGGATTGAACCGGGTACTAAGTGTAGAAGCGGTAACAAACGTATAACCTTCAATAAAGCTAATTTCAACATCCCTGGTGCCACCGTCAGCGACTATGATGCCATCGCGGTAAAGGGACCGAACAAGTTCGGTAACATCATTTTTCAGTTTCAATGTTCCTCTGCCGGATCCGTTATCAGAACCAATATCAATCAGAGCGGTACCTTCGCCAATTATCAGGCCTCCACGGTCGTCTTCTGCGTAGTCGCCATGATGCTCAAGTAAACCGCCGTTGCGAATGTATATGGTAACGTTGGAATCGGCGCCTGCGGCAAGTATCATATTCCACTTGGGCTTACTGACTTCGCCAATTTCCAGCTTGCCGCCATCCACATCGACGACTACAGTGCCTTCTTGTCCGAGTTCAAGTGACTTCAAACCAAGAACCGTGGTACCAGGGCCCTTAATAGTAAGCTTTGCATTTACACTTCCCGGTTCGTAACATATCTTGAGATCATCTTTACACTGCAGATTCACACCACCTTGAACCAACAGCTCACCACTGAGGCCGTTTCCATTTGCAATCCAGAGGTCATCAATTTCAGGCGGTATATCACCTGAATCAAGAACCGGCCATATCAACGGCGTCGTACTTCCTATGTAAGCATCCGCGTCTTCCCCTAAAGCTCCGTTCGAGGGAACCGTTGCAACATCCCAGCTGCCGGCCGTCATCCAGTCGTCACTAATCGCACCGGTCCAGGTATAAACATTGTCCGCCCTGGCAAAACCAGTCAAACCCATCAGGACTATTAACATGAGTATAACACTCTTCGTATTCATTTGTTTATCCTCGACATTTTACTGACCAATATCACCCTAAATAACAGGGACCGGTATTTTCCATTTACATTTCACAGAAAGTCTCCTTGACACGTCAAGTCTCATAATACCGTATTTTCATCTCAATTTCAACAATATTCCGGCATCTCCAACATGCCGTACCTCAAAAAAACCAATCACGGCAGAGCAGTTCCCTTTGCAGGCTGAGAAGATTAGGCTTATAATCCTGTGATGAAAATGAAAGTCGCGATTATTATTGAGAGGGCAAACACGGCGCTTGGGGGAGCGGAACGTTCTGTTTTCGAGCTTGCAGCATCGCTGTCGGGGCTCGGTTTCGAAGTTCATATACTTGCGGCAAAAGGACAGACAGAAGCCAAGAATATTCATATTCTATGCCAGGACAAACCGGGCAGGCGCACCAGTTACTATATCTTTGGAGAAGCAATAAAGATACATTTATCAGAAAATCAGTACCGGCTGATTCACAGCGTTTTACCTTTCGATTTCGCCGACATATATCAGCCACGGGGCGGGGCTTACGCGGAGTCTATTTTGCGTAATGCGGCCAGCTATCAAAACAAGTTGCTCGAATCTTATAAGAAGCTAACTGCTTTTACCAATTTTCGGAGGTCCGTACTACTTCGGGCCGAGCGCAAGCTCGCATCGGGACCGAACGGGCCTGTAATAGCAGCACTTTCGGAGTATGTCGCAGAGCAGTTTAAGCAACACTACGGTACCGGTGCTCAGCGGATAGTTGTCATACCCAACGGGGTAAAAACAGACAAGCATATCAACACAAACCAGACCGACAGGCTTCGCACGCAAATATTAGCTAAATTAGGCCTTAAAGAAGCAGACAATCCGGTCCTTTTCCTGTTCGCGGCAAATAATTTCAGATTAAAGGGACTGGATGTTTTAATAAAGGCAATGGCGGCAGCGGATGAGTACGATACGGAACGAAAAAGTTATCTAATCGTGGCCGGTAAAGGCCACGCACACAAATACCACCAAATTGCAAGAAGGTTTAAAATCCACAAAAAGATTATTTTCTTAGGTCAGGTCAGGCACATTCAAAACGCCCTGTCGGTGACCGATGTTGCTATTTTACCGACTTTTTATGACCCATCCAGCAGATATATTCTCGAAGCATTAGCGGCGGGTAACCCGGTGATAACCACGAGATTCAACGGGGCAGCCGACTTATTCGTTAATGACCGACACGGTAAAATAATCGATGAGCCTGAAGATATATCAGCATTAACCGAAGCGATTGTTTATTTCACAAATACAAATAATATTGAAAAAGCATCACAAGCTATTGCCGAAGATAACTTAGAAGAAGAAATCTCCATCCGCCGAGCCGCCAAACAACTGGTAACTGTTTATGAATCCATATTGCAAAGGAAAGGTTGAAAACAATGTTCCTAATATTTGCGCCGGCTGTGATAGGAGCTTATCTGCTCGGCTCGATACCATTCGGCCTGCTCATTGCAAGGGCACACGGTAAGGACCTGCGCTCAATCGGCTCCGGCAATATCGGCGCTACCAACGTATCGCGGGCGCTCGGCAGGAAATGGGCCTATATTTGCTTTGCGCTCGATGTTTTGAAAGGTATGGTCCCAATGCTCGCTATAATGTTTATTGCTAAACCGGCGGGAGTCGTTATACTCCTGCTTTGGCTTGTTGTAGGCTGTGCGGCCATATTAGGCCATATTTTCCCGATATATCTGAAATTCAAAGGCGGTAAAGGTGTTGCGACCAGTTTTGGTGTAGCACTGGGGCTTTGGCCTTATTATACAATCTGCGCATTGTTTGCCATTGCAATATGGGTGGCGGCAGTTTCGATATGGCGGTATGTATCGTTAGCATCCATTGCCGCTTCTGTGAGCTTTCCACTTGTTTTGATTTCGGCAATAATTCTGAGGCAAGACTGGGATTTGTTTAGTCTTTGGCCCTTACTTGTTGCAGCAACTGCAATACCACTTATGGTTATTATCCGGCACCGTGAAAATATAAAAAGACTGCGGGCAGGAACAGAAAGTAAAATCTTCGCGCGATAAGCCTATGGAGATTAGCAGTCCTGTACGAATTAAGATTTCTAAATCCTCTGAAAAATCGAATTTTTTTCGAACCTTTTTCAAACGAGAAACGACTAAAGTACGAAGCTCCAGTATCACACATCAAAGCGACTCAAGAGATATCGGCATACTTAAAATATTAATAACGAAAAGAAATATATGGAACAAGATAATATATCCAATGCAATTTTAGTTCTTAAATGCCAAAAACGCGATGAGACAGCATTTAGAGAAATTGTAAATAGATGGGAGCCCCGTCTTTACTACTACATACGGCGTATTGTCGAGAATGAAAATGATGTCTGGGACATCCTGCAGGAGACCTGGCTGGCAGTGTTCCAAAACATACGCAAGCTGGAAGATCCCCTAAAGTTTCCAACATGGCTGTATCGTATCGGTCACAATAAAGCCGTGAATCTGCTTCGAAAAGAAAACAAATATGCTCAAATAACAACAGAGCAGATAGCCAACCATTATGAAAATAATACTACTATTTCCGTTGTTAAAGAACAGGCGGAACTTGTTCACAAGCTATTAGGAAAACTCAAGCTGGCCCATCGGGAAATAATAACTCTATATTTCCTCGAAGGATTCTCGATTAACGAAATGGCCCAGATAATCGGTGTGTCAGAGGGCACAGTAAAATCGCGACTATATTACGCCAAACATAAACTTCACGAAGTGTTAAAAGGAGCGAATGATGTCTGAAACAGAAAATAAACCGGAATTCATCAAAAACCTGATTGCACAGGACCCGCCACCTGCTGATAAGCAGCAACAGCACAAAGAAGTCCTCCTCAAGAAAATTGAACACCGTATGTGCATGCAAAAAGCGGTTATTATAGCAATCTATACGGCGCTTTTCTTAGTTGCTTTCGGAGCATTTATGCTGCGGGAGTACACTGATAACGTGGTTCACTCCATCTGCTGGGGAACAGTCTCCCTACATATTTTGCTATGGTCTCTCGTGTATATTCTGCGAGGAATATGTATGCAGATGGAGGAATTAATAGAAAAAAAGTTCGACAATGATGAAAAACGTCGACACAAAAATCAGAACTTATTCCTTACCATTGTGGCGATTATGGCGTTCGTCCTTAGCAGCTTTCTCTTATATCGTTCGTTCTTTCTTACCAATGCCCTGAAGGCAGTGCAGACGGCTGTAAGTATTTTGTGGGCTACGATATTTTTTCTCATTTTCTACCCATTTCGAACAGCCTCACTCATTGGTATGCTCTGGTTTGAATACAAAAAAATGGAGTTAAAAATCCCCAAATCTGAAGAGCAGGATTTGAAAAGTCAGACCGAATAACACAAAGGTTATTGATTATTCTATAGCCTTGTTTGTTTTCGAGCCGGGTCATGGATTATAATCAGGGTTGAGTTTGGTGGGGACCGGCGCATTTACTTTTTTGCGCCATGCGAGCATCAATTTATGAAGTTCGGTGGTTTTTTCCGGCATCATATCTGAGAGGTTGTTCCGTTCAGATATATCCTCCTTCAGGTTGTAAAGCTCCAGGGCACCATCTTCAAAATACTCGATGAGCTTGAAGTCGCCCATTCGCACAGCCGCACCGGGACGAGTCCTGAAATACGTGTCTCTGGCACCTTCGGCTTTTCCCTGGAGGTAGGCGGGGAAATGCCAGAAAAGAGCTTTGCGGTTCAAACTTTTTCGGCCCTTGAGAAGCGGTACAACACTTTTACCATCCAGCAATTTTCCTTCGGGCTTTCGTACACCGGTCATTTCGAGAATTGTCGGATACATATCAATGCCCATTACCGGCGTATCGCAGGCCGAGCCTGGTTTGACGACACCGGGCCAGCGAACGAACATCGGCTCACGAATTCCACCTTCGTATAGCATACCCTTGCCGCCGCGAAGGGGCTGGTTCGAAGTTATACCCTTAACGCCGCCGTTGTCGGAAAAGAAGAAAACAATGGTGTTGTCAGTAAGTCTCAGCTCGTCGAGTTTATCTATGATACGGCCAACACTCTGGTCGGTGCTCTCAATCATAGCGGCGTATTTCGGGTTGTTCTGTCCGTTCGAGCCGGCTTTTTTCTTATACTTATCTATCAACTCCTGTTTGGCGTGCAGGGGTGTGTGAACGGCGTAATGAGGCAGGTAGAGAAAGAAGGGTTTGTTTTTGTTTGTGTCAATAAATTTCAATGCCTCATCCGTGAGTCTATCTGTGAGGTATTCGCCCGGCGGGCCATCGGGAAGTTCGGGATTATTGTAGGGGACAAAATAGCCCTTTACGGGATGGCCTGCGCTGTATCCTCCTACATTTACATCAAAGCCCTGGCCTATCGGACCGAACTGCGGGTCATCACCAAGATGCCATTTACCGATACTGGCGCTTCTGTAACCAGCGGGCCTGATGGCTTCGGTAATGGTTATAATTTCCGAATCAAGGACTGTGGTATTTTCTATCGGTATAAGTTTTCTTAATTTCGACGGGCCTCGACTTGAAGTGCCAACAGTGTAAACACCATGCCTTGGGCTATACCAGCCCGACAGCAGGCAGGCCCGTGAAGGGGCGCAGTTAGGGGCATTTGCATAGGCATTTGTGAAGACCATTGCCTGGCTTGCAAGCCTGTCAATATTCGGTGTTTCGTAATATTGAGAGCCCATAAAGCCAACATCCCGCCAGCCCATGTCATCGATGTAGATGAAAACAATGTTAGGGGGTTTTCGGTGAATACGGCCTTGAGCAGAGCTGTCAGAAGATACACAACCTGCTGCTGCAAAAATGCAATTCGACAGTGCGAGCCCTTTTGCCGCAGCAGCACAACTTTTCAAAAAACCACGACGATTCATAATGATAATCAGGATAGCCTTATCCGACACAGGTGTCAAAGCAATTCGCAGTGATTTTCTTCAAAACAACCGGGTGTGAAAAGGAGCAACTTGAAAGCGTGAAAAAGTGTGATTTTGGAGATTCGAAGAATAAACAGGTAAGTGAAAAACGCAACAACCAATTCCAAAGCAGTACGGGGCATTACTCCCCTATCGTCTTCACCAAGCTTAGCATCATTCCGCCTTTTTCATTAAGCTGTCAGGCCCTTACATTCCTCGGCGAAGCTGATTATGAACTTCACTGACGGTCAGTAATCCCAAGCAGTGCCTCACACAACCATTTACCTGCCCCTGTATTTCCAGATTCAAGACGGGGCAGCAGGCCAGCATCCCCCAATGCAGCACTACTTAAATCAACAGCCCGTTAATCTCGTCCAATAACCAAAATCATTGTATCCACAATCAAAATGGTCTGCTGTTAAAGAGCAATGGAAAAAGGAGCATGTCCCCCGACAACAGAAAGCCGCACCTACGAGTTTTACAGAATCTCAAGCAAATCCATGCTCCAGGTTTTCCCGTGCCTAAGCTTAAAAGAGCCCAACACTGATCTACTGATCTTTAGCATAAGAAGCATTCTACCGACTACCGATAAAACCGCAATCGTTATGAGCTTAATCGTCAAAATGGGCGAAAAGAGCAAACAGGATATTCCTAACTTTTGACTGTGTAAACCCTATTTGTGGGCTGGCAAAAAGATGAAATTGATATAAGTTACAATAAAAACACTTCGGATTTTGCAATATAGGACATTCAGGGCTCAAGGGGAGTGAGCCCTTCTCGTACGGCGTACTTGGTAAGCTCGGCTATGCTGTGAACATCCAGTTTTTCCATAATCTGGCGGCGGTTGGCCTCAATAGTTTTGGTACTTACGTGCAAATCCAAGGCAATCTGTTTTGTGGTCTTGCCTTCGGCGACGAGCTGAAGCACCTCGCGTTCCCTGCTCGTCAGGGACGATAACGGTGAGTCAGTAATGGTAGCAAGACTCTTTACGTAATCCTCAACTACAACTCCGGTTATTCTGGAGCTAAAGTAACCCTCACCGGCGGCTACAGCCTGTATTGCCTGAACAAGCTCGTCGAAGAGACATTCCTTCAAGACATATCCGGTGGCACCGGCCCCGAGCATATCGGCAACAAATCGCCTGTTTGAATGTATTGACAGGGCAATTACCTTTATCTGGGGGAACTCGTTTATAATCTGGCGTGTAGCTTCGACCCCGTTAAGATTCGGCATGGTAATATCCATAATAACCACATCCGGCAACAGCTCACGGACACGCTCCACCGCTGTTCGCCCATCTTCGGCCTCACAGACTATTTCCATATCGGGCTGTTTCTCAATAAGCGAGCGCAAACCCTCACGTACAATCGCATGGTCCTCAGCTATTAGGATGCCTATACTCATACTTCTACTCCTTCGGTACTCTTTTCATATTTCAGTGGTTCGGTCATCAACTTTACAGACAGAAACATTTACCTTTTGCGCATTCACATGCTTAACAATGTTTATGAGCAACTCCCGCACATTGCGAAACAAAAGGGCTCTAATGTCATCATCAAGCGGTTTTGGCTGCCCATCATCTCGAAATTCAGTTTGTATTCCGTGTTTTTCCCCGACTTGCTCGTCAAGCCACTCTATTACAGCCGTTTCAAAACCAAGTCCATATAATATAGGAGAGCTTAAGTCAAATGTCAACATTCTGGTGTTCTGAATAAGCTTCTTCCTACTGCAGCGATCCAATCAGCAATGCTCTACTTAGTCCTTGGGACCCCTTACGGAGAACAAGTTTCGCGGAGATGGTAGTCTATTACAAATGTCCCAAAACTTTGCAACATTAGCTTAGACACCCTGCCAGCAGTTCATCAAGGCTTAATCTCATCCTGCCTTGGAATTTTATCACATTTAAGCGGTGCCGTCATCGTAATCTTACTACCTCGACCCGGTTCGGATTCAACCTCAATATGTCCGGCCAACTGCTCCAGACGCTCGCGAATACTAAAAATGCCAAATCCGGTGTTCGATGCCACTTCAACAGGATTGAAGCCTATTCCATCATCTTCAACACTAACGTATATCTGCTGGCGAATCCTGCGTATAGAAACTTTGACATTTCGTGCATTAGCATGCTTAACAATATTTATAAGCAATTCCCGAACATTGCGGAACAAGAGGACTCGAATGTCATCTTCGAGCGGTTTGGGCCGGCCGTCATCTTCAAACTGAGTTTTGATGCCGTGTTTTTGCCCGATTTGCTCATCAAGCCATTCCGAGACGGCGGCCTCAAAACCAAGCTCGTAAAGAATCGGAGAACTCAGGTCAAACGTTAAAGTCCTCGTGTCCTGAATAATCCGTTCGAGATTATCACAGACTTCCTCCAGAAGCCCGGCAATTTCAGCAGAAGATACGGACGCATGCAGGGCCTGCAACTTTATCCTGGAAATAACCAGGGCCTGGCTGATTTGGTCGTGGAGGTCGGTCGCGAGCCTGTGCCTCTCACGCTCCTCTGTCAGGGATAATTCCGAAGCCAAAGACTTAAGCTGCGACCGGTGTTCGAGAAGCTTCTGCTCGGCCTTTCTGCGGGCGCTGATGTCGCGGGCGATGCCCAACGACAATATTCGGTTTCCTATTTTTACCGGGAAAGTTCTTATTTCAACAGCAACATAACCACCATCCTTTTGTTTCAGGGTAAACTCATCAGGGCCTGTTGGTTTGCCCAAAGCATTCTTTTCTAAATTCGCAATGGCCCTGAGCAGTTGCTCTGAGGGGAGAAGTCCTGTTTCAACGAAACTTTTTCCGATCAATTCGGCTTTGGAACATCCTATCATTTCCTCCGCAGCTTTATTGCCATCGACGAAATTACCTTTCAGGTCGTTCAAGTAAATGGCATCAGGGGCGTATTCAAATAATATCTTTAATCGCTGCTCGCTCTGTCGCAAAGCCTCCTCAGCTTTCTTGCGCTCGGTTATGTCTCGGCCGATCTCTATTGCGCCCCTGATTTCCCCGTCCCTGTCGCGCACAGGCTCTCCTACGATCTCCAACCATTTGCTGTCCGGTGTTGTCATGATGCCCTCGGCATACGAACCCGTTTCTATAGCTCTGAGTACCGGACACCGTTCGCAGGGTTCACTTCGGCCCTGCCACAATTCGTAGCAGTAGCAACCGACCAGCTCCCTCTGAGTCATGCCTATGGATCTCGCCGCCGCTTCGTTGCCCCATCGAATAAGCAGATCTGTATCGTGAAATAGAATATGATCCGAGATGGCATTCAAGATGCTCTTTTTCTCGCTTTCGGACGCCCAAATTGCCTGCTCGGCCTTCTTGCGACCGGTGATATCTCTTAAGAAATTCAAGGTAGCAGGTCTATTGCGCCATTCGAACAAAATCCCATTATTCTCCAGCCACTTTACATTACCTTTTTTGTCGAGAATCTCGAACTCATAGAATGGTGGAACCTCCCCGCCCTCAAGGCGTTTGATGTGAATTCCCTTCACCCTCTCTCTATGGTCGGGATGGATAAATTCTATGAAGGGTCGAGTTAATAATTCCTTTTCTGAATAGCCAAACATAGACACCAACGCAGGATTAACGAATTGCAGCATTTGATCCTGCACTACGATGATGCCTTCGGCGGAGTTTTCTACAACCGCCCTATAGCTGCTCTCGCTTTCCCGCAGGGCCTCCTCAGCGAGCTTTTGGTCGGTGACGTCTTCGGATATTTCCAGCACGGCTGTGGGCTTTCCCTGTTCATCTCTTAACGCCACGTTGGCATTACAATGAAAGTACCTTGTATTGTCGTCCTTATCAACCACCCGGGTATCGTGCTCATGAACCTTGTCATCCTGAAATGCCTTAAGAGTAAGGCAGGGATATGGCTCACAGGGCTTATTCCTTTGGTGGTATGCTTCGTAACACTTCCTGCCAACAATATCGTCGCCAAATATATTCTTAGCCGTTTCATTGGCCCAGATAATGTTTAAGTCCTTATCCATCATGCTCATATGCTCAGCCAAAGAGCCCAACATGGCTTCGAGCTTACCTTCACTTTCCCGCAGTGTCTTCTCTGACTGCCTGAGTTCAGTTATATCTCTGATTGTACCTGTTATGAATTTTTCCGAGGTTACAGGATCGGTATATAATGATTTTTTGGTTGAAATCGTATGTATTTTACCATGCCATGTAATTTTCTCTTCATTTATATTCTTTTCTCCAGTTTCAAGAACAAGGTTGTCCATCTCCCAGAAAACGTCGGCCTGCTCCCTGGGGAACAGGTCGTAGTCACTTTTGCCGACAAGCTCTTCCCTGGGGCGGCCCATAAGCTCGCAGGCGGCGTCGTTTAACATGAGCCAGCGGTGCTCCTGGTCTTTTACAAAGAAAGCATCATCCAGAGCGTTTATTATATTGTCCAGAAACTCCTTCGACTTTCTCGATTCTTCCTGTGCTTTTTTGCGTTCGGTTTCACTGTGCTCAAGCTCCTTCAAACGCGAACGCAAAGCAGTTATTTCTTCAATAAGCTCTTTTTTACTTTTTCCGGAAACAGCCATTGTCCCGCCTTCCATTTCCTTTATTAATAATCCTCTGTCAGTTTCAAAGCCGATTAGTCAAGCCGCTCAAAAAGAAATTTTTAAGTACGTAACAAGATAATTAACATCAGTCCAGTCATCACTTTTTGTGTCGTTGCCAAGTTGATAAACAATGTATAATTCTGAATTTTTCAGAAGCTGCATCGAAAACCCGGCTTCGAGCCGATATCTATTTAACCGGCCAATATCAAAATCGCAGAATATCTCTTCTGAGGCATAAGGTGAAATTTTCAATGCGCTCCATTCTACGGGATATTCTATCTTCAGTTTGTTTTTATATCTGAAAATATTTTCGTTGTCTTCTCTAATTCTGTATTCCAGCTTATTATTATCACTGAACTCGAAATCCGCCCAGTTGAATTTAAGCTCAGCATTTATACTCGGCCGATTCTCTCTTTTCCATCCATTTTTAGTTGCCCTTGATATATAGCGGTAATTGGAAAAGATACACTATATTTGCTCTTATACGCCCAATCGGCATCAGCGTACGCTAAACTCGACAATACAAAAAGGAACAAGCCCGCTGAACAAATAATTAATTTCGCATCTGTCTTCATCTTCTATCGCTCGTGATGATATTGCTCAGCCGATCTTTATGTGTTATCTGGAGTTTTAAACCGGACGGCGGCGGTTTTGGGACTTGCCACCCTTCTTATCCTGCCGACGCCGGAATAAGGCAAAGCATTCTCAAAACGGAATCGCCGGTATTCCTGAACTGGTGCTGCTTGCCACCGGGAACAAATACCACATATTCGGCTCCTAACTCATGCTCCTTTCCTTCGTAAACAAAGATTCCGCTGCCTTCAATCGCAAATACCTCATGTTCATGAGGGTGAGTATGTAAGGGAGTATGTCCGCCCGGTTGTATTTCAAACATCCGCATATAGAAATTTTCCGCCCCATCGTCTTTGGAAATAAGCCATCTTATTGCCACCCCTTCGGCGCCCTCGACCTCGACCGCAGATTTGGTGATATTGCCGCTTTTTTCTATCTTCATGTTGCCTCCTTTATCTATCATAAAATCTTAACCAAGTTTCTTTGCGAGAATCTCCGAAACGACTTTTGGATTTGCCCGGCCCTTTGATCTCTGCATGACCTGACCCAGTAAAAAGCCCCGTGCCTTTTTGCTTTTTTTACCGCCGCCGGTTACATCCTCAACAGCTTTAGGATTGTCAGCAAGGACCTGGTCAACTATGGTCTTCAGTTCGCCCGCATCGCTTTTCTGAATCAGGTTGAGCTCTTCGGCCAGGATTTGCGGCTCTTTACCGGTCTCAAACATCGCTTCAAATATTTGACCTGCGGAACCGGCACTGATAGTACCACCTTCAATCATTCCCGCCAAATTTGCAACACTTCGAGCCTTGAGCCCCAAATCGCCCACACTGCATCCCTTTTCGTTTGCTATTTTCAAGCCGGTCTGAGTTATTATATTACAAACCCGCTTCGGGTCGGCGCCGGCCCTGGCCGCTTCATCGAACAACTCTGATGTGGAGCGATCAGCGGTTAATACGCCTGCATCGTAATCACTGAGCTTGTACTGCTCAACGTAGCGCAGTTGTCGTTTAATCGGCAGCTCACACAAACGGCCCTGAATTTCCTTCAGCCATTGGGGCGTCAATTTCACAGGCACGAGGTCGGGGTCGGGAAAATACCGGTAATCGTGGGCCTCTTCTTTTTCTCTTTGCAGTATGGTTATTTCTTTTTCATCGTCCCAGCCGCGGGTTGTTTTATTACCCATTTCCATCACAAGGCCGGTTTCTAAAAACTCGTCAAGCTGCCTTCGCTCTTCATAATCTACACTTCTTTCAAGTGCCCGGAAGCTGTTGAGGTTTTTGATTTCGACGATGGGCGTTTTGTATTCGGTGCCGTCTTTGGTGATAATCAAATTTATGTTCGGCTCGAAACGCATGTGCCCTTTTTGCATATCGGCCTCAGAAACACCCAGGAACCTGACCATTCGCTGAAGCTCAACGGCCAGTGCCCGGACTTCAGCGGCGCTGTTCATATCCGGTTCGGTAACAATCTCCAAAAGGGGTGTGCCGGTCCTGTTCAAATCCACCTGAGAAAAATTACCGGCCGTGTGCAGGTTCTTGCCGGCATCTTCTTCGAGGTGCGCTCTTATTATCCTGATGTTTTTAGTCTTGCCGGATTCAAGAGGTATTTCAATGTAGCCGTTAGCACTTAGCGGTAAATCATACTGGCTTATCTGGTAGTTCTTGGGCAAATCAGGGTAGTAATAGCTTTTTCTGTCCCACTTTGTGAATTGAGCTATCTCGCAGTTAAGTGCCAGCCCGACAAGCACAGCATATTCAAACGCCTGCTTATTCATCACCGGCAAGACACCGGGCATACCAAGACACACCGGACAGACCCTGCTGTTGGGCTTTTGGCCGAATTCCACCGCGCAGCCGCAGAACATTTTGCTTTTGGTGCAAAGCTGTACGTGGATTTCAAGACCAACTATCAGCTTGTAGTGCAAATCGCTGCTCATTTTCGCTTTTCAATTAATATCCGGTGCTTTTCTCTTGTGCCAGTCGGTTTGGCTTTCAAACATTCTCGCTATTTGCAGCAACTTTTTCTCACCGAAGGCCGGTGCAAGTATCTGCAGGCCAATAGGCAGATTATTATCGTCGAAACCGCAAGGGACACTTATGCCCGGGATGCCGGCTAAATTGGCGGCTATCGTATAAATATCGGAAAGATACATCGTCAGAGGGTCATCGACCTTTTCTCCGATTTTGAAAGCCGTCGTCGGAGAAACAGGCATAATGATGCAATCGCATTTTTCGAAGGCGCTTGTGAAATCAGCGCGTATTAAATTCCTGACCTTAAGTGCCTTCAAATAATAGGCATCGTAATAGCCGCTCGAAAGGGCATACGTCCCGAGCATAATTCGTCTTTTGACTTCCTTACCGAACGCCTCGGCGCGGGATTTGGAATAGACCTCGATATAATCTTCGGCTTTTTCGCTGCGATGGCCGTAATGTACGCCGTCGTATCGAGCCAGGTTACTCGATGCCTCAGCAGTAGCAATAAGATAATAGGCGGCAATGGCATAATCCAAGTGTGGCATATTTACTTCCATGATTTCAGCCCCGAGCTTTTTATATACGTCTATCGCCTCATCGATGGCCTTTTGCACCTGCCGGTCGGCACCGGCGGCGAATTGGGGGACAATTGCAATCTTGAGCTTATCCACGGGCTCATCGAGCTTTTCAAGATAATCGCAGACAGTACCAATATTTTCGTCAACGCTGGTGCTGTCTGCGGGGTCGTGACCGGCTATAACATTCATCATCAAAGCCGAATCAGCAACCGTTTTTGTTATTGGCCCGATTTGGTCCAGGCTCGAACCGTAGGCGACAAGTCCGAATCGAGAAACTCGGCCGTATGTCGGCTTTAAGCCCACGACTCCGCAAAAACTGGCGGGCTGGCGAATTGAACCACCGGTATCCGAGCCGAGTGCCGCAAAACACAAGCGCCCCGCTACCGCCACACAGGAACCGCCGCTGCTTCCGCCCGGCACACGAGAAGTGTCCCAGGGATTGACTGTCTGCTTTAGGCCGGAGTTTTCCGTGCTCGAACCCATCGCAAACTCATCCATATTTGCTTTGCCGACTATTACGGCATCGGCGGCCAGAAGTTTGTCAACAACAGTGGCATTGTAAGGTGCATGGAAATTTTCCAATATCTTAGAAGCACAGGTAGTAGCTCCGAAAGTAGTGCACATATTATCTTTAATCGCGACAGGAACACCTGCAAGCCGCCCTACGGGCCGGCCAGCGGCTATTCGCCGGTCGATGTCCGCAACCGTTTCCAACGCCATCTCGGGATAAGTGCTGATATAAGCACCAATGACCGGCTCAAGCTTATCTATACGCTTAAAAACAGCTTTGGTCGCTTCGAGGCTGCTTATTTGTCCGGATGCGATTTTATCTCGCAACTGGTTTGCACTTAGCTCTTCCATCGTTGTTAATCACATGATTTATTCTTGCTATTGTTTACTATGTTCGAGGAACCAATCATAAAGTTTCGGATTATTGTACGATTCGGTCCATGAATCATGGCCAACGTCGGGATAGATTGTGAATTTGACGTCTCCACCACTCTTTCTTATGGCATTAACCATTTCTTCGGATTCTTCGAGCGGAACCACCTGGTCTTTAGCCCCATGAAAAACCCAGATGGGTATATCTTTGAGCTTTAAGGACATTATACGGCTACCCTCCCCGCAAATAGGCGCGATAGCGGCAAAGCGTTCAGGGTATGCAGAGGCCAGAGCCCAGGTGCCATACCCGCCCATACTCAAGCCCGTCAGATAAATCCTTTTCTTATCGACCTTATACCGAGCCGCGATATCATCCACCAGGTTTATAAGCACTTCAACTTTTTCCGTCCACCAATCGCCTTCGGGACACTGCGGAGAGACCACGATAAAAGGAAAATCCTTTCTGTTTTCTACTATCTTCGGCGGGCCGTGCACCTTTACCTTTTCTAAATCATCGCCGCGTTCACCCGCACCGTGCAGAAATATCATCAAAGGCCAGCGCTGCCGTTTTTTGCCGTAGTCTTCCGGCAGAAACAGTAAATAATCACAGCTTACAGTTTTTGTTACTTTCTTTTCAAACATCTGGGACTGCTGACTGCCCGGCGGAACTGAATTCATTTTGTTCTTCTCCATCTGTGCACAACCAATCAAAAACAAAGACATAAGCAAAGAACATACTAAATAATTCACCTTCATGGTCTAATACCTCCAAATCCGCGTTAAGACTTTATCTTATGCTCCGGAACCATCATCCAGTATTTTCGGCACTTTGAAAAACTCATCGTCCCGCTGCGGTGCATTAGCCAAAACCTTTTCTGTACCGAGCGACTCTTTGGCGGAATCTTCACGCAGAACATTGCTGATGGGTAAACAATGCGCCAACGGCTCAACTCCGGTTGTGTCCAGCTCATTCATTTTTTCAACGTAGTCAAGGATTGCGCTTAATTGTCCGGTAAATTCCTCCACCTCGGCTTCGGTTAAATCCAGCCGGGATAACTTAGCAACCTTTCTGACCTGGTTCTGGTCGATTTTTTTCGCCATTTTCAATCCCCGCCTAAAGAAAAAAAGCGAGGCAGAACCCGCCCCGCTATAAAGACAATACTTGATACAAATGCTTATCAGCCGGTGGCCTTTTCGGCGGGTTTGTAATTCCGCTTCGGAGGCTTTTGCACAAGGCCCATACGAATGGCTTTTGCTGAGACTTTAATTCTGCAAACCTTACCGTTAACAACCGCCCGAACCTTTTGTATATTCGGCTTAAACTTTCTTTTGGAAATGCCGGTTACCCTTTTACCAACACCGCCAAGATATTTAGCCTTACCGCGCCGGGCGATACTTCTGCCTGATATGGTTCGCTTGCCCGTAAAGAAACATTCTCTCGACATTAAATACGCTCCTGTTCTATTTATTTTTAACGCAGAACGGGATTTTACCCCATCAAAAACACTAAATATATGATATTACATAAAAAATGCAAGTGTAAACCTTATATAATTGCAAAAAAGCCTTTTCTGTTTGAAAAATCCTTTTATCACAGTACAAAACCGGTGAAATATTCAGGCCAGGTCAATTGCCTTTTCTCAATATAACTTCCAGCACTCTGCGTATTTTGGGTGAATTCGGGTCTAACTTTATAGCGGTGTTAAGCTCTTTGAGGGCCTCGGTTCTATTGCCCTGTTTATCCAACATAATACCCAGGTTGCAATGCAGA
>CAZZAX010000025.1:0-46015 GCA_964653075.1 uncultured Pirellulales bacterium
TGTACACTGTGTAAACCAGTCAGCCGGATAGCAAACCCCGGGCCGAACAGGATTGTGTCGCAACACAAATTTTCGAAAAATTCTTAAAGTAATTAACTAATACAATTACCCCTTTGCTCGTTGTACATCATCCTTCAGAAGACTCACTCATATTCATTTTAATTCGTCACCAATATGTCCGATAACTGCACCAAGCTTCGCTAAAGGCATCAAAAGCTCAGTTTTTTTCTCATTGTATAGAGTCCTATAAGTTATTTCACACGTAGGTGATTGCACTATACTCCCGATTTTGGCCTTTTGCAACAAAAATTGAAAAATCTTTTTTTGCCTATCCATATCTATCAATTCATCCCCAGACTTTTCTTTTCCAAAATAAGAATCAAGGCATGTACCGATGTCTTTCTTTTCTTCTGTAGTAAGTAACAAAGAGCTACCTTTCTCATCATCCTCCTCGCCAGGCTTCCAGTTCTCACCTGTGATGAAGACGCGAAAGCCGGCTTCATCAGGTACCTGATTTTTCTCATAAATGTAGCCCGCTTTACAGGCTTCGTCGAGGGCTTTCGTGTAAATGTCATCACGTGCCCTTTGGATATTTTCGTGGCTGGCAATGATCTTTCGAACCGCTTCACCTGACGTCATTTCGATATTTCTTGAAACAATACTGATCATTTTTGCATCAAGATCAGATATCTCTTCCGATACTATTTTAGCATATTCCTCAGTGAGTTTTTTAGTATTCGTCTTCTGATTTGTCTCAATATCAAATATCTTTTCCGATACTATTTTAGTATAATTCTCTGTCAGTTCTTCAATATTCGCCTTCTGTATTTTTATCAGTCGGCGGATATTCTTACCCTGTTCACTTACTAATTCGTTGACATGCGCTGCCAGTTCATCACCTTTCCTATCCTGATAAAATGACCACCAGATAACCCACAACAATGTTACAATCAACACACACGTTTCTTCATGTTTGCCAAGAAAGCGTCTTAAAGACTGGAATCTCCTTCCTATCCACTGAAATATCTCCCTCAAATGCGTGTAGACAGCCATTTAACCTCCTTATCTCACTATTAGCATCATTTGCAAACAGCGACAAGTAAACCAAGGTCACCAGCAAAACTGTATCTTTAAGCACCAGAACATTAGTTTGTCAAGTAGAAAAACACTCAAACTGAAGAAAGTTAGGGATAGTCGTCAGTCGATTTTCGAACAGACCGAGTACCATCAGTTTTGTCAACTGACCTATCTCTGTCGGCAGTGACTTTATGCCTCGACGTGAAAGTTCAAACTCCACCCTGCTATCTCTGGCCGATTCTTTGATTATTTCAATGAGTTTTTTCATCTATCTCAGAACCTTCCGTAGTAAATAGTGCCTCTATCTAATTGGCCATTTGGGCGTTTTGAAGCCCCGCTTTTATGCCGATAAAATTATGGCCTTTTTTTTCAAAAAAAGCAAGAAAAAAATAAAATATTTCACATTCGTAGCCAATTTCCTAATCTTTAATTCCCTTCTTCATCACTCATCTTAGCATCAAATCTTCTACTCTTTTACTCAAAAAAAAGTTCCCGAACTCAGGGAGCTTATTTCATCCCCTCACAGCTCGGAACACGAGGCATGGGTGGCCATATAACATCAATCAGCACACACTTACCATGCATATTCATAATAAAGGCGATTCCCACGTCTATTTGTTGATGATAATTTTCAAAAAAAATGCTTTTAAATTTTGACTTGATTTTTCGTCTTCCCCTATCAAAGAAGTAAATCGTAATTCTTCTTCCCCCATCTGCGCTAGATGTTATTAACAGGTGGTGGACTAACCGTTATACGTTTTTTCAATACCGGGCGAAAATCCCCTCGATGTGCTGCATGCGGTTCGCCTCGACTTCACATTTCTACCTTCGGTTCGCGCTAATTTAAATCACTCCGGAATTTACCCCCTATATTAGCTCACTTGTTTTGGAGTTTACCCAGAGCTTGTCCCCGGTGTGTGCTTACTTGCTTTTCTGCCGGGGAAGTGCCGCTCTCCTGACTCACAGCAGGGGAATGGTAGCCTCCTTGCTTCCCTGTCGGGGGCTTCGTGCCTACGTGATGGTTTGATGCTCATGCTGGCCTCAGGTAGAAATGCTATATATAACTGTCTGCTCCGCATAAGAGCAGCTTTCATAACGGCTATGACAATAGCCGGTGGTCGAAGACGCAATCTTTGACAGAAGCTCGCTTCGTGAAAAAGATAGCGGCCAGAACACTAAAGCTGCCTAAATCTGCTAAATCCGTGCTAATCAGCGAAATCCGTGGTTATTTTGCGCAAAAAACGCTGGTAATTTTCAACAAATTTCAAAATTTCTAAATTTTTTTTTATTCCTTTCCAAATAAGCACTTAGCGAAATTCAACTGCCCGAAAATCCCCGATTTTTCGTATCAATCGTGCAGGTACGTCTAATTATAGAGGGACTCTTTTTTATCCCTCAATAAAAAGTCAATAGCGAATGTTTTTATGCAGGTAAATAATGAAAAATCAGTTAAATAATATAAAAGTTTTGATTTTCAAGGGAAAAATCACTAAAAGTTTTATAACTTTTAGTGAAAACAAACCCAATTCTATAAACATTAAAATTGGCGTAAGCCCTTTTAAGACAAGTAAATGCGAAATTTTATCCGCTGGCTCAGGCAAAAAACAAACCCAATTATTTATCCTCGATGTGAGCTTACTTGCTTTTCTGTCGGGGGTCAAACCCAATACAAACCCAATTCAAACCCAATACAAACCCAATTTTAGAAACGTTAAAAATTGGCTTAAGCTCTTTTATGACAAGTAAATATGTGAAATTTGAGGATTTGGCCGGCAAAAAACAAAGCCAAACAAACCCAAATTTTATCCTCGATGTTAGCTCGCTTGCTTTTCTGTCGGGGGCAAACCCAATCAAATTTATCCTCGAATGTCACAGTCGTGGGGCCAATTTTTACCCAGAGCCTGTGCCCAAGGTACGCAGTCGAAAAGCTCTTGATTCTTTGGTCTGCATCCGCTACGATCATCAGAAAGTCTGTCATCCGGCTAAATTTGGAGATAAGCTGCCATGCCAACGCAATTCTCTTCTGAAAAAATAGGTTTTGAATTAAACACCTTAACATCGTTTGCCCCCGCGAAAGTCAGGGACAAAACACCTTTTCGCATAGCCATACTGGCAGACTTTAGCGGTAGAGGCAATCGCGGACTTGGTGAAGTAAGTCTTTCACTTGCTTCTCGTCGGTCAATTCCTGTAGATGTGGACAACATCGAGGACCTGCCGGCGAAACTTGGTACTGAAATTCATGTTCCTATAGGCAGTAAGGATGGGCCTCGTATCGCAATCCGGTTTTGTGAATTGGACGACTTTCACCCGGAAGGAATCTTCGACAGACTGGAGATTTTCCAAAAGCTTAAGGCCGCACGCAAGCGCTTGCAGGACCCGGCCACCTTTGCCGATGCGGCTTCGGAAGTACGGTCATGGATAGCCGGTGAGCCGGATACCAACAAATCCAAGGCAACAGATGTCGAAAGCAGCCCGGCGGGATTACAAGAGTCCGATTCGGACACGATTGAAAGACTGCTTGGGAAAAAGCCCAGGGCATCTGCCAGTCAATTTGTGGATATAGAGACATTAATTCATGAGGTCGTCAAGCCATATATTGTTCCTGCGCCTCATCCGCAGCAGGCCGAGCTTGTCGCCCAGGTTGATCAGGCCATCAGCGGCCAGATGCGTGCACTGCTGCATAATCCGGACTTTAAAGAGCTCGAAGCGGCGTGGCGCAGCCTCCACTTCCTGGTCAATCAGATACAAACGGATGAAAGCCTCAAAATTTACGTGGTGGATATAAGTAAGGCAGAGCTGACGGCGGATTTGTCTTCGGCAAATCAATTAAAATCAAGCGGCATATACCGGCTCCTTGTAGAACAAAGTGTTGGCACCCAGGGTGCAGAACCGTGGGCTATTATGGTCGGCTGCTATACGTTTGATAAGACCAAAGAAGAGGTGGATTTACTTTGGCGGCTTGCCCAGCTGGCTCAGGCGGCAAGGGCGCCATTCCTGGCCTCTGCCGGCTCGCACTTTGCTGGATGTGAATCAATTGCTTTAACACCTGACCCGGATAACTGGCAATGGCAAGCTGATTCAGCGACCGAGCAACAGTGGCAGGAGCTTAGAAACTCACCCGAGGCAGCTTCTATTGGACTTGTTCTGCCTCGTTTCCTGCTACGCTTACCTTATGGGAAGGATACAGAGCCTGTCGATAAGTTCGTTTTCGAAGAGCTTTCAGCTTGTTCTGTACACGAAGAGTACCTTTGGGGTAATCCTGCTATTGTCTGCGCGTGCCTGTTAGCTGAAGCCTTTGGTACATCCGGCTGGTCCCTTACTGATGAGCTTCAGCAAGAGCTGATGGGCCTGCCTATACATGTGTACAAGTCTAATGGCGAAACGCACGTAACGCCATGCGCCGAGACATTTCTGACTGAGCGGGCAATGGAGGTACTAATTGACAAGGGCCTGATGCCGCTGCTCTCCATCAAAGGTCGAGATGCCGTTCGGATTGCAAGATTTCAATCGATTGCTAAACCCAACACTCCGCTGGCAGGACGATGGAAGTAATTTATGGTAATACCCGGGATATCAATCAGCGCAGATGGTGAAACAGCCTGCTCTATTTCTTCGAGCAGCCGACAAAATTATACGGGCCAAGAAGTGCTCTGGGAATTCTGCCTTATTCTCTATTTCAGGAGTCCTCTATAAGCTGAATAGCTCTATCGGTAAACTCAGGACTAATACTATACGGGATGCTGCTCGTAAGCGGAATCACAGCGAGAGAAGCTCGCAGGCAATACAACTGCAAATGTGTTGGTTCACCTATAATTATGTCCATCCATTGCTTTTGTAACGGCATAAGCATTAGAACAGATGTATTCATGCCAAATTTCTTAAGCAGAAAATGAATCCACAAAAGCGCGCTCTCCGTGACTGGAGCAGGCGAGGAGGGAACACGGAGCAAAATCGGCCGGAAAGTCTTGTTTTTGGAAGTCTCAAGATGGTCCCGTGTTACTTCACGCTCAATATGATAAAGTATGCGCAGTAAACCTTGATGGTTTGGACCTCCCATTTCCGGGTACCTGGTAAGCTTCGCCATGACATCCTTGGATATAGGCGGCAAAACGGGTGAAGGTTTACATTGTTGAGTTAGTTGGTGAAGCTCCTTTCGGGCATTTTCGATTGTTAAGCGGACCTCAGCCGTAGATGTTGTTGCAACACAGGTTTTTTCAACTTTTTCCAATATAGGCAAGATATTGCTTAGCACCCATTCCAGTGGTAATTTAATGCACTGAACACAAACAGCCATCGGATAACTTGTACGTCCCTTGCCATCCCGAGAAGACCACATGCGCCCAATAATTAAGTCGCCGCCTTTATACCACGTAATGGTATGTTTGAATTCTTCGATTGGTTGATTTTCCTGGAGCTTATCCCAACTCCCAGAGTCAATATTACCGCCTACGCCCTGAACATATAGTATACGTTTTGCAGTAATTAAAACGTCAGTTTCAAGACCAATATCATCAATATGGTCATCCCAACCAGGATGTTTCCCAAAAGCGGCGATATGTATCCTTTCAGACTGGCCACTCTGTCCTTTTGGGACAAAACGCTCAACAAATTTTTTCAAGGGTGAACTCAACGGTTTTCTCCTGTTAGATCAACGTGGATTTTCCAAAGACGGCCACTGATCCGGCCTCGGGAAATCAACAGGATACATGCAGTCGCTGTCCTTATAAAATTCGAGCTGTAAATAAAACTCTCCTTTGTCTTCGACTTGCAGCCCGATGTACCCTTCCTTCTTTCCTTCGAGATAATGCTTGTGCAGCATTCTCAGACATGTCCATGGATGTTGAAATTCGAAACTCTTGAGCGGTCCAGGATCAGAATCTTTGCGGTTCAGATAAAACTCGATACGGATCGGAGGACCCGGATATTCAAATATTTCCACGACTGTATCATTCAATTGACGGGTACGCAGGGGTATTTCCTTGTTTTCCTGAACAAGCCAGACTTCTCTGACTGAGTCAAGCAGGTTGCGATCTTGCTCTTTTTGGCTTAAAAGAATTATCCTGCAGTAAAACGGCTCTTGCTCTTCGGGAAGACCCCGGAAGATTTCTTTGATTGCCTCGACCCAAGTCTCCAGAGATTTCTGCACAGGTGGTTCACGTAGTCTCTTAAGCTGAACGTCTACATTACCAACTTGCGTATTCTCGCCGGCCCCAATCGTTCCCGGATCATATATCTCCAATGACAGAGCTCGGATTAACAACGAACGCGCCTCTTTCAGATCGGCGGGGATTAAATCCTGAGTGCTGTTTCGCGCCAACGGAAACTTATTACCATATTTTGTTCTTAATTCATTGAATGCCTTCCGACCCTCGTTTTCTATTTCGTCTGCAAGTATGCGCAGTGAGTCCTGGGTCAGTTTAGCCCAGTACATATCCACAAATTCAGCGGTTGAACCTGCAGAAAAGAAGTAGTTCCTCATAAAGAGGATTGGTTGTTCCTTCAACAACGTATTACGTGCCTGGAACGCGTCATCGCTCAATACTATCCAGTTTCCAAGTACTCTCTCGCATTGTTTCTGGAAATATTTATCATTAAGTTTTTTCAAATTGGCCCGAAATTGTTCGACCTTACCGTCGCTGTCCGAGATGTAGTCTCCCAGAACATTAAGAGCATCCTCTTCAATAGTTTTGCCCAGGTTGTTCAATTTGGCAAAAACATCCAAAACATCCACTTTTTGAATCTGCTCATGCTGAGCCTTCCAGTTATTTTTAAGAAGAATTTGGCTTTTAATAAAATCCTGGGGGACACTTTCAAGCCAGTAATTCAGGTATTTGCTGATATATCCGGTGTAAATTCCATTTGCATCCTCATACTTTTCATTAAGACTTTTTTCGTCAGGCAATTCATATTTTTTTAATTCATTTAATATTTCCCCAAGAACTCTCCAGCCCCCAATTAAAGCGGCGGCCACATTTGGGTCATATGCTTTTTTCCCTCCGAGACCAATGACTTGTTCGATGCTCTCAAGAGCCACATTTAAGCCGCCTTGTACAATGCTGTAAAGTTGATTTTGCTCAACTAAGGCAAGAGCAAAGTTGGAAATATCAGATGCCTCCTGGAAACGAAAAGCATTTCGGTCGAGTTCTCGTAACGTATCTATATTATGTGACGCACCTTTAAACGCCACCTTCATCTGTTCGACAGTCCGAACGACTTTATCGACATTGGAGACGGACTTTGCCACATTAATCTGTTCGTTTGCCTGCAAATACATTTCATAGCGGATTGCATATAAACGTCTGTTTTCCTGGTCTCCCGGAACCAAGGCATAAAGCTCTTTGTCAAACTGACCGAGCCTTTGTGCCAACTCACTCCGGTTTAGCTTGTTTTGAATTCCCTTAAGAGCATTCTCAAGCTCGATTCGCATTTTGCCAAGGAATGAATATTCTACCTCGTTGACGTCCCTCAATTCACCAAGAAGAAACTCGTAATTTTCGTTGACATCCTTGAGGAGACGATTAGCCTGCTCCGTCCACAAAGTTGCCAGTGATTGCTGACTTTTGAGGGCGCCGGTACTATCATACGAGTCAATTTCTTTCTTAGCTGTTGAGAGTTCCTCAAAGCTTTCGTTCCAGTCACGGGCAAATCTGCTAAATTGTTCCGACGTATAGTATTGGTCCGGTTTGCCGCCAAGGCTGTCACCGAGACTCAAAATACGGACTTCGGCCGCATTGAAATCTTCTAAATCATCTTTGAGATTCCCTATATCAGACTTATCATATTCCGGATTACTTTCTACAGAGCTCCAGTATTCGTTGAAAAGTTGTATTCCATGCTCTATTGCATTCGAAAGGCCTTGTGAATTCGGATCGGCTTTCCTTGGTACAGGAGGCCAGGTTCTTTGTGTATAGATAATACCAAGCGGCCGATGTAGCTCCACCTTATCATCCTCCTGGTACCTTTTAATTTGGTTGGGGTCGTATTGGAAAATATACTCAAAGAGAGGATCCAGAAAAGTTTGTGCAGAATATTCACCTTCTTCATTCAAAGGCCTGGCAGCCTTAATGCGGATTAATTGACGCAATGTTTTAGTCTTTACATCCTGATATACCCAGTTTCCTCCTTCCTGCGTATCCATTACGTCACCGGTCGCATCGAGGAACGGTCGCAGAACTCCTTCCTCATAAACAATCCTCCCGGCCGTATTTAATCTTTCACGGTCAATACCTTGTATAAATTTTGCCGAAGGAGCAAAAATCCAGGGTATCCTCCAGCCTTTTACTGAGTTTGCAAGATGAACGGGAAAGTTTAATCTCGTAATATCTAAACCGGATACCGGCGATGAGCTGATAAATCTATAACTATCTTCTCCTTCACGCTTTAACACTTGCAGTCCATCCTCAATATCTCCTGAATGGATTATTTTTGCAGAAGTTTCTAAATAACCTTTAATCTCACCGATGGATCTGTGAAACACAATAGCCGTATATATGGTCAAAAAGAGAAGGAGGATTACACTTGCAGCGGCTGTAAATAAAATCGTGGCCTTCCGGCGTATATGTAGCTTTTTAGCATTCGTCGCATGTGTAACAAGACCCTTTTCGCGAAAAACCTTTTTAATAAAAAGGTCTCTGAGAAAATACGCCCTGTCACGTTCCCATACCCGCCCATCCGGAAGAGAATCGACCGGTACTCCGAGCGAATCGGCAAGATCATCGTCCAAAGCTGAGCCTTCTCGCATTGAAGAAGTGAAATAGATACCGCGGAAGAAAAGCGGCTTGCAAGACCACTGACTGCCGACACTGAAGACCAATTCGAGGTATCGAGCCATTCGCGGAGTGATTTTCGTAAGACTTTGAGGAAACGCATACAATGTGTCAGTCTCCTGCTTCTTTCCGGTTCCGGGTTCATTAGATGCAGATATTATATCCTGCAGTAATGCAAGCCTGCGCCGGAAAAGGCGGCCCCGAATTGCTTTCAAGTGCTGGTCAATAAAACCGGTATTATACGGTTCATCGAGCGGTGCTGGATTGGACCACCCCAATATCTGGTGTTGAAGCTGTGGGTCTTCCAGGTTATCAAAAAAATCACGGAATCCATTGATTAGGTCGCTTTTAGTAATGACCACAAAAACAGGAAACCGGACATCCAGAGTTCGCTGGATAATATCGAACTGCTTGGCAATCTTGGAGGCTTTTTGCTCAATTTCGTCGGCAGTATCTTTAATAAGGCTGTCAGAAGGGATTACTAAAAAAACACCATTTACCGGGCAACGAGGACGAGATTTTTTCAGCAGTGTCAAGAACTCTTTCCATTCACTTGAACCTCCCGTCTCCACCTCCTCGAACATTAATCGTCCTGCTGTATCAAGAATAACAGCATGATCGGTAAACCACCAGTTCATGTTAAGTGTACCGCCGGCGCCTTGAAACTGGTCCTGAAGCCCCGGGGGAAATCCAATATTACAATGACGTATAGCTTCGGTCTTTCCTGAACCGGGCTCACCTGCAATCATATACCATGGAAAATCATAGAGATTCTTACCGGCAGACCTGAATTTCTCAATACCATCTTCGAATTTTTTCCGCAAATCGTCCACACGGGCCATGTGTGCAGCTTCGCTAATCCCCTGCGGTGCTGTTGAAGCACTATTAATAACACCGCGTTCCATTGGGGCTGCCTTGCGTATCTTCAGCCGTTTTAAAATATATCGATATAGCAAAAGCAGCAGGACTACAACAGCAAAACCAATTCCAATAAACATAAAGATGCGCCAGAACGACCCCGGGAAAATAAGCCGTATTGCAGTCATGACACCGCCGCCGGATATTACTATCAGCCCGGCCTTGATAGGCGTCGGAAGATTCATAAAACTTGAAATTCTTGGGTTCATATTAGTAGCCACTTAAATTATAGTCTAATTGATATTATTACTGTCACTCAACGACATAGGTTGATTTTTCATGCTGAATGATCTTGTTAAGCGAGTCGTCAACAGTCTCTAACGTCCAGTAGGACATGCAAAAATACGCTATGCTCCAAACTATAATAAGACCTATTAAGGCGATTCCTATACCAACTAACTTTGTGCTTGGTGGTTCAACGAAATCTCTATCATCTACATTTTCATAGGCCTCCGGACAAATGTAAGACTTTTCATCGGCATCCATCATACCTGAAATACGAGCGGAAATTTTCGACATTAATCTCTGAATACTTTCAATTTGTCCGGCATAAACACCGGCAAAACCCAAACCGAGACAAGTGTAAAATATCACTAACCTTTGAGTTGCTGCATCACTCGGATCTGCAAGGTTTTCGTCCAACAGGTCAAAAAATTTCTCGTCTCCGGCCAACTCATTCCTTTCACGACCCAATTCGTACCAATCGTAAGCAAAAGCTAGTTTGCTTTCTTTAATCATGAAATCAACAAAGAAAAGCAGAGGCAATTCAATCTTCTCATAATGACCGGCCAATTCCGCACTATTCAAAGCTTCTGATTTCATGAACTCGAATTTTTTCTTAATTTCGCTGCGTACTTTATCCATTTCCAAAGTGCAATTGGAGCGTGCTAATCGTTTAAGCTGACATACATATTGGAAAAGTGGCTCACATAATTCAAGTAGTGTCATTTTTTACCCTTCCGTATCCGGGACAGTCATATATAGCGTCACCTCAAAGTCAGAAGATTCAATACCGGGCCATTTGACAGCAATGGATTTCTCTTGTTGTATCCTCTCCCATAGTCGCGCGCTTTCACTCCTCATGACTCGAAAATAATGGAGATCTACCTGAGCCGGAAGCTCAACAGGAGGATACAATTCCCGGCTAAGCTTCACACCGAAGATTCGCTGATTCGCAAGACTCTGTGGCATCAGTTTAAATTTATCCCGATCTAGTACCAATTTTGCCAATTCCGAAGGATCACGTTTTGTTTTAATAGCGATAAAATACTCATTCGGCAAAGATAATGCCTCGTCGCTAAGAACCGCAACCAAAATCTGTTGCTCCTGATCCATCGTAAAAGATACCTTAAGAAATTTAGCCTGCACCACACCTTTCAGCAGCATTCGAATTCGGTTTGACACTTCATTGAAAGCAATTGCGGGATTGTCATGAGCATATTCAACAATTTCGAACTGGTCTCGATCAGGACGCAGTGCGGCAAGTTCAGCAAGTAATTGCCTAAGCTCCATATATATTTCAAATGGTGTTACACCATTGGGGACCTGGATGAGAGAACCAAGGCTGGCACTGAAATGATTGAGTGTCCTAAGACGAAGTATTTGCTCAAACTGAATACCACGAATATTTTCAATGCTAAAACCACCCCGGCTAACTTGTACTACTAATTCCTTCCGGCTGGCCATTACCTGGTTGGTTATATCGCGAATCAACTCGCGCAATACGGGCGAACCACTAAGCACAAGACACGGGGGAATATAAGCCGGGTCTCTCCGAGGTAATCCAACATCTTCACCAGTGGCATGAACAATTCGCAGCAAAGGTAAAACTTCGAGGTCTGACCGATCATCATTGTCAAGCAAAAGCCTGGCGTTTATCTGGCGAACAAGGATTGACTGAGGATTATCTCCCGTGTTTTCATCAGGTCTTTCCAACTGAGCTAATCGATATCTGCGCTTTACACGCCAATCTTGTTCGATATCTTTATCAATAACATTACTTTGAGAAAGAGACCACGTTGGCACCCCAAGGCTGACGGTTAACGGCCCACTGCTCGAAGCGAACGCTTCTTTTATGTCAAGCGATGGAAGATAAGCATTATCAGGCACACTCACCTCCAGCCCGCTGGGCATAACGACACCGAGACGGTCGAAGGATACCCGCATATTTTCCAATTCATCGTCAGAAATCCTCATCTCTAACACACCATAGGGATAGTACCAATACAAACGGCGTTCCTTTGCAAAATTCTCTAAAATGCGGTTCTGCATATACTGAAGATGATGGGGTCGAAGGAACAGACCTTCGCACCAATGAATTTGGCCTTTTAATGTCATAATGTATTCCCCTGTATTGTTATCATCGACCCATCCTTTTAACTAAAGACTCCACATAATTAACTATAGCTTTTGTTATCTCTGCTTCGATAGATTCTTCGTTCAGCTTGTCAGCCAGTTCAAGATATTTTCTCCAGCATTTCACTTCGTGACTAACAAGGACGCTTTTGTGCTCCATTTTCACTAAGGCTGAAATCTCAGAAGGAGAAAATTTGGCAAGATGATGTTGCGCAAACTGACTGCCAACTCGACTGATTGCTGTTATAACAGCGGCGATAAGCTGCATTAATTCTTTCAGCTCGTTGTTGACACGCTCCTGAGATACATTCGAGTCGTTACTTAGAAATTGCCCGATGGTTTTCTTCAGTTCACCAGACTGGCGAACCCTTGACCGAGGCGATAACCTACGCCATGTGTTCCATCCTAAAGGTTCAAGCTTGTACACGAAGTTGACAAGCAGGACAACCAGTTCCATAAGACGGTCTGCATTAAAATCCGGCTGATCACCGAGCTGAAGTTCGTTCATCAGTTTTTCAATTGACTCCTCGGGATAAGTCTCTGGGACGTGTGAACCTAATCCTATCTTTTGCAACCTCCTGGTAATAGATTCTTTCTGGTCAACAGGAAGTGCAGGGATGACTTCCAGGAGGCATTGAATAAGAAAATTGGCATCTTTAAGCTTGGTTTCGTCAATTACGGAAATACTTTCGTCCTTTTGTTCTTGTTGTATGATTGGCTGAGGCGCAAATGTACCTATAGGGAATCTTTCCAGAAGCCTTCGCAAGAACTCTTCCCTCTCCTCAGGTAAAATCATTTTCAGAGCCCGCTCAATTTCCTCGCTAAAATAATCGGCCCGGATCTGGCTGCTCTTGTCAGCAAAATCCACTTGAATCAGGCGAAGTCGATTCGCTGTTTCGAGAACAAAATTTTCCAATTTCTTCTTGTCCGCAGACACGCTCTTTAGTCCTTCCGGAACAAAAAAGTAACATCAAAATAAGTATTATTATTCCCCACTTTTTTGTTTTGTCAATAGTAATCAAAAGTAGTCGGGAGAACAACATATATTCGGAAACATGCTACGCAACGAGAGCGTCCAAAACGAGGTCATCGGCATCCTCTTCAAATGCCTTGCTGCCAAGCCATGTTGACCACCCAAGTTGGCCTATTTTCCCCAGACATATACTCGGAACCTCCGAAGCTCTTAATATCAACTGAAGCTCCCAGCTTAATTCATCTCCAACATAATTTTTTACCCATGCATCTAAATGACGAATACTGCTGCCCCCCGGCAACATACGCTGGTACTCAGATAAATCCATAGGCCCTAATTTAATTCTGAACTTTTGCTGACACTCCCAAAAACGAGAGCCTATCACAAGTGTACAGCCTAACTTTGCGTTTTCGAGAGACTCTCCGAGTCGGCAATAATGCTCTGGTGGAAGGTCAATCCACTGGCCAACAAACTGTTCTATATCGACCGCTATTTTAAAATAGTCCTGCAAAATCTCTCTTAAGCCCTCGGCATTCCTGATCTGACAAGCAAGACGTCCCGAGTAATGAAGTTTTGCGATGTCAGGAACCTGATCTCTGTTACGAAGTGATTCTTCTCCTATTCCAAACAGACTCCCGATGTAAACCGCGAACCGGTCATCTTCTGTGCGATCATGACTAACACTTTGCTGGTTACACGCCCATGCACGATAGAAAAGAGATATTAAGCGATGATGAAAAACATCAAAAAAGCTTGCAAGCGTTTTGTCTCCATGGTTGTGTAATCGATCATGAATATATTCAGTTATAGGCAGAGGCATAGGCCCATTGGTACCGAGCAGTCCAAAGAAATTAACAACCATCAGGCCCGGACGTTCGTCTGTTGCCTTGATAAAAGTATTGATGGCTGAGGGGGCAAACGCCAAAGAGACATTTTGGCAGAATCTGACAGCGTCAAGTTGAGGGCGTTTTGAATATCCAATCCGGGGCAAATCCGCGTAGGCACACTCGATTCGTCGCACCGCCCGGAAAAAATCGAAATCATAAGGTCTGTCCTGTAATGCCTGCATCAAAGAATGGGACGCAGGCCGTCTCTCATCTTCCATCGCATAATTTCTCCACGCTCAAGTGTTTTCACGACAGTTTCGGTAAAAGAATTAATCGAAACATATTTGGCAAAAAATTGCTCAAGAACAGCACCAAGCAGAAATACTCCTAATCCCTCGAATGATGATTCTTCTATAGTTACTGTTACTTCTAAACCTCGTACAAAAGCAATTGATCCTGACGTCGTAATTCTACGAGTAATCGGCTTGCAATTTACCGATTTGACGCCATCAATTTGCTTCTGAGTTTGCAAATCACCGCTATCACAATATAATCGCAAAAGGTCGCGAAGAGCTGACGCGCCTTCACGATCATTGGTATCAGTAAGCGAAAGATAGTTCAACGACAGGTGATTAATAATGCGCCATGCAATTTTACCTTCGGTGTGAGACGATTTGGGTAAAGTCGGGGCGCCAAGACAACGAATCGATGTACATGGAGCCGTTTTTTCCATTGTAAAGTCGGACTTTCCCACTCCTATCGGCATATGCAAGGGTAAATCGCGGTTCGTGCACAGAGCCTTGATACTTAACTGTTTGATATCGGCACTAAATGGTGCAGCGGCTGAATCAACAAGAGATAAATAAACCTCGCTGCCTCCATAACTTCTCGATCTTCGACCTTGTAATTTCGCGGTTTGTAACCGTTGCCTCGGAACTCGGTTTGTGACATAATAGGCTCCGGTACCGGTATCTCCAATATCTTTCGCCAGATAAAAGGGGAGAAACTCTTGTAGCTCGTCTGACCTTAGCCCATAACCAACTACCCTGGACAGCTTGTAAACTTCGAAGTCCTGTGTTCTGGTTCGGTCAGGAACAACATGAAACTCGAAGACTTTGTCCGATACATGTATTCGGTCCAGCCGTTTCTCAAACAGGTTGATAGCAGGGGAACAAAATAACTTAAAATTGTCGGCATTGACCGAACCTTCGAGTTCAATCTTTGACTCTTTGAACAAGATAATAATATCCAGTTGATTATGATCGCAGCGTTGGATTGCCTCTCCCAAATGTGCAAGTTCAATAAACATAAATCGTTGGGGAAATGAGAAGTATTCGTGTAAAAGTCGATATCCCTGAAAAGATCGTGCATCATAAGGTAATAACTTCTGTCGATTCTCGAAACCAATCCTATGGACACAGGAAGCATCAAGAACTTTTTGCCACTTTATAGGCCTTGTTGCCGGTTGGACCACAACTTCAACTGCGTTTGCTAAAAACTGTTCGTACAAATACATCGGAATCTCACCTGCACCCATAAGATGTAAGCACAAGGAATCAAGTTTCAACTTGTTAAAGTTAAGTCCCGCAGTGGATTGAATCCCGATTTTAATTCCTGCTTTGACATCGGGCAGATTAGGAACTTCAAGTGAGGCCAGCTCTCGAGTATAATAATTTGCGTCGCTTATCTTAATGGGCCAGAGGATTACGTCATGTGCGGTGCGATATTCACATCTGGTTTGGTCCGTCTTGCCCAGCATACTGTAAAGCGAAGAACCACGAGGGATTAGAAAACCGTCAGCTAATCCCCCCTCATTGAGGTCAGGATCGAAATGAGCAATACACATAGAGGGCGTGGGTGCCAAATAGTGGGGATAGATGGTTTCGAGCAAAGACTGTGTAAACCTGGGAAACTCTGCGTTGAGTTTCAGTTGAACTCTCGCAGTAAGAAAAGCAAATCCCTCAAGTAATCGTTCAACAAAGGGGTCCTGACAGGGCTGAAACTCATCCAGTCCCCCGAGACGGCCTGCTATTTTGGGGTACTCCTTCGCAAACTCCGCCCCCATTGCACGAAGATGTTCAAGTTCGCTGTTATATAACTTCAGAAGCCGCCTATCCACTTGACTCGTCCTTCAATTTGTGATGGCCGGTTTCCAAATCGACCTCTGTCTTAACAAAAAGACGGTCAGGCAACGGTTGTGCCCATAGTTCTCCTTGTATTTCGAATGAGATAGTACGAATATGCTCCAAATCTACTGGAGAGATAATATGAACAGAGAGCAACTCATGTAAAATTCGAGGTTCGAAACATAGGATAGATTGCTTCACTTCTGCTTCAAATTCACCTGGGCTGATAGCTGAAATAGTTGTACCACACAGGTCAGGTATACCGTAGTTTAGCACCGACCGTGATGCTTCTATAAACTCGTATATGTTATCATGCTGGGGATGCCTCTTTGAGTTCAAGAGCATCTCCAAGTCGCGAAGTACAGCGCGTTTGTATCTTCTCAGTGATACCACTCGTTGGTCACGGCTTTCTGTCCCCACCTCAGGTTCATCATCAGTGAGGCGGTCAAGCAAACATGGTTGCAGTCGGTCCCTTGGAGTAAGTTCAGCCATTATTCGTCTCACCTCCTTGTACGTCTATTTCCGAATGGTCCAAATCTATTTGTCGCACTTGCAGAAGGGAGAAGTCATCTATATCAGTGGTTAACATGCGTTGTCCCAAGCCAAGGTACAGCTCTCCTGATTGCTCAATCCACTCGGTCTTGCGTGCGAGTAGAATGGCACTATCTTCGCTCGTTTCTGAATTTGGGTACCGCGTTGGTATAAGGCCGGTTGATTCACCACCGTTAATCCAGGTAAAGTGGGCCGGAAGCCAGACTAAATCGCGCAGGTCGGTTGGTGAATCAATTTGGACCCGCTTTATGGCTGTGAAAGGCACCCAGTAATATTTACCATCAAAAATAGCCTCAAGTATTGGGCCAAGCCTGGAATCTGCGTCTGAAATCCACTGAAAACGTTTATTATCGATCGAACCTGCAATAGCTGTTGCCGCTTCAAACGCCTGCTCCCGCAGTTTCTGTGATGCCTGGTACTTTTCTTGCCCAATCATTTGGTTGGCTTGTATCAACCAGCCAATCCACTCAGCCGGCTCACCGAAAACGAGCGGAGACCGCTTGCCGGCAAATATCTCAGCCCGTAACGCTTCGCAATTGAGTGCCACTCGACATACCTGAGCCATGAGTAAATTCATGGGATCGAGTTCCGCAGCCACATTGAGCTGGGTCAAAGCTCTCTCCCAGTCTCCCAGGACAGACAATAACTGGAAAAGGAAAACTCGAACTTTGGCATTGGTAGGATCGGAGCGAACCTGCCCCTCCAAAGCTACCAAAGCCTCTTTAACCTGGCCAGCTTGCAATAATTCTTCTGCTTGCATGGTAATTATCTCCGTGTCCGGACAGAACGTTATTCTTGTGGTTTTGTACACGAAGGCGAAGCGATATATAGTCGTCAAGCCCTCGATACGGCGTTATAAAACGCCATGCGCGGTGAAAAAAGTACCAATAAGCTTTGATATCGCCTATCGGTTTGCCGGTCTCATGAGCCATGAGAATGTATGTCCATTCTATTTTGACATAGTCGAAACTGATTTCTACCAACGGCAGCGCCCCCGGAATGCCCGGGGCACGCGTAATTAATATTAAGCTTCGGCCTCTTCCACCTTCCAGCTATACTCGACGTTACCTTTCTTCTTGCCGGCACTGTCATACTCGGTGTAGGTGGTCTTTATCTCTTCGAAGTTGAGTGAAAAATTCTCAGTAGGCACGTCTTCCGCTTGACCACTGCCGCCGATGTTATAGCTGGTCACCAGCACATTCTTCAGTTCATAGACATAGTAAGTCACCCTGCCTGCGTCGGCGATCGAGGCGGTTAAATGAATCTCGACCTTCGGGAAAACCTTTCCCTTACATACTGCCTCAGCGATCTTGGGACTTGACTTGTCAAGCTCCTTTACGAGGCTAATGTCTTCGACAATAACGTCACCACGTCGACGGGTCGCGCCGGTCGCACCGCCGCCGGGCTGAGTCATCCCCTGAGAAAAACTCAAAAGATCACTCCAGTTCTTGTGGTCCTTGTCCTGAGCCTCACCTTCAACACCTTCAAATTTGATATAAGCTGCCATCTATACTTCCTTTCCAAATTAATTTCGCTTCGTGGTCCGGCGCGACTTACCTTATATCCTGTCGAACGGACAGGATACCGCTCAACGACGGCGCCGCGCCGCGGCCAGAACCCTGTCTCGTTTTCCTTCAGACGTTCTACATCTATACAGTTAATCGCAGCTTTATTGACCGGAGCAATCGAACCACACAATGCATCCGGCATAGCTACGCTCTATAAACCACCTCCTCTTACCTATTATCCGCCGCCCTTGGCTGATGGTAGCTTCGATACCAACCGCAACGAAACAGATAATCCTTCGAGCTGGTAGTGTGGCCTTAAAAAGAATTTTGCAGAGTAATAGCCGGGGTCCCCTTCTACATCCTCGACTACAACTTCTGCCGCTGCAAGAGGATACCTCGACTTGACCTCTTCTGATGCATGTGGATCGCTGGTAACATACTGAGTGATCCATTTGTTAAGCCAGCTCGCCATGTCCTCGCGCTCTTTAAAAGACCCGATCTTATCCCGCACGATGCACTTGAGGTAATGTGCAAACCTGCAAGTCGCAAACAGATATGGTAATCTTGCCGCAAGGTTTGCGTTTGCCGTTGCATCAGGATCGTCGTATTCGGTGGGCTTTTGCAGCGATTGGGCTCCAATAAAGGCCGCATAATCTTCGTTCTTCCAGTGCGATAACGGCATCATGCCGTTCTTCGCCAATTCTGCTTCCCGTCTGTCTGTAATACCAATTTCCGTTGGGCACTTCATATCCACCCCACCATCATCTGTGGGGAAGGTATGGCAGGGAAGTCCTTCGACTATTCCACCGCTCTCAACTCCACGGATATTTGCACACCATCCAAACTGCTTAAAAGAACGGTTAATATTCACACCCATTGCATATGCTGCATTCGTCCAAAGATATTTTGAGTGCTGGCCTCCAGCCGTCTCCTCTTCAAAATCAAAGTCCTCGAGAGGATTCGTTTTAGCCCCGTAAGGTATCCTGCCGAGAAATCGCGGCATTGTTAAGCCAATGTACCTAGCATCTTCAGATTCACGCAGGGACCGCCATGGGGCATATTCGGCTGTTTGGAAAATTTTAGCCAGATCCCGAGGATTGCTAAGTTCATTCCAGGAATCCATGTTCATCAAAGTAGGAGCGGCCGAGCTTATAAACGGTGCGTGGGCTGCAGCGGCAATCTGGGCCATACCATTAAGAATTTCAACGTCCGGAGGGCTGTGATCAAAAGAATAGTCACCAATGAGACAGCCATAAGGTTCACCACCAGGTGAACCGAATTCTTCTTCATATAGCTTCTTGAAAAGCGGGCTTTGGTCCCAGGCTGTGCCTTTGTACTTCTTAATAGTCTTTGCCAAATCTTTTTTCGGGATGTTCAGCACTCGTATCTTCAGTGTTTCATCCGTCTCTGTATTATTTACGAGATGATGCATACCTCGCCAGCTACCCTCGAGCGCCTGAAAGTCCTCGTGGTGCATGATCAAATTAATCTGCTCGGACAACTTCCTGTCTATCTCAGCCACAATCGCTTCGATAGACTTGACTGCGTCTTCGGAAATGATTGCTGTTTCTGAAAGCGCTTGTTCCGCTAAAGTCCTCACCGCCGAATTTATGGCCTCTCTTGCGCGGTCGGATTTCGGTTTAAACTGCTTCTTAAGGAGTAAGTCGAACTCACTTGGTTCTATTGCCACTGCCTCAGGAGCCTGAGCTTCTTGTTCTTGTTTCTCTTTAGCCATTGGATTGTTCCTCCTTACCAGTGTCAGCAGGTTCAGCTTCCTGTTTCGGTGCAGAAGTCAAGGCATTGAGAAGAGCCTTGTCCTTAAGGACTCTCGCCATGAGTTCTTCGGCACCACTTTTACCATCCATGTACGATAAGAGGTTTGACAATTCCGTCCGAGCCTGCAACAATTTGTTTAAAGCGTCGACTTTACGCGCCACTGCTGCCGGTGAAAAATCATCCATACTTTCAAAGCTGATATCAACGCTCAAATTGCCTTCGCCGGTAAGAGTGTTTGGTACTTGAAAAGCAACCCGTGGTTTCATTGCTTTGAGTCGATCGTCAAAATTATCGACATCAATCTCAAGAAACTTGCGATCTGCGACACCCGGCAGGCTCTCTTCCGGCTTACCAGACAAGTCCGCCATCACACCCATTACGAAAGGTAAATTGACTTTTTTCTCTGCACCATACAACTCCAAATCATACTCTATCTGCACACGGGGTGCTCGATTACGAGCTATGAATTTTTGACTACTCTTCTTCTTTTTTGCCATGCTTACTCCTTTCTTCAAAAGAAATATTTAGCCCCAACACCGTCGGCATTAACCAACAGATTATGGGTAACTAATCGGACTATTCGTCACCGGAATCACTACTGCTAACGCCACCTACTATTTCAACCTGGCTCATACCATCCGGACATAATTCCCTAACGACTTCCAAAAAGCTTTTTGAAACTAATCTTTGAGCCCTGCGTAAAAGCAGAGGGACCGGACTGGAGGGTTCGTGACGGTCGAAGTACTGACAGACTTTATCGAGGGCCAAAAGAGCTTCCTTGGCAGATCGGATATCACCCGAAAGTGATATTGAACCTTTCTCCGTCACACCACCGATTGCTATTGTTTCCCCTGCGACAGCTTCGCCGTGTCCACGCTTTGCCAGATAATCCTGTACATGTTTCTGAATATTTCCAAGAACTGCCCGGAAACCACTAACGTCCGGAGTCTGGCCTTGAGCAGCACGTTCAGAGAAAACACTCATTATTCCAGCGATATGTTCTATAGATTCCTTTACGGCCTGGGATGTGGCCAGGAGTTCATCCGTTGAGGTATCCTGAAACGCCGCATCAACTACCGACATATCCGAAGCTTTTGCTCTCTGGTCATCTGAAACCGTAATTTCTCTCTTTGCGATCTGGATGTCTCTAAGGCTAAAGCTGCCCATCTGGGCCGAATGGCAAAGCGGGACTTCTGCCAGCCGCTGCTTGAATTTCATCGGGTCGTACACACTTACCGAAGTCGGGGACAACGATTGTAAAATATTTATACGCTCAAGCGGATCGTTATCGTCTTCCGGATCAAGTTGTGGGTAAAGATTATCCCAGAAACGTTCCAGCAACCCGCCGAGCAGCGATAAACCGTCGCGCAGGCCGTGTACACCCTCCAGTTTTAGAAGGGAAATAGCAAGGTACATCGCAATTCTAAGGTCTTTCGAGCGTTTTAGCAGTTCGGAACTTGTTTCACGAACTTCCCGCCAGTTTGGCTCTTCTGCCGTTTCTTCCACACCAGCCACAACTCCTCCGCCGGTCTTGGTTCGTAACATGGCTTCGAGAGCCAGAAAAGAGGCATCATAGGACAGGTCTTCGCCACAGGGAGCCTCAGCATTCACTTCGGAAAGCAAACTTTCGATATCAATCGCCATGGTATATCCCGCCAAATTAATATCTTAAAGAACCCACTTTTGGCCATAAGCAATATTGCTGCTGTGTTTTCAGCAAGAGACCAAAAAACCAAATGCACATCACATTCACCTTCGGAAAAAATACATATCAAACAAAACAAAAGCCACAAGCCACTGTGAACTATCTGCACTGAGTATTCACCGCCCACCTACTTGCTACTGAGCGTGATTCTATGGCAATCAAAACATCCTGTCAAGCTATTTTAATTTTTTTTCCCCCAGTCTGCCACAAGTTCACACATAAGGCAGTGGCCATTTCAACTATGCAATGGATGACAGCACCTGTAGCAGAACATGACCGCGGCGTTGCCCGCTTGCGACGGCGGGCAAACCGGAGCAAATGCTGGAAAAAAAGTAGAAGTCATGTAATTTTTTCTTGACTTTGGGGACATCCGGGCCAAAATTGTAATTGCAGCATGGTATGTTGCACCTGGAGAGAACACCCATGCCGTTTTAATTATTATCATCAAGGAAAAATATTTGTTATTGTAGTAGGTGTAAAATTTGCCGCCGCTGAATGTGCTTTAACTTATGTTAGATTAAAATAGGTGGTTTTCGGATTGTAATATCACAGATGTGTTAATGATAAGGCCGACCACTTGTTATGAATCCTTTAGAGATAGCCGACTTTTTTTGGGAGGTCTAAACTAAGATGTCTGCTAATATTCCGCTGAAAAATGATTTACAGAAGGAGTTCGCCGAACGCGCTCACAATGAGTCGATAAAACTTTTCAAGATGATATATATTCAACCATGGAAACGGACTCGATTGATGAAGGCGTCTACACTTGATCCGATATATGTGTATCTTGAAAAATTCAATTTTGATAAATCGGCTGATTTCACTAACTTAAGAACTAAAATAAAGAGCTTGCCCACCGCCACAGAAAAGAAGTACCACAATACTCTGAGGTGGCTGAGTGATAAGGTTCTGGACGGAGACTATGTACAGAAAGGTAATTCGTGTGGCGCATGGAGCCTTACGCATTGGCAGATGAGAAAAGCAAAACATTACTACGGGGCACCGGAATTCCGCACCAAGGCACAGAGTAATTACACCGGGGTGAAATTCCTAACGACAGATGGATCATCACCTTTGTTAACAATTTGGACAAGTCCTCCTGGTGCTTCTTCATTGAATCCCGCCTACACGAATCCGTGGAAAATTGCGGGCAAGATGCCGGGAAGCAAACTAAAGATATTGAAGGCAGCGCGTACCTTCGCGTCCAATAACAGCACCCCACTGGAAAAGAGCTTTAATACTATGCTGAAGGCTATAGAGGCATTGGGAACTAAGATCCCAGACGGTGAGCTCAGCACGTTGCCGACTGGCAGTTGTGCAATCATCACTTTGTACCAAACACCAACAACCGCAGGCGCTCCCCCGCTGCTTCATTACATGTTAGTCGCGCATACTAAGACGGGGTGGGAGATTTTCAACTCAAATTCTTCTAAGCTGAACACCCCCATTGTAACTTCTTGCCCAAAATTCCAAGATTCTATAACGCATAACATAATGAGCGCGAATGGGTCGGTTGGAAAAACCGAGACTTGGCAATTTCTTGGCCTCTTTATTAGCTAAGCATGATGAAACCTGCCCTGCCAAATGGAACGATACGGCTATGATTTTGCACGCCAAGGTCAGCACGAATTTGCTTCAAATTAGGCCTGCCCTGTTTGGCTGCTGTTTACAGGCTTACTTACGAAGTTGGTCTATAAAAAAGTCACTATCAGACTTTCTACATCGTTATAGTATCCAATTCGGCCACAAAAGTGCACTCCTTACAAAATTGGGCATGTTTAAGCATTTTGTTGCGATTTAGCGGACTTTTCCAACAAAAAAGGAAATTATCTATAATATTTTTTTTGGGGACAACTAAACGAAAAAAAATGTTGACACAGTAAAGCATTTTCGTTAAGTAATTTGTAATACATGTGATAACAGCAAACATTAGAGCAACCTGACGAAAGAGGTCCTAATGCGGAGTATCGATTTACTATAAGGATACCAATTCTTTGAGAGGTTACGGAAATGGCTGAAATCAATCGCGCATCTCTATTTGGCAAGCTCAACAGCTTGTGTTATAAATCCATCGAAAGTGCCACGGTTTTCTGCAAGCTGCGGGGCAATCCGTACGTTGAATTATTGCATTGGCTGCACCAGATTCTAAAACAGCCGGATTCAGATATGCACCGTATTATACGGCACTTTGATATTGACCCTTCCAGACTTGCCAAGGACATGACCGAGGAGCTGGATCAATTGCCAAGAGGATCTACATCGATTTCAGACCTGTCTGCTCATCTTGAAGAGTCTGTAGAGCGAGGATGGGTTTACGGTTCCCTGCTGTTCGGAGAATCTCAGATTCGTTCAGGTCACTTGATAGTCGGCATCCTTAAAACCAGCGGTCTTAAGAATGTTCTTACGCGTATATCAAGCGAATTCAGCAAGATTAAACTCGAGCAGTTAACAGACAATTTTTCGAAAATCGTAGGCGGCTCGCCCGAAGAAACGCTCAAAGCAACTGATGGTTCTTCTCTCCGGGCAGAAACAGAAACCGCTGGCGGTACCGGAGAGATGGCACCAGCAGCAATGGGTAAACAGGAAGCATTGGCGAGGTTTTCGGTGGACCTTACGGAAAAGGCTCGGGGCGAGGATATGGACCCTATTGTAGGTCGTGATGAGGAAATCCGTCAGATAATTGACATTCTGATGCGCCGCCGCCAGAACAATCCCATCCTGACAGGTGAAGCAGGAGTTGGCAAGACGGCAGTTGTTGAAGGTTTTGCACAGCGTATCGCCCAGGGAGAGGTGCCACCATCGCTTATGGACGTTTCGCTGCATGTATTGGACGTAGGTTTACTTCAGGCCGGTGCCAGTATGAAAGGTGAATTTGAGAACCGTCTTCGCCAGGTTATAGAAGAGGTTCAAAGCTCACCCAAACCAATTATTCTGTTCATCGATGAAGCTCATACTCTCATTGGAGCCGGCGGGTCAGCAGGTACAGGAGATGCCGCGAACTTGCTCAAACCTGCATTAGCTCGCGGCACGTTACGAACCATTGCAGCCACTACCTGGTCGGAGTATAAAAAATATATCGAGAAGGACCCTGCGCTTACCCGTAGATTCCAGGTAGTAAAAGTCGATGAGCCCGAAGAAGACAAGGCTTTAATGATGATGCGAAAAGTGGCTTCGAACCTTGAGAAGCATCATAGAGTTCAGATATTAGACGAGGCCCTGGATGCCGCGGTCCATCTTTCTCACAGATACATTCCCGAACGTCAATTACCCGACAAGGCTGTAAGTCTGACAGATACTGCATGTGCGAGAGTTGCCATAAGCCAGCATGCGGTACCGCCCGAATTGGAGGATTGCCGTCGGCGAATCCAAGCATTGGAAACGGAACTGGAAATCATCGACAGGGAAACTGCAACAGGCATTGACCATAAAAAGCGTGAATCTGAAATTACTGAAAAACTTGAATCTGAAAGTGAAAGATTAACTAAACTGGAAGAACGCTGGTCAAAGGAAAAAAAGTTGGTTGAGGCTATTTTAGATATTCGCGCCAGATTACGCAAATGTGGCAAGGGTACTATTGAACAAGCAGAGATTGCCGAAAAAGAAACATCAGAAACTATCGAGAAAACTGAGGGTATGCCTCAGGACGATACGAGCAGCCCTGCCGAGGAAAAACAAGAAAAAACAGTAGATTCAGATAAAGAAAACAGAGAAGAATTGCTTAAAGAACTCAAATCGCTGCAGGAACAACTCAACAATCTGCAGGGAGAAACGCCGCTTATTCTTCCATGCGTGAATGCTCAAGCTGTCGGCTCGGTAGTTGCTGATTGGACGGGGATTCCGGTAGGCGGAATGGTAAAGAATGAAATCGAGTCGGTTCTGAATTTATCAGATACTCTCAAGCAACGCGTTATCGGGCAGGACCATGCACTGGAAGCGATTGCCAAGCGCATAAGAACGTCCCGCGCGGGCATAGAAAATCCCAACAAGCCGATTGGAGTAATGTTCCTGGTCGGACCCAGCGGTGTAGGCAAGACCGAAACGGCACTTGCTTTGGCCGAAGCTTTATATGGCGGTGAAAATAACTTAATCACTATCAATATGAGTGAGTTCCAGGAAGCCCATACGGTTTCAACGCTCAAAGGCTCACCTCCCGGATACGTAGGCTATGGCGAAGGTGGTATTCTGACTGAGGCGGTGCGACGGCGTCCCTATAGCATTGTTTTACTCGACGAAGTTGAGAAAGCTCATCACGATGTACACGAGATATTTTTCCAGGTATTCGACAAAGGCCGGATGGAAGATGCCGAGGGCCGTCTGATTGATTTCAAGAATACAATCATTCTCCTGACGAGCAATGTCGGTACGGACCTGATTATGGACATGTGCAAAGATCCGAAGCTGATGCCAGAACCTGAAGGTATATGTAAAGCTCTTCGCAAACCTTTGCTGAAGGTCTTTCCGGCAGCCCTTATCGGCCGACTTGTTGTCGTGCCGTATTATCCAATAACTGACGAAACACTGAAACTTATTACTCGCCTGCAGTTAAGCCGAATTGGACGTCGTACGCAGGAAAACCACAAAATACCTTTCAGTTATGATGATAAGGTCGTAGACCTTATTACCAACCGGTGCACCGATGTTGAAAGCGGGGCTCGAATGGTCGATTCCATCCTGACAAATACTCTGCTTCCGGAAATAGGCCAGGAATTACTGACCAGACTTATGGAAGGAAAAACAGCAAAACGCGTGCATATCGGAGCAAAAAAGAGCGACTTCACTTATTCGTTCGATTAAGATATATGAGCTACTGGAATATTTAGTGGGTTGGAAATCAAAAAACTTTGTTCAGCAATAAAGCAACCGTGGGTACCGTGGCGTTGTGGGTGTAAGTGACCCTGCGCCTGCTAACAACATGATTCCTTGCTTGCCGGCGGATGCCGGTAAAAAGGACAATAGATAATGGCAATAACCCAGAAAAACAGAGAGATAGCGATCGAGACCCCATTGGGGCAGGATGTGCTTCTTTTAGTGAGCATCTCTGGAACCGAGCAGCTTAGCAGACCGTTCGAATACCAGTTAGAGCTGGCCAGTGAAAAAAAACAGATAAAAAGTTCGGACATAATCGGACAGAATGTGACATTCCGGCTTAATCTGCCTAAAGATAAAGTTCGCTATTTCAACGGCTTCATAAGCAGCTTTACACAAACATTGGGAACTCTTCAACTTAACAGGTACAGGGCAACTGTTGTGCCTTGGCTTTGGTTTCTGACCCGAACGGCCGATTGTCGCATCTTCCAGGAAAAAACTGTGCGGGATATCATCAAACAAGTCTTTAAGGACCACGGATTCACCGACTTTGAGGATGCTCTTACCGGAAGCTACCGCGAATGGGAGTACTGCGTGCAGTACCGTGAGACCGATTTTAATTTTGTCAGCCGGCTTATGGAGCAAGAGGGCATATACTACTTCTTCAAGCATGAGAACGGTAAACATTCGCTGGTACTGGCCGATTCAGCAAGTGCACATCAGCCTTACCCTGAGTTCGATAAACTCAAATTTCAGCCAGCCGATCTTAAAGCCAGCGACGAAAAATATATTTCCGACTGGATTTTGAAGACTTGTGTTCAGCCGGGTTTTTACGCCCTGAATGATTTTGACTTCAAGAACACACAAAAAGATCTGCAAGCAAGAGCGAAAGTGTCCCGTGAGCATAAAGCAGCAGATTTTGAAATCTATGATTATCCTGGTGAATATATTGAGTCTAATGACGGACAAGAGTATGCCAAGAAACGTATCCAGGAACTACACGCCCAATATGAAGTGATCACGGCCGTATCTGACATCCGGGGTATTTGCACCGGCTGCACTTTTACCCTCAGCAACCACCCCCTTACAGACCAGAATAAAAAATACCTGATTACTTCTGCAAATTATAGCGCTCAGTCTGACATTCTTAATCCGGGAGGGTTGCAAGGGGGCGATTCTGCTTATTCATGCAGCTTTACCGCCATTGACGTCAAGCAGGCGTTTCGCTCGCCCCGCATTACTCCCAAGCCATCAATTCCCGGCCCGCAGACGGCAATGATTGTCGGCCCTTCCGGCGAGGAGATTTATACCGATAAGTTCAGCCGCGTAAAAGTGCAGTTCCACTGGGACCGCTACGGCAAAGCCGACGAAAACAGCTCCTGCTGGATCAGGGTTTCACAGGCCTGGGCCGGTAAAAAATGGGGTGCTATCTATATCCCCCGTATCGGCCAGGAAGTCATCGTTGAGTTTCTCGAGGGTGATCCCGACCAGCCCATAATAACAGGCCGGGTTTATAACGGCCAGGCTATGCCTCCATATGAACTGCCTGCGGACAAAACCAAATCGACCCTAAAGTCAAACTCCAGTAGTGGCGGCGGTGGTTTCAATGAAATCCGCTTCGAGGACAAAAAGGGCGAGGAGCAGATGTTCATCCACGCTGAAAAAGATGAGGATGTTCGGGTTAAAAACGATTTCAAAGAATATATCGGCAATGAACGGCATCTGATTGTTGAGAAAGATCAACTCGAAAAGGTCGGCGGCGACAAGCATTTGAAGGTTAAGGGAGACCAAAACGAAAAGATAGACGGCACAATATCTATCGAAGCTGGCTCAGATATACAGGAAAAAGCAGGCAGCAATTATGGATTTGAAGCGGGAAGCGATATTCATATTAAGGGCGGAATGAAGGTGATTATCGAGGCCGGGAAGCAATTGAGCATCAAGGCCGGCAGTTCATTCGTTGACCTTGGCCCAGCCGGGGTTTCAATCTCAGGTACGCTTGTAAAAATAAATAGCGGCGGAGCTGCCGGCTCAGGTGCGGGCTGTACGCCCGATGCGCCCAAGGAACCCAAAGAAGCAGACACCGCAGAGCCCGGCCAGGTGTCCGAAGCGCCAAAAGCGCCAAAACCGCCCACGCCGGTGAAGTTCAGCCCGCAGGCGACGGTGATGAAGGAGGCAGCAAAAGACGGCACGCCGTTCTGTGAACAGTGTGCAAAAGCAGCGGCAAGCCAACAGCAAGCCGGCTAATGAGTCGGCAGATTGGGAAGAATTTGATGGACGAAAAAGTTGTAGCTCAGTCACTTATCAAATATTTGTTTTCGCAGCCCGAGACCAACGTTTACACCGTGCTCGATGGTGCTTCGGTGCCGGAGTTGCCCCAAGTGCTGTGGGAGCACGAGCCGGAAAACATCTGCCTGTACCGGGGCGAGCAGGAGCCGGACATGGCAGCAGTCGCACCGTATCTGGTGAAACTGAAATATGACCACCCCTTCACAAAGCTGGTTTGCGAGCAAGGCTGGGGCAATCATTGGGGCATCTTTGTGATAACTCCGACTGAAGTTAATATCCGCATGCTGCGCGGGCACTTTCGCAGGTTTTTGATGGTCTATGACCCGGATGGTAAACTTATATATTTTCGCTACTACGACCCGCGTGTGCTGAGGGTTTATCTGCCGACCTGCAATGCCGAGGAAATAAAGATTGTCTTCGGGCCGGTCGGCAATTATATTACCGAAGACGAGGATTCGTCTGTGTTGCGGTTTTGGTTCGACGACAGAAAACTTCAAAAACAAAAAATACCTCCGGCAGAATTGCGGGGAATATCGCAGGTACAGGTCCTATAAACAATGATACATATTCGAAAAGAACAGATGGAAGTTCTCGAAGCAGTAATGCTGGATCTATTCATAAAAAAAATGCTCGTGCACGTATATGAACTGTTTCCCGAAGAGACCAAGGACAAGGACAAACAGGAAATGCGTGATTTGGTTGAAGAGGGGATTAACAGGGCTTCCGGTTACGAGATTACCGAAGAACGGGAAGTGGCTCTTTTTATCGATTTGATGGTGGGAATGGGCCGTGACTTTGAAAAACAAAGAAGCAACAACTGGATTTTGAGAATTCTAACAAAAGAGGACTTAAAACAACGGGAGAAAATGGATCTGATTTATCGGCGTTTGGAAGGCTGAACGGATTCCCGTAAAAAAACACTAATTTCTCATTAAGTGATTGATTATCCGTGGACTGGCTAAAAAAAGCACTTAAAAAGGTTAAAAAAAGTTTTGGACGTAAAGGCACGGGCAAGTCCAAGCAAAAATGTCCACTTGCAGAAACCGGCCTGCTGGTTGTCGTTGTACGCGAAGATAACCGGCGTGTTGTCAAAGAGGCCATAGTCGATATACAGGGGAAAACACCTTTCAACAAGAAGACCGGTAATGACGGTCTTGCGCTCTTTAAGCCTCTGGAGCCGGACACCTACACGATAAGAGTGACTTTGCCAGGGCATATGACAGATGATTTCGAAGAGCCCGAACAGGAACAAGAAACAGTCAGTCTGGGAAGCTGCCCGATCCATGTCATCAAAGTTCTTCCTTTAAGCACATTGAAGATCAGAGTGCTGAGAATGGAGGGTGACAAAGAAAAGTTTCTCGAAGGCGTCAAAATTCATATTAAGGGCCGGGATGAGCGGGACGGCCAAACACCAGAAGTCAAAGACGGCTGGGTGATTTTCGAAAAAATAAAATCTGGCGACTATGAGATCTCAATCACCTCACTCGGTACATATGCAAAAGTTTACAAAATCCCAGCGACATCAGGAACACGAATATCGTCAGGGGAGACAAAAGAAGTAATTTTCTATGTAAAGAAAGCTACTTTAAACATAAAAGTAGTCGACAAGAACGACGAAAGCCGTTTTATCCCGAAGGTGAAAGTCAAGATTGATGTTCTCGCTCAGGGAAATGCGCTACCGGAAAAGACAACCACGGAAAACGAACCTGTTGTACATGATCCTGTTGAACCGGGGAAGTACAGTGCAACAATATCTTTCTCAAAGGAGGACGAAGAACGCTACAGGATTCCGGAAGATGAGCAAAAGACCAAAGAGATTTCCATCCAATCGGGAAGCACGTATGAACTTGTATTCAGAGTAATTCCTATTTTCCGGGTATATCTGAAACTACAGTTCAAGGACCCGGAGAGCAAGGACAGAATCTTCCCCGAGAAAATGCCTCTTCAGCTTGTCTTTGACGGCGATGAACATCTGGATGCCGTCGTTGGTAAAGACGGTCTTGTCTATGACAAGGAAGGCGACGACGCAAAACCCTACATGGAAGTAGAACGCAGAAGAAAGTGGTTCAAACTGGCGTTCAAACAACCCAAGCGTGCCTTCGTTGTTTGTGAGGAAAAAGGCAAAGAAGAAACTCAGGAGTATCTTCAGGAGGAAGACCCATTCAAGGCAGATACAGACTTGCGAAAAGCAATAAATCAAGGGAAGCGGGTTTTCCAACTACCACATGGTGACTTTACCTGGGACAATGCAGACTGGGAAATCTCCGGCACCAATACATTTAAAGACCACAAAGTTGATAAGATCGACGATATTAAGACCGAGGTCGGAAAGAAGGGTTCACCCGTAACATTAAGCCTCGACCTCCATTGGCAATTTATCCGATTTGAGTATTTCGACCGTTACTACGGACACTCCGACCACAACAATGAGAAGATCAGCATCCTGCCGGTTCCCCTTGAAGGATATGGGGAAAATGTCAAGTCCCAGGAGACACCACCTGTAGATAAACTTATAACCTTCAGTAATTGGACCATTGGAGATGAAGATACAAAATTAGTGCAATGCTTACCTTGGATTGTCCGTCGAAAGAATGACAACAAGAGCCTTGGTTATCCCAATTATGGTTCCATGCTTCGGTTTCAGACCGACGACGATCATCGCTTCATCAAATCCACCGCCAAGGATAGCAGGGAATTCACCAAGCTCGACGATACCAATCCCGACGGGCACCACCTGCCGTGTGCCGACCGTCTTCGGTATTACGACCTGCCGAAGGAATGGCGTTCAACCCGCTACTTCTGCCGGCTGTCAGACAATGCTGACGACCAGGACTTCTTCGAAGCAGTGTACTATCGTGGCTTCGATAAAGATTATCCCCTTATCTTTTCGCTGGATGACATGATCCTGACAGATAATAACCTTAATCCAGTAGTATGGACATATAATGATCCCGAGGACGCCAACAATCCAAACGATCGGCTGGCGTTGTTTATCAATACATTCCAAGGTTCCGGCTGGAATGTTCCTGAGCCGCCCGTTCCGGCCGCTGGTGCGGGGGCACCACCGCCTGCACCGCTTCCCCCGTACCCACCTACGCACAGCGCCCACAAAAAACCGGCGCCGCCCCCAATCCCACCACGCTCTATGGCTTTACCTGCCAAGCCCGCTGGCCCTTCACTCTCCACATGGTACTCTCCGGATGGTTTATATCGTCATGACTTGAAAAATAAAGCGCATGATTACAGCCGTATAACGGTCAAGTCAAGTTACGTAGCGGACTACCCGAACTGGTGCCGACTTGTCGTCGCAAAGGGAAATCTCCATGATGTGTCAGACCAGCGAACCAAACATAACAACGCAGACCCTAATCATCTGGTTGGTGTCAGGGCTGCTGTCCGATGGGTGGAGTCGGCGATAGACGCCCACAAGCCTGGTACCGTGGTCGATCCGCGACCTGGCATCACAAAATATCCTAACACGGCAGAACCGTTCTTCGCAATGCAACCTTTGTATGAACAGAAGTTCTGCCACCCGTACACCAAAGTGGGCGATCAGGAGTCTGGTATTGGACGTTTTGATAAGGCGCTGTTGCGCTGCTGTGACGTGGACAAGAGTGACGATAACAAAGAAGTCGCTGTGTGCCTGATGTATATGCGGGTCTGTTACAACTTCGTTGCCAATCCAGTTGGTATGACTAAGGAAGCATTTGGCAACCAACTCGCCAAGAATGTGTGTGACCGTTGGAACGGTCGTGATGCCCACGGTGGAGAGACAAGCTTTCTGCCAACGGATGGCGCTAAGAAGCTCAAGGTGAAGCTCCTTTACTTCATGCAGAACACAGTGGAAAAACGAAGTCACATCAAGTTTGAGATCCGGGCTCCAGGCGACCCGAATGCCCGCCAGTTTGTTAATAGTAGGGAAGGGCTGGGCATGTTGAAGACCGATGATTATCAACCGACGGGTGCGCACGGTCACGCGGATACATTCACGGCAGCACATGAATACGGCCATTTTGGATCCCAACCGGACGACTATGGCGAACGGTGGAGCAACTGCTCCTACGACCAGTTGGATTATACCAACCTCGTGCCCGGTATACCGTTCGTTTATGACAAGCAAGCGATAATGAGAACGAACCTGAAGTTGCGTGGCCGCAAGTTCTGGTTCGCGGCGGAATGGGTGCGTCACGTCAGCGGCGTTGATTTCAAACTGAAACATAGAAACGACGATAAGTTCTTGTTGCCACAGCACCCTAATGCACCTTCAAAGACGTACGCTGGTTGGCCTTATAATGTCCAGTACGGCATTGACGTCGCTGCGCGTTCCAAGTTCGACACTTATCTTTATCGGTTAGGCGAAGATGCTACCGCTAACGATGTTTATCCGAATGCGGCTGGCTGTGCTGGCCAAGTCTTCGACGGAATCCTGGTCGTTGCGGTAAAGACCAAGTGGAAGCTGTATACAACCACGGATGCAAAAATCCGAGACGCGTTGCGCGTTGTCGACCAACACATTAGCAGCAAATGCAATAACAAGTTCTATGCTACTGGCAAGATTACCGTGGATACTAAGGAGTACACGTTTACACGCTGTCTTATTCAGTTTCAATTGCGGTTTATTGTAGAGACATTTTCTGGGACGGCTAACTGGCCGAGCTTTAAGGACGATCCCGGCGCACCAGGGCCCGGAAAAGAGACCGGTGCTCAAAAGTACGCCCAACATCTCGTGAATATCGAAGCCTGGACTGGGGGCACGCATTTCAACGTGGACTTGAAGGACCGCACTAGTCCGACCCAGATCAGCACGTGGGGCGGCGCTGCGCCAAATAGGGCGTTGACGCTCCGTTGTCGTCTTACGACTCCAGGTTGGCAAAACCTGATGCGAAACCAGTTCTACCCCAAGTTTCGAGTTATGTTGGGCCTCGCAGATAATAACAACGCCTTGGCAGCAAACGATATTAAGCCCATAGTTGAGAAAGTCCTGACTAATGTGAACGTAGCGAATACGAAGCCATGATGAATCCCATATGTATTATCCTCGCAACACTTATGCCGATCGTAGGTGGTTGCACGAATATGGAGGTAGCAAGAATGGACGAGCAGTTCTATGAATTACTGGAAGAAGAAGTAAAGGTTGTGGAGCCAGCAACTATCCCAGTGACAGATATGCGAGGCCGCATAACAGTTGGGCCAGACACTTCCCCTACTGGCGATGAGCGTCGGGTAAACCGCCGCTATGTTAACGAACAATTAAACTCGCGTCTCGTTGCGATGGCACCTTCAGGGCCTTGGCGCACAGCGGTCACGGCGGAGTTGCCGAGAGGACTTAATCCACTCGCTTTGATGTGTACCGAGGATCGGATTGTGGTCCAGTGTGATGGGCGATGGGGATTGTTCTCAAAAAAAGGCGACATTATGGCATCGGGCATGAATGGACCCGGTGATATCATACTTGACGCGGACGGAGGGCGTTTCTTCTTAGTGGACGAGAATGCGTTTTTCGCAGCGTATGACCTTTCGGCTGGACGAGCGGCTTTTGTCTTCGATGCGATCTTTGGCGACAGCCACACTCGTACGTTCATGGCTTGCCGCAAAGGCCGTTTCATTGGGATTGGGCAAAAGATTCTCGTACCTATTGACAGCCCAGAGGTACAGCCGCCAGCCCCAGAAGCTGTTATGGAAGTACTGGATTTGGGTGAGCGCGTGGAAGTCGAGGATGGATTTGCATCGAATGTCGAACCAGTACGAACGCTGTTGCGAAAAACGCCTGTGCTCTTGGTAGCTATTATTGGTGACACTCTAACAGCAGCGACCCAGGACCGCATCTATGTTATGGATATCGAACTCAAGATTAAACGCGTGATTTCCGGCTTATTCTACCCGTTGGCCATGAGCTTGGACGAAAAAGGTCGCATCTACCTAATCGTGGAGGCCAATCAAAAACACGAATTCTGGCTCCTCGTACCGGAGGGACAGAGGTTAGTCTCTTTATCGTTACCATTGCCGCGCCGGGGTGGATTCCAGCCGCCGATTGTCGCGTACAACCATTCCGTGTACATCCCTGTGGAAGAGGCCATTATTATTATCGGGCCTGCCGGAGACATAAAGGGCTATTATAAGGTCACAGAAGCCTTTTCCGGTGCTGTGATAACTGGTGACAACAAGCTCCTGGTTTCAGATGGAGCCGATATTGTTACGTTTGACAACGAGGGGCAACGCAAAGTGTTATGTAGTTTTCCGAGCGAGATACTGCGGACGGCACCAATCTTGACTGAGAATGGCTTGATGTGGGTTGCTACTGACAAGCATCTATACGGGCTGAAGCCCACTGAATAGGGAGCAGAGATGGGCTTTTGTCGTGACGAAAGACAATGAAAAAGGTGCGTGAAATAATCGGATTCGGCGTTGGATGGCCGAGGATTACCGAGCCGTTCACAATGATATCAACGTTTCAGAGAACCTGAGAGTGGAAGCACGATGTAGCATTTGACGAATCAGGGAATTATCATATAATTTAATCAAAGACGCAATATTGATGTAACACAGTATCGATAGAGGAGTATCCTGCTATGGCGAAACAGGTAGTCATGGGCGCGATGATGCAGTGCAGTTTCGGCGCAGCGCCTTCGTCCCTGATAGTCCTGCCGGTCAACCGGGTAATGGCGGAGAACAAGCCTGCGGCAAACATCATGGACTTCAAACCGGTCGTGAATATCCCACCCTTCGGTATGTGCAATGCGCCGACAAACCCGGCCGTGATCGCGGCCACGTCAGCAGCCCTCGGGGTCCCGACTCCTGCTCCGTGCGTGCCGGTCATACCCGCGCCATGGGCGCCCGGCTCTCCAACGGTGATGATCGGCAATCAACCGGCGCTGAACAACACGAGCAAGTGCATGTGCACGTGGGCAGGCATCATCTCGATCAACGACCCCGGGACAATAAAAACAGATATTCCCTGAGGGCTATGTGTCTTTACCCATATATTTTTTAAACCTAGACAGGAGCTTTTCAGAGACTTTCTCTTTGGGCGTTTCAGGTGGATGGAGTTTCCTATCTTCCCTGGCGGCCGGCCGGAGGATTCTTTCAATATGGGTTGTCTTTTGCTTTTTAGGTTCTAAATGCTACCACCAAAAAACCACTTTTGCAATATCGAATTCCACTTGACAGCAGGATATTAGTCTGTAAAATTTGTTTCAAATCAACTTACACCTTTGAAAAGACACTTGTTCTTACGTTGATATGTGGTTTATTATAACAAAAGTATTGAATTGATTGTTATTAAGGCAAGTTTCCTGTGACATTTTCCAATCCAAACAGTGGTTTTACAAAGGTGCCCGAGGGTTATATTGTTATACCTGTCGCCGAGGACCAAAAGACTTCGACGCTCAAGATTTGCGCTCTTGTAAGGCCCAAACCTGATCCTGTAGGCGGTCACCTTGTTGTGCTTCGGGATACAATCGACGCTAAAGTATTCTTAGGATGCATCATCGACGCTTCCAGCCGGGTATTAGACTGGATTGAACTGTGGATTCAGAATACCGAGTCCCTCATTAATACAGCCTCGGCGGCTTGTCAGTCGCTTTCAAACACCATCCTGGATAATCGCTGGTATGAACAATCTCAGGCGTTTGAACATCTCGACGGAACAGCAATAATAAAAACCGGCTGGGAGTCTCAAAATCCGCTACCGACTTTCCTGGACATTTCTACTGGCTCACCAATCCATCCAAAAGACACCAATTCGGGGATGCCGTGGAAACTGTGTGTTGATGAAGGTCTGCTCCAGCAAAAGAATTTGGCAAACTATGCCGGCTCATCGCATCGTTATTTGTATATTCCGGAATCAGGTGTGGAGTCACAATTCATACCCGTCACTTCCGGAGCACCAACGAACACCTCGACAAAATCGCTTTCCGAGATTTACGGCAATCCCGCTCAGACGATTCCGTTAAACCAGGGAGCCGGTTTGATGATGGTGAAGAAGCATTTCCCGATTAGGCTGGAAACTTTTATCGATATCCTCAGCGGAGCCGCATGGGACGGTTTAAAACACGGAAGATCTATACTCGAACTCGGTGAAGAGCTAAACGCACTGAGGAAGGATGAAACTGTTTTGAACGTCGATGGCCGTCTCTTTCTGGAAACTCACGGCCGATGCGATCGATTGGTTGAAATATTCCACCTGAAGCTTAGATTACTTGCCGATGTGGTATCGTCAGTCCATTCTATGATATATCATCTTCAACGGCCGCTTCTCAATATTAGTCCGGAAAACGTGCAAATGAAGCTTGGAGAACCAGGATGTGGATTGCCTTTTTTATGGACTGCCAGGGCTGTGCTTAGCGATCCGGGCGATGCGATTCCCCTGGCAATAGAAGGGAGCGACCTACAATACTTTTTACCGGCACTTGAAGGCGGAACTTCGATCTACCGTCCGCTTGTTACCTCTCTGCCAACGAAAGGACGTGCATCTGTTCGCATACGCCAAATCCTGACTGACGCCGGTGATACTACAACTATTGAAGGTACGTTTACAACCCACGAGCGCATCGACATGGCAGGAAATGATCTTGTCTGGTTTCGACTTAATCTTGCCTGCGGCGAAATAAATCTTTACGCTCATCTCGAAGCAGATTCAGCAATGGCGCCCGGCGAATGGCGTTTTAGAACAGTAGCTCAAAATATGGATGATACGAAGGTCTCGGATTTACGCTCTGCAACAGGGGTACCTATACCTGAGGTATTATTTGAGATTATACCACTTTTGAGCAGTCCCTGTGACCTATACTCACTGGCTGTTATAGCCCTAAGGATTCTTCTTGTCGATAATACCAACAGTCTGCCTGTTGTTCTTGATGAAATATTAAGTCTTCCACGGCAAATTGCGGTCGATTATGACGAATCTACCAGCCTTGAAATGCTTATAACTGATATATTCAACAAAGATGAACGATGGTTTGAGTCGTTAGGTCCTCACCATCTAACCTTCGATAAGATCACCTCTGACGAAGCTTTTAGTTTTATTCCATCTGAACTATGGTGGACGACATTAGCTATTATCCTGCGGATGTTCCCCGGATTAGGAACCTACACCGTGTGCAAAGATTACGGCGATGCCCAACCGGGCGGGCTTCATAAGATTTTTGAAAGAACGATTGCTGATTTGGACAATTTGATATTAAAAACCCGCAGCCTGATTGTAACAAACTGGAAATCAAATCAGGAAATCTCCACTGTGATCAAAAGTTACCTCACATAGATGAGCGTTCATAGTGGGCAATACATAACCTTTGGTAACGCTGTTGAACTAAATAAATGTTGGACAAATAATTGAGAAATCATTAGGAGTTTACTATGAAAACAACATTGTTGAAAAGTCAATTGGTTGGATTACTTATGATAGGTCTGATGGGAGCAGGTTGCCGTCCGAGTAATCCGTTGATAGTTCGGATAGTCAATGTTAAAGCAATAGATGACGTCTGCCAAAAGTCAGTGGAGGTACATCTTGTCGGAGTCAATAAATCCGACAAGGAACGCTGGGACAAGGAATCGATGACGAAATACTGGGAGCCCGAAAACCAGTTGAGAAGAAGTGCAAAAAACTATACGCATGTGATGCAGTTCGGGCAAGGACCCTGTCAGCAAGAACTCGATAAAAAAGACCCCATCCGGAGTATATGGAAAAACAGGAAAACCGAATACTTATTTATTCTGGCTGACCTGCCCAGTATTTTTGAGGATGTAGACGGTAATGCCGATGCCAGACGTTTACGAATACCTGCTTTGAACTCAGAATGCTGGCCTTTCTTCGAAGATAAGATTAACATTAATATCGAAAGCGGTGGCATTGTCTGCTTAACTCCTCAAAAGTGTGAGTGAGACTTCTCCCTTTCGGCTAAGAAAGCAGGCAATGTATGGCAAGCTTCGGCCGCTATCAGACTGTTCGTGAGCTTCATCGTGGCGGATTTACTGTACTCTATAGTGGTCGGACTGCTGAGAATCCTGAAGCAAAATACGTCATTAAGGTTTTTCAGCCATCCACTTTCCTGCTGGAAACAGAGCAAGTAAAAGTCGAGTCCGATCTGTTTCTCAACAGCGCTCAAGTCCAGCAAAAAACAGCCGTTAGTGGTGCTCAATATTGGGCTCCCATTCACAAATTCGGTTCAATCCCCGATGGTGCATTCTTCGCCACCGATAAATACGACCGCTCACTTCAACAACTCATTGATAGTAATATAGCACTTTCCACGCAGGCTCTTCATAAGATAATTGAATCGGTCACTAAAGGCTTGATCGAGCTGAAAAAAGCGTGCGGGCGACCACATGGAAACCTTAAAGCCACTAACATTCTTATTGCCGGCAAAGGAGATATGTCGCAAACCACAATAGTATTGTCTGATCCGTTGCCAAATGAACATATCGATACGGCGGTGCACTGGGACAGTGATCTGCGGGACATAGCCGAGTTTATTTATCAACTTGTAATACACCGACCTTCGCCTAACGTTGACGGCTGGCAAGCACAAGACACAAAGGAGTGGGCCAAACTGGGAAAACAGGCACAAGAATGGAGAAGCCTGTGCAACCGGTTGTTAGTTTCTCACATGAAGCCAGGCACAATAACCCTTGAAATACTCATTGAAGAACTGGCTCGATTAAAAAAAATAAAACCGGTCCTTTCAACTCCTCGCCTGCTTATCGCTGCAGGTTTTTTAGTTATTGCCGTTGCCGCTATAATTTGTATAAAGTCGACCATGTCTTCCGGCAAGGCCGCGGAAATGGAAGATTGGAATCATCTGCTGACAGAATATTTCGGTTGGGTCGACAAACTGCGAACCGAATTAGGAGGGCCTACAGAAAATGACAGAGAAAAACGCTGGAGAGGCAGTCCAGACTTGAGTATAATAGTCGAAAACATCAAAGGTAAAGAAAAAGCATCCCTTCCCTATTATGTCTCAAGAAGAGCCGGACTTTTGGAACGGGATTTAAAAAACAAGACTATCGAACAACTTCAAAACGAGAATAGAGTCAGGATTTACGACAAAGAAACCAAAAATGCACTTAAAGCAATTGAAGTTGTCAAGTGCTTCTTTGACCTGAAATCCGAACCAAACTCGTTTAGATTCTTTAACGATCCCAACCTGCCAATGGATAAACAAGAATACAGGAAATGGCCTGTGCTGGTTCAGATACAACAAGTCTCGAAAAAGTTCGGAAGCCGAGGCTGGCAAGGACATGAAAAATATCTCCTAAACATGGTCGATGATATAAAACCCGATCCGAACATTGCTGAACATGTGGATAAAATCCTCGAACTTCAGCCCAGTTTGGGTGATATAAAGTCCTGCTGGACAGAGATCGAAAACAATGAAAAAATCATCGCGAACTCAGGAGACCCCTTTGTTACCCGTTTTAGTAATTACATTAAGCAAGAACCGGCTATAGTTCTTGACATTAACACCAGGGCGGACGTTAACAATGTCAGCAAAAAACTACTTGATGAATTGCAGAATAGAAAGCAGTTGAGTAGAAAACTAGCCCGCTCTATCAATGATAATTGGCAAAAACTAAAAGATAACCAGGAAATTATCAAAAATACCGGCAATCCAACTCTGGCCAAATTTCCCGACTACATCCAATCAAAACTTGCTTCTGTCGATCTGGACGCCCTTGCTGAAAAACTTAAAGAGATAAGGATTTCTTCCGACAAACTCGCCGGTTTTATTACAGATAAATGGCAACACCTGAACGAGAACCAGAACAAAATCATTGACACCGGCGATCCAGTTCTTGCCAAATTTCCTGATTATATCAATTCAAAACTTGATTCTGCTGATATTGATATCCTCAGTGGAAAAACCGATCTGGATATCCTCCGTCTCAAACTTGAAGAGATAAATAGCTTAACCGATACACTAGCTACATTTGAATGGCAAAAAGTTGTTAAGGAGCTTTTCAACAACGATCTTAATTACTCAGAGTTGAAGTATCGTGCTGACACTTTAGTGTCCAAAGATACCTTTGACGATTGGCTCGTATTGGCTAAGAAATATCAGAGAATAGAGGACCCAAGAGAGGGTAAGGATGTAAAAAAGCAATGGAATATAACGGTTGAAAACGCGGGTAATAGTATAAGATTTCTTGAAGCTGAGCCTACGACTAAGTCAATCGCTGGCAACTTAAAGACACAACTCAAAGAAATCGAGGACAAGTTCGATAACATGCCTGAAAACCTTGAAAATGAGGGGATTTTCTTAATTGTGAGAGATGAAAAACTGGTCCAACAAAAGCTTAACTCGTGGAAGGAGAATCTTCGTGATATTGCCAATAAAGCTGATCTTGAAGTTAGCAAGCTTGTCCCTCCAGCAGAATGGTTGGACAAAGTATTACAATGGAAAATAATAGGATCTCAAGCAATTCACAATGCTTGGCTGAAAAGACGCAAAAACATCCTCGATGATGACACGACAAACAAACTAAAAAAGGATGATCGCCTTACACTTGTGGGAGTCCGGCCAAAAACGGAGAAAGTTTGGGAAAGCCTGAATAAACTTAATAACTTAGCGAAAAGGCTGGATCGCAACTTTGCTGAAGCACTTCCCTTACTTGAGAGCATAAGTATTAATAACATTGATTTGCAAAATGGCTACTATGAGGAAAGGGAGAACGTATTCCAAAGGATTATAGGCAAATTCCCAGCAGATGAAGTCCCTGATATAAATGATCCTGAAAGCTTCAAGCCGGAATGGCATCAGGAGTTAGACACATTTCGTAGATATGATGCCGATTTAGCTACTCTTGTTAATTCATTTTATGAAGTTCACAAGAAACTCAAAGCTTGTTATCTACTCGACGACGAATTAACAGTCAAAAACGTTAGTGAATTCGACAAGTTGTACAGCAAACTAAGGCGTGCAAAAGTCTTCACGGGCATCTTTGCCGAAAAATCTTCGATCAATAGAACTTTCCAAAACCTTACCGGGAGGATCGCAAGGCTTGAAGAAATCGAAGAATCCAATGATCGGCAGAAACTTGCAGGCATGGCTCTCGAAGATAAATCACACCCCGAAGCAGTGTATGCCACCTGGTTAAAGCTTGGTGAGCTTTTAGATCCACAGTGGCCCGCCGAACCTGACGATTTAAAAAATGAGAGAAAAATTCGAAATAAGCTGAAGATAAAATTTGGAGAAATTGAAGAATTTAACCGCAAGCAGGAGCTTCTCACAATTCTTGACAAAATCGCATCTGAACGTGAAATAGTCTTTAAGAAGGCAAATATTAAGCGCTATAAGACTACAATCACAACTAACGCCTTCCAGGATAGAATACTTATCGCATTCGAAACCTTTCAGCCAACAGAAGATAACATAAATGATATAACTGCTCTTGAAGTCCTTGCTGAACAACTTAAAGATTTTGTAACCGATCCGAACTGGCCGAAGGAATTCCGCACAGATCTTTTCAAAGACGAAAGTCCGATTTATGATAAAACTTCTCTGGCAAAAAACGACTTCTACGACTGGATAATAAAAATCAAAGAATATCAAATTTTTCAACCGGATCCACGCGAGAACCCTAAGTACGACTGGGACCAGAGAATTAACAAGATTGAGGGACTTATTGACAAAGAGCTTGCTCGTAAGCAGGCCGATGAATCTTTTGGTAAGCTTGAGACTCTCAAGAGTAAATTTAATGCTATCAGATTAACAATCAAGAACATACAATCATTGCCTGCTATCAACATGTACAAAGACCGGATTGATAAGTCCGGAGATTATTGGGAACAACTTTTAGAAATAGAGAGAAGTCTCAAACCAGACTACTGTAACCGCATAGAGCTGGAAAACAAGCAACTGATTTTTGCATCTAATAACCTGCACCCGAAATTCGAACCCATCTTTGATGTTGAAAATAAAATGCCTGTCACACTCAAAACCGGCTGGGAGGATATAAGGAAAGCTGTCAATGAAAAACAGAAAGGATGGTTGGACTTCTTTTATACAATCGATATGAATGACACGAAAAACGCGGGTTGGCCCAGATACATCAGATCGACGATGGACCCAAGCGTAATACTCAGATTTATCCCGGCCGGCTCCGGTAATCCTGAGCCATTCTATATGGCTGCACAAGAAGTTTCAAACGCTCAATATCGGCTATACATGGAAAAAATATCCGCTGTAAAACCCAGCGGTATTGGGGTGCTCAATCTGTTTAAAGACCAAAGTAACAATGAACTGATAAGCTCAAGTAAATATGAAGATCCGGCACGTTCCTGTAAGATAACATGGAACGGTAAAAGTTTTAACGTAACTCAAGGAAGCAACGATATTCCTGTGACCTGGGTGACCTATAGCGGCGCGCGATCTTATGCCCGATGGCTTAACGGACAATTACCAACAGCTTCGCAGCATAAATACGCATGTGAAGCACAAGACAGTATACCACCCTGGGCAAACAACCAGGAGATTCCTGTCTACGCCCATGTCAGAGGAGGTGATTGGAAAACTGCAGCGGATGAATATAATACATTTATAAATAGCGACGAATTAAAAAAACTCGTTGCCAAAAAGGTCCCCGCCCCGGTGGGAGCTATACCGGAAGATTTTGTTTCACAAACACCGCTTGACTCAACCCAAACCGCCCATGAAGAAAAAAAATATGGCTCGCCCTGGCCGGTCGATCATGCTGAAAGCACCAACGCCTGGGACCTTTACGATATGATAGGGAACGTTTGGGAATGGTGCCAGGATGGCACACTATACGTAATTTGTGGCGGCTCCTGCCTGGCTCCGCCAAAATACGTTACTAATCCGTCCAATTACAGTGTAGAATTCAGCAAAAAAACAGCCTGCGATGTCGGTTTTCGCATCGTTGTGCCGGCCAGGTAAACCAATCCACAAACTATTATTTTTTTATATTGTCGCAGACAATATTTCTCAACCACCAATACCTGAAATTTGCGCTTCAATGAAAGCTACCGTCTGATCCTGAATTAATCCCTGTTGAGACTGTGGAATTACATAGGTTTGCATAATCCAAAGAACAGATTCTGCCTCGGGGCGGCCGACCATATTCATTAGAATATCTGCGTAATCCGTCAGAGCAGCAACCCATGGTCCGGCAGTGGATGCTCCGATTCTTTGAGCAATTACAGCCTCTTGTTCCTGAGTAAGCGGTTGATTTACATTTTGCCAGGTATCGACAACTATGCTGTTCAGAGCCGTAATCCTGCTGCTATCCCTCAAAATAGGCAGCAATCCATAAAGTTTTTGGGCTGCCTTGTCCAGATTCAGGTCGGTATCAAGCGAGGGTGGATAAGCCTCAGCCAATTCCGGCTTATCACCCAGTCCAAGCTCTTGCACATTTTCAATCTCGATCTCTACCTGACCCTGATCCTGCGGATCCAAAGGCTTGGGTAACGACAGCGGAACAATTTTGGACAATCCCAATATCTTTGCTAATACTGCCGGCCCACGTAATACATATGTTCCGTAGGTACTGAAAAGCCCGTCTGCAAGATTGTCAGGACCATCTGCATGAGGTAGTGTCTCAAGTTCTATAGCCATATCCAGAGTTTCCGAGATTCGTGACACAGCCTCGATTCTCCTGACATTGTTTTGTGCAGCCGATTTCAACGAATCCTCAAAATATTTAGTAAATGTCACTGTATCATGCGCATCAATAACCAATGTGCCGACTCCAGGGCTGTTATTAATTGTTACCGTTGAGCCAACATCAATATTATTTCCAGTTAAGGAAGTAAAATCGTAACTAGCCAAATAAATTGCAATATCTATAGGATCACCATCAAGTACGAAATTAACACTCTTACGGTCATCAACTCCACTAGCCACGCTATCATCATACGATCCATTAGCCGTCAAAGCAGCCGTTGAGCCCAACTTTAAATCTTTTTCAGTCCTAATAACAATTGCTGCCTTGCCCGTACCCGCAGGTAAAGTAACTCCTGTGTTGTTTGCACCTGTATCATCTGAGTAGCCGGTTATAGCAACATTAAGAGTATCCCCACCAGGTGTATATATCTTGCCGGTATCTGCAATAAGCTCTACACCGCCACCGAGTGAATCACCGGAAACAGGATCTGCGTTGACCGCACCAATTAAAATCAAGTTCCCAGCGGTTGAATGTACAGAAATGTTACCAGTTGTCGTTGTCAATGCTTTCGTGGTGATATGCGATGAGCCTTCAAGTGTAATACCACTTTGAGCTGTAGCAGTTATGGATTGCCAACTGTCAGCAGTTGTTGTATAGATCGAACTCTCGTCCGATTGTAGCATCAGGTCAATAGTTGAGTTGTTGGTGACATTCGGGTTCCACGGATCATCTTCATTGAGCACGGTCATCGGGTCATCTTCAGTGCCCATCTGGCCGTCCTGCCGAACTGTAAGACTATTAGCTACTACGGTCGGCGTATTATTCAGCAAATCTACCAGAGCTGTCGTGCCGGGTCCCTCCTTATCACCAGCCAACAATGTTACTGTAGGAGCATCAAGTGTAACACCGGTTCCGAAAGCAACATCACCTGTTCCGTCAGTACCACTATGAGCTAAAATAGATGCTGCATCTTTGATGTTCCGGTTAATATCAAGATTATCCGCTGAGCTCAAATTGGTTGTAGTACTTGTGTTATCAATAGGTGCATTTAGAATCAAATCACCACCACTTACTACCGTCAATGGTTCAGTGGATTTCGTTAAGGAATTATCTGCTGTAAACGTAAGATTGCTTCCGGCACCGGTTGTCTCTATAGTTATTGCTTCCTCAGAACCAGTATTCGCTATGCTACCGTTCGTAGCCTCGATACTACTTATAGCTGCACCTGTAACTTTACCGTTGGCTGCAAAAATCACATCGCCAAGACTTGCTGTCATATCATAGCCACCCCCGGCCGAAACGGTACCATTTATGGTCAAATCACCCGTTGAGACTGTCACATCCAGTTTTCCACCGACATTCGATGCCGCAAGGTCAACACTGATGGAATTAACTACCGTGGCATTACCTGTACCTAAAGTGTTTAAGTCTACCGCACCTGTCAAAGCATTGCCCGTATCACTTAACGTTATGGCTTGATCATCAGCGTCTGTGGTAAAGCTCGAGGTGCCGGCCACAGTTAAGGCCCCACTCTGCGTGATCTCGCCGCCTGAAGTAGCTGTCAGATTGCCAGCTATAGTTGAAGCATCAAAATCCAAAGTTGTATCGCCGTTATCTATGGCTACATGCGCCGTGTTACCTCCAGCAGTCTGGGTGGCGAAGCTTACCGCACCTGTCAAAGCATTGCCCGTATCACTTAACGTTATGGCTTGATCATCA
>CAZZAX010000025.1:46115-51475 GCA_964653075.1 uncultured Pirellulales bacterium
TAAAGCTCGAGGTGCCGGCCACAGTTAAGGCCCCACTCTGCGTGATCTCGCCGCCGGCTGTAATACTTAGATTGCCTGCAATAGTAGATGCGCCAAGACTCAAAGCATCGGTTTCATCTATCTTGATATCGCCAGAAGTGTCATTGTCGATGGAAATCGTTGTAACTTTCGTCTCAATATCATCCGCACTGCCAATACCAGTCTCAGCACGCATCGTAACCACCGCGCTAGCTCCAGTAGCCTCAATATCCTCACCACCTATATCACCAGCGTCTATTATTGCACCGTTAGTTGTATATATATCAATTGCAGTGGCCGTATTATCCGTTGTTACCAATCGACCAACAGCTATATCGCCCTCTGCTGACAAGGTTATCGTTGCATTACCAGCATCAATCACGGTACCATCAGCCATCGTGATGTCACCAGTCCCGTCATGGGCGACAGGTGTCGCTCCGTCATCATTTGCCGTTAGACTGATGGCAGCATCGTTTGTACCAAGATTCGCATTAACCAAAATGTCGTCACCAGCCTGAACGGTGAGCGTAGAGCCAGAGTTTGTTAAAATCAGTGCGTTTGTAATAGTGATGTCATCATGGGCTTGTAAAATAAGGTCCGTCGCAGTCAACACCAGGTCAGCTGGATCAACATTCCACGGGTCTGTCACAGGATTGTCAGCAAATAAAATATCACCTCCACTGGCACCATCACCACCACCAGTTTCAACAATAATATTCGTTGGGTCGAGTAAAAGAGTTCCGATTTTGCCCTGCGGGGCTGATGTGTCCACATATCCGTAGAAGCCTAAATTCTCTTTACCTGAAACCTCAACAAAGCCTCCATTGCCCCCCTCAGCCCCACCACGTGCACTGATATCGCCATAAAAAGCAGTAATCTCATCAGCCCATACGATGACCTTGCCGCCATCGCCGTTTTCTGTAGCATCTGCTTTAATGGTGGAGTTCTCACCGACATAGGTTCGTGAGGCGGTGGGGACCTCTCCCTTGCCTTGATAATCGCCGCCAATAAGGACCGTTCCTCCGCCGTTAGAGCCGGATGCGTCTATCTCTGCGGCATCGAACAAACCTACGCGGTCACCGAGCACCTGCACGGTGCCGCCTTTGCCGGAATCACTTTTTGCCTCAATAGAGCCGCTATTTATAACTGTTCCCTCAGCGGCGGTGAGTTTTACCTGTCCGACGTCGCCAGTCTCAACCGAAGCCGATAAGGAGCCCGTATTTGAAATTGCCTGTGAATAAATATCCCCCGCTGCAAGCACTATTGTACCGCCGGCAGCATCAACAGTGCCCTCATTGAGAACACCTGAACCTTCGGTCGGCTCAGCCGACTCGGGCACAGATGGCGCATCCACCTCAATCACAACATCCATGCCAGGTTCGCCGAGGAATACTCTGTCCCCGGATGCCATCACTACATATCCGTCCGGACAGCTTATGTTACCGGAGTTTGTAACCTGCCGGCCGATCAGATAAACTTCTTTTGCGGAAATATCGCCGCTATTTACCACCGAGCCGTTACCACCGGCAAAATTATATTGTCCATTTATGAAATCGGAGTTTGTTATATTCAGGCCTGAAGCAACCAACTGGTTTACATTAACTCTGGCGTCGGTACCGATATACACACCTGCAGGATTAACAAAGAAAACCCTGCCATTGGCCAGCAGAGTTCCGTTAATATTCGTCGGATTTGCCGAGAGAATCCTATTCAGCACCGAAGCACTGCTGCCGGGCTGGATAAACTGAACAACCTCAGGGCGCGCAATATCAAAACTGCTGTAGTTGATAATTGATTTGTCCGAAGCCGTTATAGTGGTATTGTAACCGCTTTGCTGGAACGAAACCTGGCCGTTGACAACCTGTGCCCCCTCGGGCCCGGCAAGGACGACCGGAAGTGACGTGTTAAAAAACATACAGCACGTCAGAAAGTAAACAACAGCGTGCTTAAAATAACGTCTTTTTGACAATCTTCTTGAGAATCCCATAGTGCCTCCTCATTTTTTTTGAGCAACTAAATTACACATAGTATATTTATCCCACCTGCGATTAGTGGACAAAACGCTTGGAATTAAAATCGGTACACACAGCTAAAGTTTAATCGGCCCTCACCTGTATCGGTTTCATCAGTTCCCCGAAGGGGCCAGCCGTAATATATGCCTGCACTAAAATTATCCTCGATTTCAACAATCGTACCTACGCCTATTGAACAGAGTTCCCGAACTTCCCGCTCACCAATGACGGGACTTTTTATTTTAGCCCGGCCGAAATCAATAAAGGCCAATGGGGCCAGTTTTCTGAGCCATGGTTTGCTCTCTTGTGTTCCCTCTGAATTGGCTTCGCGATTTTCCAGGGATTCGCCGTGCCTGACAAGGTCAAACTCATATTGGCCTGATATAAGCATACCGCCATCGGCAACAATTTCATCCTCCTCATAACCCCTGACGGAATAGAACCCTCCAAAGGTTGTCATTTTTGCAGGGACCAGTCTCTCGCTGGACGTTATCCATCGGAATGAACCACTAACTCGATTAATTTTGTCGGTATTCAGATACTGACTATGAGAAGCGCCAAAGTTATAAATGATAAAATCAGGGTCCGCATCCAACCGGGCCGCGGTAAATTCACTTTCACTGCTCCCGCCCATACTCTCAACCCTGTTAAATGTCAGAGATGTGTTTGATAAATCATCCGAACGGTGGATATTGACTCCCACACCCCACAAATCCATATCTACATCGCTTGCCAGTCCCAGCGCAGGTGTGACCTTGCTGTTCTCCTGGCTTAGTGAGCCGGTAACGTCAACAAACCATTTATCCATCTGGAAGACATTGTAACTTAATACTCCTCCATAGAATGAGCCTCGGCCAAGAAAATTAAATGGACCTCCCTGCGGCGTTATATCAAATTCGCTGTACCCGCCATAGAAGTTGAACCGAAGTCGAGGCGTGAGAACGGGAAAATCATAACTTCCAAATAAAGCGTAATTGTCATCAATGCTTGACTCCCATGGAGCTTGGTACATAGCAGAAAATCTATCGTCCGTGCCTGTAAGATTCGTATTTGTTACACCTAATCTCGGACTCCATTGTCTTTCCTCCGTGCCGGAATTATCCACCTGTAAGTACCAGTGCCATGGATTTGCTTCATAAACATCGTAAGTTAAATTCAAAGCATTCGGATCAGCACTTCTGGATATAACCGCGGAAACATACCTGTCAGGATTGAGATTGAGCAACTTCACAAAATCGTCCAATTTTCTCTTTTGGATTGCCTCACCCTCTTTGACGGGCGACCATAATCTCAGCACGGGTTCACTTAAAAATCCTTTTTCCATCTCTTGCCGGTCAAAATCAAATCTCTCTACTGCAATCGCTGCTATTTTGCCTTCTAAAACTTTTATCGGCAGGATTTTATCTACTAAAGCTGTTCCCTGAACAGCTTCTTTGGGAATATACACGTAGATGCCGGCATAACCTTCCTTCTGATATACCGACAAGATAAAATTAGTAAAGCCCTGTATAGTTGTTATTGAAACTTCACGCTCCTGACCAGGATACAGAATGATGTCCCGCAAGACTCGAAAATCATAGACTTTCTCAACAGCCGTCTCATCTTCCTGTACAGGAATATAGGCTAAAGGAAGCTTTTCCAGCAGCTTTGCTGTTGAAATCAGGGTGTTTCCACTTATCCGTAATTCCTTAACTAAAAATCGCGGGCTTGCTTCCTCCACAAAAGTTAATCCTGCCGAAGATGTTTTGTCTTCTGTTTGTTTTCTGAGTTTCTCTAAGACCTGTTCCAACTCAGCTTTTCTCTCTTCTTGTTGTGTGGAGCTTTGAGCAAGACACGGTGTCACTATGAAAAAAAATAACGTTACTGTTAAAATCGCTGTACTTCTCAATAAACTCATTTGTATCCTCCTTAAATCCATAATAATTCCAGTCTTTGCCGAAGAGAGAAAAAAACTTGTCTGTTTTTACGCAGCTAAGTCTCCTCCTCTCCGGGAAGAAACAAAACTCTGTCTCCTCGCTTAATTACCCGATTGATATAAACCACATTTATGGAAGAAATGTCATGTCTGTCTGTTCCTTTCTTACCCAAATATCCTTTTATGGGCCCTCCATAATATAGAACATATATTATCCCAAAAAAGATGTAAAATGTAAAGAAAAAACAGACAAAATCGCATTTTTTTCTATAGCTGCTTTTTCCTCTATTATTGTAAAGCCTTAATCGTTGTAAACTGTTGAAATTTATATTCCTGCATACTACCCTATACTTAAGTTATGTCCCCCAAATAAGTTACACAACCTTGACATGAATTCAACACAAAAACCAATAAGGAGAACTGAAAAATAGAAAAATTGACTAAAAAAACATGCAGCTAAAGGCAAGAGCTTATCGGACGTTCTGCTGGCATCCTGTTCACAACCTTAAAAGTAAACCAGGCTCAAAAGAGAGAAATCACCGAAATAAAGGTTGACGAACACACCGTCGTACACCAATTTAATACAAGACTACAGTCTTACTAACTTCTCATTTTTAAACATCAAGCTGTTTAAGAATCTTTCTCGACGCAACGCTCGAATGGCTTTGTAACACACAGGATATATAATCCATGTAATATAGCATTGTCTGAAAAAAAGCCAATTAAGTAAAATCCGTCACAGAAATAGCCGATATATCATCAGATGGCAGGAGGATCATTTTTTCTTAGAGCTTTAATCTTATCTCGGGAGGAGCTTACATGAGCAATGATGCCAGCTAATTTAGTCGAACATCCACATTAGAGTATGGTCAAAACTCAGGATAAAATCCGTATAGAACCCCATGTATTTAAGTAATTGCAGGAAATGTTAATAGGTGAATCCGACGGGCTTGTTTTTGGGAGGAGTGTTTAAGATGCCAAGCAAGCAAACATACATGATTAGGGCCTTAGTCAGAAATCCGGAAATCTGCACGGATTTAATCTTTAAGAAGTGCCCTGCTTGTCGTGCTGAATATATTATTTGGGACGAAAAAAACCAGCGTTGCTTCAAGTGTGGTTTCAATCTACACAAATATATAAAACAACGAAGGCCAAACTAATTCATTCACTCAATCTAACCATCTCTGTGTTTATTAGAAGATTTAGGTATTGAAAGCAAATCGATTCCATGTAAGTAGCTTCGTGGATATCTATACAGGTGTGCCTGCCAAAAATTACATCCGGGCAAGTAAAGCGAGGGTTTCATATTCCCCATACGCTTTCCTGTTTTACTCAATTTTATCAAATAATGCATTTTAATAAGGGTGTGACAAATTTTTCTGGCGCTCAAAATAGGTAATCTGTAGAATGTAGGA